>CAZDGP010000097.1:0-6269 GCA_964505085.1 uncultured Thermoplasmatales archaeon
AGGTCCGTGCAGCTGTACGTGAAGCTCGCGGTGGGCGCGCTGTTCGTGTCATCGCCGCCGTCGCTGCTGGAGCCCACGAGGGCACCGCTGTTGAGGCGGCCGCTCCCCTGCCGGTCGGCGCTGAGGCCGATGTCGTCGGAGCTGCCTGCGATCTCCTGCTCCATGGTGGAGTGGCTCACATCACCGTTGGCGGCGATGTAGAGGCCCACGGCACCTGCCACATGAGGCGTGCTCATGGACGTGCCGCTCATCTGCTGGTAACCCGTCGTCGTGCCACCGTCCACGCTCAGCACGTTGTTGCCGGGGGCGGCCACGTCGACCTCGGGGCCCTCGCTGCTGAAGCTGCAGAAGCCGTCGGACTCGTCGCTGCAGCTCACGATGATGACCTTGTCCGGGCGGCTTGCCCAGGGCTCGCTCACGCAGTCCGTGCAGGAGCCGTCGTTCCCTGCGGCGGCCACGTGGATGACTCCCTTGCTGTTGGCGTAGTCGATGCCGTCGAGCAGAGCCGTGTCGGAGCCACCGCCCCAGCTGTTGCTGCTGATGTGGGCGCCCTTGTCACCCATGTCCGCCAGCGCGTCGGCGATGGCGGTGGTGCCCGCGGAGCCGCAGCCGAAGAAGCCGCTGTCGAAGATCTTGTGCATGATGATGCTGGACTCGCTCATGCCCGCGATCCCCACACCGTTGTCCGTGGTGGCGGCCGCGGTACCCGCCGTGTGGGACCCGTGGTAGTTGCAGTTGCCCGAGTCATCGATGGTGCTGTCATCGTTGACGTAGTCGTACCCGCTGACGCGGTCGTTCACGAAGTCCTCGTGATCGATGGTGATGCCGGTGTCCAGGAGCCCGAGCACCACGGAGGTGCTGCCCAGGGTCGTGTCCCAGGCGCTCTCCGTGTTCGTGATCTGGGGCCCGTACTGGTTCGGGTACTCCGCGTCGTCGGGCGTGTACGCGAGCTCGTAGTCCGTGTGCTCGGCCTCAACGTACCGGACGCGGTCGTCCTGCTTCGCCTTCTCCTTGAAGGTGGGGTCGTCGGTGTCCACCAGGAGGAAGCTAAGCTTCTCGTTCACCTTCACCACGGGTTCACCCTGGTAGGTGTCGGTCTCCTGGGGCATCTCGTAGAACCCCACGATGTACCGTCCCGTGAAGAGGTCCTCGTCCACGGTGTCCGTGTCGAGGTCCAGGTCCAAGCCCTCCTGGACCTTCAGTTCGTTCGTCGTGCCTCCCTGTACCGCGGTCGTGGCCGGAGCCATGACAACGGCCAGAGCCGCGATAGCTACAGCTAAAGCGTAGATCGTCTTGCGCATGTTATCGTTGCTTCCCCGCCGGGGACCACCCTGAGTTCGAGCTTCGCCCCCCGCGGATGCCTCCCGACGTTGTCGGGTGCTATCGCGGAACATGGTGACGACGTATAGCACCTTCGGAATCTGCAAGGAGAAGGTTGCATCCTCCAGCGGGGAGGGTGGTTCAAGATGCGACGCCGTGGAGGGTGAACCCCTACGAGGTGCCCGCGAGGGCTCCGCGGAGCACCGCCTCAGCCTCCGCCGGCGTGCCCCCCACCGCCAGGACCCAGCGCGCCGCGATGCTCACGGCATCGTGGTCCCGGAGCCCCTCCAGCACCCCCATGGCATCGTCCAAGGGGGTGCCCTTGCCCTCAGCCCGGGGGAGAACGTCATGGACGGGGTGGTCCGGCGGCACGTCGAACTGGAGGATCGCCTTCACCTCATCCCGGGCGCGGTACACGAGGGCGTGAACCGCCGCCTGCGGGTCCGGCTCCGACCCGCCAAGGATGAGGAGCTGGTCCCCGTGGGGGTCGTACTCCACCACCTCCAGGAAGCTCCCGCTGGCGAGTCTCGTGATGGGTGTGCCGGCGGGGCTCACGGTGCACCGGTTCCCGTAGCGGGCGCTCAGCACCCCGCGCTCCCCCACGACCCCGTCATCGTGGAGGGTGCGAGCGGCGTCGAGAAGAGGCTCCACCTGGGGGTTGTCGGGAGCCGAGTTGCCGAGGAAGCGGGTGCTCGTGGGCACCGGAACCACCTCACCCGATGTACCGGAGGTCGTCCTCGCTGGGAGCCTCGGCGGCGTGCTCGAGGTCCTGCAGTTGCTGGGCGAGCTTGTCCATCTGCTCGGCGCGGGACTCCAGGTCCGTGAAGTCGATCTCCACGCCCAGCACCTCGCTCAGGATCTCCAGGACCGATTGCGCGCTCTTGGGGTCCACGAGGTACCCGCTCGTCTCGCCCATGAGGCAGATGCCCTCCATCTCCCGGAGGTTGCCGATGCCCAGGAGGAGCCCGCTGGCGCCCACGATGCCGCCGCCGGGCTCGTTCTCCTCGAAGACCACGCCGGTGGCCTCCATCTCCTTCACGAGCTGGGGGCCGGTGGCGGCACCCAGGACCCGGGGCTTCTCCTCCATCTTCCCCGTGCCGTACCCGCCCAGGGTGTAGAGGCGGCGGACACCGTGCTCCTCGCAGATGTCCAGCACCTTGTTCACGAGGAGGTACTGCCCGTCGGCGGTGAGGCCCTGGTAGTCCCCGATGAGGATGAGGAGGTCGCGGCCTCCCTCCACGGGGTTCCTCCAGAAGTAGAGCTCGTTGTTCACGAGGCGCACGGTGCCGTCGGGGAGCACGAGCACCTGCGGGGGGAAGTACTTGCTGTGGATCTGCGCGAGCTTCTCCGCGCCAAGCTCCTCGATGAGGTGGTCGGCGGCGAGCTTGCCCACGTTCCCCACGCCGGGGAGGCCCTCGATGAGGATGGGGTCGTTCAAGGTGGGTTGATCGTAGTAGGTGACGTTGACGTCGTCCATGGTGTCAGCTCCGTGTGAGGTGAGCTAGGCGTCGTCCTGCTGCATGTCCAGGAGCTTGAGGCGGCGACGGTACGAACCGTACCGGTCCTCGGGGCTGTACTTGGCGGGACCCGGCTCCACGGTGGCCTCGTCGGGGTGCTCCGGACACGTCTCCTGGAGCGTGTACGCACCGTCCACGGGGCATCTGCGGAGCATGGGGAAGGCCTCAGGACTCCTTCTGGAGGTCCTCGAGGGTGCGGTGGTACCCGCCCTCACCCCCGCGGTCCTCGATGACATCGAGGGCGCGTCGGGCCGCCTCCTGGAGCTCGTCCTCGGCGGCCTTGTAGTCGGGAGCCTGCACGATGAGGCGGTAGTGGGGTGCGCCCATGTACTGGGCCTCGATCTCCACGTCCTCGTACTCGGTTTCGACGCTCGCCTCGAGGGCGGACCGGATGTGGTCCACGCCGTCGCTGGCGTAGGACCGGAGGTCCACGTACCCCTTGATCTTCACGAAGGGGATGCTGATGTTCTCGCGGGCGATCTCGACGAACTCGTCCATCCAGTCACCCTCGTAACCGGCCTCGGTGAGGGCATCCTCCTCGATGGCCACGGCCTCGAGGACCGGGTAGAGTCCACCGTAGTCCTTCACGAGCTCCATGCCGAAGTCGTCGTAGAGCTCCTGCACATCGTCGGCGCCCAGGCGCTCGGCGAGCATCTCGAAGAGCTTCTCGGCCTTCTGCTCGTTCTTCCAGCGCCCGATGGTCTCGCGGCGTTGGTGCTCGTTCACCTGCTTGAGGCTGAGGTCCACGTGGCCCTTGGACTGATCCACACCCAGGACCTTCGTCACGACCTTCTGGTCCTCGCGCACGTAGTCGCGCACGTACTTGACCCATCCGCTGGCGACCTCGCTGATGTGGATGAACCCCTCCTCTCCAGGGTACTCCTCGAGGTCGACCATGGCACCGTACCCCTCCACCTTCTTCACGGTGCCCACGACGAGCTCGCCCTCGTCCGGGAACTTGCCGAACTTGACCATCTTACGCGTTGTCCTCCACGTCCTCGGCCTCCTCCACCTGGAGGATCCCAAGTCCGCCGCGGGGCTCGACCAGGGCGCTGCCGCAGACGGCGCAGCTCACCTGGGTGCTTGGCTTGTTGAACGTGGTCTGCTCGTTCCCGCAGTCACCGCACGTGACCTTGAGGAACCGGCTGGCTGCGTCGGGGGTCATCTTGATCACCCGACGAACTCGAACCGCTTGGCGCGGATGCCCTGGCTGTGGTGGGCTTTGTTGCATTCGCGGCACCGGTAGCGCAGGTTCACGCGCTTGGTGGGCTTCTCACCGCTGGGTTGGGGACGGGGGAAACCCCTGTACCCCTTCATGACGCGGCGGAAGCGGCGCTGACCCTTCTTGAACTCGCTGGCGGGCTTGGTCTTCACCCGCTCCACCTCGTGCTCGCGGTGGGTCTCGCAGTGGGGGCAGTACCTCTTGATCCGTCGGGGTCGTTTCATGGGGGTCACCTGGGTGTGGAGGTTCGGGGAGGGTGGACGCCCTGCAGGTTTATAAAGTTTCCACAGGGGCAGGTCCCCGTTACCGTGGGGGTTGTATAAGAAACTTCGCCCGATGCTGTTGGCTTGTCGCCCGTGGCCGGGGGTGGGGAGGCCGGACGGCCCCAGGGTGGACCCGGGGGCAGGGGACCTCGAGGTCCCAGGGTGGACCCGTGGCCGGGGTGCGTGTCGGTTCCTGGACGATGGGTTGAAGGGAGGGACCGGTCCTCCAGAGGCTCCCATGCACCGTATCCGGTTCGACGTGGAGACGTGGGCCTGCGGAGCCGCCCAGGAGGAGGTCCAGGAGACGCTCCTGGCCTGCGCGGGGGTCCAGGAGGCCACGGTGGACCTGGAGGCGGAGCAGGTGGCCGTGAACCTCGAGACAGAGGCGGCCGGTCCCCGCGAGGAGGTCGAGCATGTTCTCGAGTTCTACGGTCTCCGAGCGCGGGCCGCCGGCACCGAGCCGAGGACGCCCTGACACCCCCTTCCCGAGGGGGATGTGTAGGCGCATCTTGCACAACCTTCATGATGCAGCAGGTGGAATAGGGGGTGGCGACCATGGTGGGCTCCATCTTCTGGACCATCGACTGGAACCCCGAGCACGAACGCGACGCACCTATGAAGCGCCAGATCCGCGCCTCGCTGGAGGATGAAGCGGTGATCAGCGCCGTGAAGCGCTTCGCGGACCAGGCCACGCGGGAGGCCGAGGAGCATGGCCTGGAGACCGAGCACATGCTCTGGCTGGACTCCGGCTCGACCTACGCGGTCTTCCTCCGCATGTGGTACGAGATCGCCGAGTCCAAGCTCTTCATCGTCATCGAGGAGAGCGACCTGGGTGACGTGGGCTTCCTCATCCTGGGCGACCGAGAGTGCGCCTCCTACGAGGTGTCGGACGTGCTCCAGGTGGAGGTCATGGAACCCGGCGACGTGGACCACGGCATCCCCCGGTGACGGGTGCGCTGGCTCCACGGGTCACGAAGGACCCCTCAGCGTGAGCTGGTTGGTTCGCTCTCGTCGAGGATCGTTGGGATGGAGGAGGGCGCGAACCTGCTCAGTCGGCGCCGCCGGTGACGAGGCGGGCCTTGCCGCGGTCCACCAGCGCCTGGGCGGCGCTCTGGGGGAGGGCCGCGATGTCCTGGGGGCGCAGCCGGTACGTGCGCATGTCGCTGGCGGTGAACTCGGGCACGTCCTCCAGGACCTGCACCACCACGCGGCCACTTCCTAGCCCTTCATCCTGGGATCCGCCAGCTTCCACATCGACCTCAACCTCCACGTCATCCTCCGCCGGAGGTCCAGGGTCGCCATGGTCCTCCGCCACATCCTCCCCCGTCTCCTCCTCCTGGGCCTCGGGGGCCTCCTCCTGGGCCTCGGGGGTCTCCGGCGCGGCAGGGGTGGCGTCGGCGGTGGCGGGTTCCGCGACGTCGTCGGCTTCCTCCGAGGGTGCCGGGGGCGCGGGGGGGTCGCCCTCGTAGCTGGAGAGCGCCACCTCGGGGGTCTCGGGTTCCACGTCGGGGACGGGGCTGGCCTTGGGCGCGTCCTCGGCGAGGTCGCGGTCGTGGCGGCGGAGGATGCTGCGGCGGCCCTCCTTGAGGCCTCGGACGAGGCGCTCGAAGAGGTCCCGCTCGCCCTCGGTCATGTTCGTCTTGTCCGTGTTGCTTCCCCGGGCGGTGGCGAGAGCCGAGAGGACGACCTTGCGCTCGCGCTGGTCGTAGATGTCCTCCAGAGCCTTCCGCATGTTGAAGAGCTCGTCCCGGAGGATCATGGCCTTCCCGCTGGTGGGGTTGATCTTGTGCTCCCGCTGGTAGTCCTCCTGGAGCTCCTGGAGGTACGATTCCACCTTGTTGTAGAAGGCGGGGTGGATGCGCGTGAGCTCGGTGGGGCCGGTGGTGACCTCCCGGCGCCAGCGGTTGACGAGGCTCTCGTAGGTGATCTCCTCGCCGGCCATGGTCC
>CAZDGP010000098.1:0-6241 GCA_964505085.1 uncultured Thermoplasmatales archaeon
GCCTCGTGGGCACCGTCCACACCCACCCCAGCCCCGAGGCGTTCCCCAGCTACGCTGACCGGCAGTTCTTCTCGAGCTTCGGCCACATCCACATCATCATGGCCGCACCCTACGACCCCGACTCCAGCTGGCGCGCCTACACCCAGACCGGCGCCGACCGGAACCTGGAGATCGTGGAGTAACCCCAGAGGCCGCCCCCTCCACCCCTCCCCATCAGCGGTGCCACGCCAACGCTTCACCCAACGCGCCCACGTCGGAGAAGGCGGACACGCCGCCCTGCTGCTTCAGGAACGCCGGATGGCTGATGGCACCCTCGCCACCATCCATCGTCGTCGTCGGGTAGGCGACGAGGAGCCGCCCCTCGTTGTCCAGGGTGGCGGTGAAGAAGTCCCCCAGGCGGCGGTCGCCGCCGTTCCACTGGCACGCGGTACCCATCTGGCAGATGGCACCCTCGTGGAAGGGCTCGGGCGTCGCCTGCGTCACCTTCCACAGGGGCGCGCTGTCGTTCCCGTTCAGGGACTGGGCCACGTGAACGAACCACTCCGCGTCGTCGGCCTCCCCCGGCGGCGCCGTGGTGTCGGCGTGCATCCACGTGACGAAGACGCGGCCCGCGTCCCCCGCCACGATCCAGGGCCACATGTCCGTGCCGCCGCTGGCGGAGACCTGGCTGGGGCGCGTCCACGTCTCGCCGTGGTCCGCGCTGCTCGCCATCCAGATGCTCGTGCCCTCGCCGGGCCCCGTCTCCGTCCACACCGCGTACACGTTCCCCGCGTTGTCGATGGCGAGGTCCGCGAAGCCCCCGTCGTAGAGGGACCGGTCCTGCGCGATGACGTGGCGGGTGAAGCTCGCGGCGTCGTCGGTGCTCACCTGGATGGCGTACGTGCCCTCCTCATCGTCGAGGTCGTGGTCGTAGAGCACGTCGTTGGCCTTGTCGTAGTAGATCTTCCCGGCGCCACCGTCCACGTACGTGTGCTCGGGGAAGGTGAGGCCGCCGTCGGTGCTGCGGAGCACCATGTGCCCCGTGGGGATCTGGTTGAAGCTCAGGAACACCTCGTTCGCCTCCCCCGCCGCCAACCACTGCCGGTCCACGATGGGCCAGTGGCTCGCCGCCGGGTTCCCCTGCAACCACGAGGCGCCCGCGTCGTCGCTCTTGCTCACGGAGGCCTGCGCCAGGTAGAGCTCCGTGTGGTACACGTTCCCCGCTTCGTCCACGGCGAAGTCGGGGTCGGAGAAACCGTGCCCCGGACCGTGGGGGCCCGCGTTCGCCTCCGGCAAGCCCACGTACTCCCACGTGGCGCCGCCGTCGGTGCTCCGCCAGATGAAGGACTGCGTGGTGTAGGGTGTGGCGAAGTCCGGGTCCACCCCGCCCTCCCAGGCGTTGTAGTGCGTGGTGCCCGCGTGGCTCGAGTAGAGGATCGTGCCGTCGGGATGCACCGCGATGACGGGCTCCCCCCCGGCGCGCGTCCCATCCAGAAGCAGAGGCGACGCGAAGCTGGGCGCCGGCGGCACCAGGGACGACATGGGGTCCTCCCCCGGTGCGTTGGCGCTCCCCACCCCCGCATCCTGCGCCTGGAGGCATCCGGCGAGGGCGACAGCCACCAGCGTGACGCTGAGCAAGATGGATGGGGCACGACCTAGCCTCACGGACCTCGACCTCGACCCGTCGTCGCCGAAGCCCTACTTAGCGTTTGTTGTGACGGGGGGGTCCGATGGCCCACCGCGCGCCAACGACACCCTTACAATCCCTCACCTGTTACTACACGTGGTCGCCATGGCGAAGCCCCATCTCCTGGAGGGTGAGGAGCTCCTCCAACGGAAGAAACCCGTGCCCTTCAGCTTCAGCCACCTCTTCGCCCTGCCCGTGGCCCTCGTGGCCGCCGGCATCGGGCTCTGGTTCCTCTACCACCACCCCAGCTGGGGCACCGTCACCTCCTGGCCCTTCATCGGGGACGTGGGGCAACCCGCCGCCTACGTCGTGTGGTACCTCGTGGTGCTCCTCCTGGGCGTCATCGCCAGCGTCGTCCTCATCCAGTGGGGTCTCTTCTTCACGCTGCTTGGCGGCCTCATCGCAGGCACCGTGGTGCTCCTCGCCTACGGGGGATGGCGCCTCCCCGCCGACCCCTTCCTCTTCATCCCCGCGTGGACCGTCCTCATGGGCGGCGTCGGCATCCTCCTCGTGGAGCTCCACCGGCAAACGCACCGGTACTACATCACGAACTACCGCCTCATCTTCCAGGGCGGCCTCCTGGGAAGCCACGAGCGGAGCCTCCGCTACAGCAAGATCACGGACGTCGACGGCTCCCGCAGCCTCGTGGGACGCATCCTCGGGTACGGCACCATCATCCCCGTCACCGCCAGCGGCTTCGGCCTCGGAAGCGACCAGTCCTTCGCGGGGCTTGGCGCCGGCGCCGGCGGCGAGAAGGGTGGCGCCAGCGTGGGCGTGGGCGCCTTCGCCGGCGGCGGCAAGGAGGTGCAGTCCCCCCGCGCCCGCACGTACTACGCGCTCCACGGCGTCTGGCCCTACCGGAGGGTGAAGAACCTCCTGGAGGAGCTCGTGCAGGAGAACACGGACATCCCCTACATGCGGAAGCAGGCCGAGACCCTGGACCGCATCGAGGACCTCCTAAGCGGCCAGCCCGGCCCCGAGGACCAGAAGGAGAACTGAACCCCGGGCCCCGCAGGACCCCCCGCAGGCAACGCTTAAGTTCCCTCCCGCACCCACGGGACCACCCATGACGCTGCGGAAGGTGCTCGTCGCCATCCTGCTCCTCACGCTCGCCACCGCAGGGTGCGTCGACACCGGGAAGGACCTCCCCTCAGCCCAGGGCGAGACCGGGAACGACCCGGGCGGCTTGGCCTCCACACCCACGGACGACCCCGCCAGCGAACCCACACCCCGCTACCCCGCACCCCGGTGGAGCCCCGGCCTCTGGTGGACCTACGAGCTCTCGGGCCCCGACGGCACGAGCAACGTGACCTTCGCCGTGGCCCACAGCAACGCCACGCACCACCACGTGGCCACCACCGACGCCCGGCAAGCCGCCTACGAGGCCATCTTCGACCTCCCGTACCTCGGCACCGTGCGCGCCCAAGACCTCGCGGGGGTGCAGGAGGACCACGTGACGGAGCTCTTCCAGTGGCCCCTGGAGGACGGACGCTCGTGGACCACGCGGTGGGGACGCGCCAACGTCACCGTGGAGGCCACCCAACGCATCGTGGACACCCCCGTGGGCCCGCGCACGGGCTTCACCCTCACCGCCACCGAGGGGGACGGCACCGTCCACGCCCGGTACGCCTACGCCCCCGCCGCCGCCTGGTTCACGCACCTGGAGCTTCCCCAACGGAACGTCACGTACACGCTGCAGGAGGCCGGCTTCGGCGCACCGGAGGGCCTGCTGGAGGCCAACGCCACCACGGCCCTGCGCCTCGAACCCCCCGGCGGGGCCCACGCCGGCACCTTCGACGTGCCCCCGGACGGGCGCTTCGTCGTGCCCGTGGGCGCCGGCGGCGGTGTCCTCCACACGTGGCAGTGGGTCCTCACGGACCCCAACGGGACCGCCCACCGCGGTGAACAGGCGCCCTGCCTGGGTTGCGGTGGCTTCGACGCCACCTTCCTCCCCGGCCTCACCGGGTCGTGGCAGGCGGAGGTGAGCGGCGGACCCCCCGCCACCGGATCCTACGAGCTCACGGTCCACGTCGTCACGGTTGAAGCCCTGGCACCGGGTGCGTAACGCAAGCGGAAGCTTCATCCAACCCCGCGATGCTCAACCACCATGCGTCGCGCACGCCGCACCGCCCCCGCACCCTCCACGCCCCCGCCGGCGCCGCGACGCCGCCCCCTCCTCACCGCCGTGGTGCTCACCCTCCTTCTCCTGGCAGCTCCCCACGTGGCGGCCGAGCACGGGGACGACCTGGAGATCCAAGCCACGTCCGGTCCCCTCGCACCCCTGGATGCTCCCCTGGAGCGGGAGGTCACCGCCCACGTGCCATGCGAGGACATCCACGACCGGGAGGACCTCCAACCGGTGGACCTCATCCTCCACGACACGCCGGCGTGGCTGAGGGTCACCGTGAGCCCCCACACGGTCCCCGTGGACCCCGAGGACTGCCCCCGCGATCCGTCGCGGGAGGATACGCTCCCGGCTCACGCGGTGCTCCTCATCCAGGCCACCGGCGATGCACCGGCCTTCACCCGAGCGGAGGTCCGGCTCACCGCCACGCTCCAGGAGAGCCCGTGGAACGCCACCTCGAACATCACCGTGGAGGCGGACTTCCTCAACCTCGTGAACGTCCACGCCGCCCCCAAGCTCGTCACCGCCGACCCCGGCGACGACGTGGCGGTGCCCCTGGAGGTCACGAACCTCGGGAACGACCGCGTCCGCGTGACGCTCCGGACCGTGGACCGGGACGGCGTGAAGGTGTCGCTTCCCGACGCCCAGGTGGCGCGGAGCCTCCAGCAGGGGGACCTCGAACGCACCACCACCCTCACCGCCACCTTCCGCGCGCCCACGGACCTGGGACCCGTAAGCCGCAGCGACACCGTGCATCTCGAGGTGGTGAGCCGCCACTACCAGCGCCTGGACCTCGACGCCTTCACGCGCCCCGTCACCTTCCTCGTGAAGACCCAGGGCCTCGGCGTGCCGGCGCCCGCGGGTGCCGCCGCATCCCTGGTGCTGGCAGGTGCCGCGTGGGTCCTGGGCAGGCGCCCGGCGCGACCGTGACGTTGGGGGATGCCCCAACGTTCCCGCGGGTGTCAAGCTCCCTCGAACCCATCCCACCCCGGGTCGACCCGACCCCGCTCGCCGGGGGCCAAAGCCTCCCAGCCTCCCGACTTCGCCTCCCTTCCCTCCGGCGAGCGCACCCCCTTCCCGCCACCCGCAACCCTTAGGGCCCGCGTCACCCTTCCCCGCCTCGGTGGCACCGTGGCCGACGACCCCAAGGACGACGTGAGCCGCGCAGGCGAGCTGGGTATCACCCGGGACGACCTCCTCACCACGCCCGTGGAGCAGGTGAGCCCCGGCGACGTGGACACCGTGGAGGACCTCGTGAACGCGTACGCCGGCGCCAGCTTCCAAGCCCGCGCCCTCGGAGCGTGCGCCCGCGTGTGGGAGAACGCGCTCCTGGACGAGGACCGCCCCACCATCATCCTGGGCATCGCCGGCAGCCTCATGGCCGGCGGCATGCGGAAGGTCTTCCGCGACCTCATCGAGGCGAACCTCGTGGACGTCGTCGTCACCACCGCCAGCCAACCCTACCAGGACCTCTACGCCGCCCGCGGCGGCGAGTTCTGGCGCTCCAGCCCCGACGCCGACGACCTCGTGCTCCGGGACCTCTGGCTCGACCGCCTCTACGACACCCTCGTGGACGAGGAGATGTTCCGGGAGACCGACGACGAGCTCGGG
Source organism: uncultured Thermoplasmatales archaeon (assembly GCA_964505085.1). Classification (GTDB taxonomy): domain Archaea; phylum Thermoplasmatota; class SW-10-69-26; order JACQPN01; family CAZDGP01; genus CAZDGP01. The sequence goes on from CAZDGP010000098.1 coordinate 5,403, forward strand.
CGCCTCTTCCACGAGATGGAGCCCGGGAGCTACAGCACGCGCCAGATCCTCCACCACCTCGCCGGGCACTTCGACGACCCCGACTCCTGGATGGTGGCCGCCCACGCGCACGACGTCCCCGTCTTCGCCCCCGCCCTCAACGACTCCAGCATCGGCATCGGCATGGTGAAGCACCACGTGGAAGCCAAGGAAGCCGGCCGCGAACCCCCACGCATCGACCCCATCCGCGACCACTACGAGCTCGCGCAGATCAAGTACATGAGCGGGAAGACCGGCGTCATCTACCTCGGCGGCGGCGTGCCCAAGAACTACATCCAGCAGATGGAGGTGGTGAGCGAGGTCCTGGGCCACGACCCCGGCGGGCACCAGTACGCCATCCAGCTCACGCAGGACAAGCCCTACTGGGGCGGCCTCAGCGGATGCACCCTCGAGGAAGCCCAGAGCTGGGGGAAGATCGCCGCCGACGCCGTGAAGTCCACCGCCTACGTGGACGTGACGATAGGGCTCCCCCTCATCGCGAGCTACCTTCTGCAACGGAAGGACCGGTACGCGGACCGGCCGCGGTTGCGGTTCGAGTACGATGAGGATGAGCTGGTGGGGATACGGCACGTGGACGCCTGACCCCGCCAGGAACCTAGGGGCCCACCACAGGCCACACCCCATCCTCCACCAGGGTCCACGCGGGCTCCGGTTCCCCCCGCCACACGTACACCCACGCGTCCCCGAAGCGCACCCGCACGAAGTGGTCGGGGGTTCCCTCCAGGCGGTCCAGCACCTCCAGGCTCGCCTCCGGGACATCGTGCACCTCCCCCGTGACCTCGCCGTCCCCCGCCACGGCC
>CAZDGP010000099.1:0-3774 GCA_964505085.1 uncultured Thermoplasmatales archaeon
TCGTGGTGGACGAGTTCGGCGGCACCGACGGCATCATCACCATGGAGGACGTGCTGGAGGAGATCGTGGGGGAGATCTTCGACGAGTACGACCTCAGGAAGGAACCCATCAACCGGTTGGACGAGCGCACCGCCGTGGTGGACGCCCGGTTGGACGTGGCGGAGGTGAACGCCCAACTGGGGATCGAGCTCCCGGACGAGGAGCACTACGAGAGCGTGGGGGGCCTCATCACCCACGAGCTCGGGCGGTTGGGTCAGGAGGGGGAGCTCGTGAACGTGAGCGGGGTGGACCTCCTGGTGGAGAAGGGCTCCGACAAGCGCATCCTCCGCGTCCGCATCGTGAAGGACGAGGGCGCCACCGGCACGGACCCCGAGGACTGACGCCACCACGGGTTGCACCCCGCACCTGGCCACGTTCCACGCTCCTACGCGGACCCGTCCCGCCGCGTCTCCCGGACCTCGCTCTCATCCAGATCCACCACATCCCCGTCATCCTGGCGTTGGAAGGGCGTCCCGCCGCCGGGCACGCCGCCCGTGTGCACGTGGACGTGGACCCGGTCGCTCTCCCGCGCCCGCTGGATGAGGACCTCGGCGACGCCGCGGCGCACGGCGGGCACCATGAGGGCGAAACCCGCCACGTCCGTGAGGACGCCGGGGGTGAGGAGGAGCGCGGCACCCACGAGGAAGAGCGCTCCGGCCCCCATCTCCCGGGTGGGAGCGCGGCCGGTGGCCATGGCCCGCTGCACGTCCCGCAGCGCCTCCGTGCCCTGCCAGCGGGCGAGGACGCCCCCGACGAGCCCGGTGGCGAGGACGAGGGTGAGCGTGGGGACGAGGCCCAGGCGCTCCCCCAGCTCGATGAGGAGCAGGAGCTCGATCACTGGGATGGTGACGAAGGCGACCAGGAGCCACCCGAGCACTCAAACGACCTCCAGGAGCCGGAGGGCCGGGTGGCGGAAGCCAACGGCACCAACCGACGCACCCGCGAGGGCGGAGCCGGTGTGCAGGAGCCAAGCGCTCATGGTGGTCCCCGACGGTGGGACGGTCACTTCAAGGTACGCCCTGGCGCGGAGCTCCCGCAAGGAGCGGGTTGCCACGGGAACATCAATCAGAAACTTCATAAGGCACCGTAACCGGTCATGTCATGAGTGGTACCACCATGGGCAACTTCGGAGATGCAGTGAAGGACTTCGCGCTGAACATCGTGGCCTTCGTCATCATGATCATCCTGGCGATCATCAGCTTCTTCTTCACCGTGTACGTGGTGAACGTGGGAGCCACCCTCGCCGGGAAGGCCGCGGACGGGAACTTCGCCGTGCTCGCCGCCTCGATCCTCACCGCGAGCGCGATCCTCGCCGGCGGCCAGATGAGCCCCATCGGGTTCCTCGGCCGCCCCATGGAACCTCATCGGCACGACGAGGACGCGTAGGCGCGGTCCCACCACCCCAGGAGGGCCCCCGTGGACGAAGAGCCGCTGGAAGGCGAACGCGTCAGCCCCGAGGACGTGGAGAAGCCCTTCGTGGAGGCCGAGACGTTCGGCACCTTCGGCGGCGTCTTCACCCCCACCATCCTCACCATCCTCGGGGTCATCATGTACCTGCGGCTCGGGTGGGTCGTGGGGAACGCGGGGTTCCTGGCCGCCGTGGGCATCATCCTCCTGGCCTTCGGCATCATCCTCGCCACGGGCCTCTCCATGTCCAGCATCACCACGAACATCCGCATGGGTGCCGGTGGCGCGTACAGCATCATCAGCCAGAGCCTCGGCATCGAGGTGGGCGGCAGCATCGGCATCCCCCTCTACATCAGCCAGGCGCTGGCCGTGAGCATGTACATCTTCGGTTTCCGGGAGGGGTGGCAGTACGTGTTCCCCCACCACCCCGCCATCCTCGTGGACCTCGCCGTCTTCGCCACGCTGTTCATCATCGCGCTCGTGAGCTCCAGCCTCGCCTTCCGCGTGCAGTACGTCATCATGGGCGTCATCGCCGCAAGCCTCGTGTCCGTCATCGTAGCTGGCATCATGGGGTCCATGACCGAACCCATCACCTGGTTCGGTTCCTTCCCCGGCGCACCGGAGGACGGGTTCCAGGGGACGAGCTTCTGGGTGGTCTTCGCCGTGTTCTTCCCAGCCGCCACAGGCATCATGGCCGGCGCGAACATGAGCGGCGACCTGGAGGATCCCCGACGCAGCATCCCCAAGGGCACCCTGTGGGCCATCGGGTTGAGCCTCATCATCTACCTCTCCCTCGCGTACTGGCTGGCCCGGACCGCCACCGTGGACGAGCTCGTGTCGAACTACACCATCATGATCGACCGCGCGGCATGGGGGCCCGCGGTGGTGGCGGGGCTCCTGGGCGCCACCTTCAGCTCCGCCCTGGCGACCCTCGTGGGCGCCCCCCGCATCCTGGAAGCGCTGGGGGTCCACCGCATCATACCCCGGGGCGAGTGGCTTGCTGAGCGGAGCGCCGCCGGGGAACCCACGAAGGCTCTGGTCTTCACCGGGGGCATCATCCTGGCCGCTCTCATGCTCCGGGACCTCAACGCCGTGGCCCCCCTCATCACCATGTTCTTCCTCATCACCTACGGCATGATCAACGTCGTCGTCCTGGTGGAGCAGCGGCTGGCCCTCATCTCCTTCCGCCCCCTCATGCGCATCCCCACCATCGTGCCGCTCCTGGGTGCCCTCGGGTGCATCACGGTGATGTTCATCGTCAACGCCGCCGTCGGCGTGGCCGCCATCATCCTCGTGGCGTTCCTCTACACGTACCTCGTGCGCCAGCAGCTGGAGGCCCCCTACGGGGACGTGCGAAGCGGCCTCTTCCTCTCCCTCACGGAGTGGGGTGCCAAGCGCGTGGACACCCTCCGCGGACCCCAGGATCGTGCCTGGCGACCGAACCTCCTCGTGCCGGTGCGGGACCCGGACGCCGTGAAGCGGGACTTCCACATGCTCCGGAACCTCGTCCACCCCAAGGGCTCCCTCAACATCCTGGGCGTAGCCGGGATCGGAGGCTCCGCCGACCTGGCGGAGCGTCTGGAGGACGTGCGGAACGCCTTCCGGGAGGAGGACCTCTCCGTGAACAGCACCGCCCTCGGAGCCTCCAGCTTCCCCCAGGGCGTCGTGGACGCCATGCAGACGTTCCAGGCGGCCTTCTTCCGCCCGAACACGCTCTTCCTCCCCGTGCCCACGGACGAGGAGCAGGCGAGCGATGCCCGCTCCATCCTGGAGCGCACGCCCCGAAGCGGCCTCGGCGCCATGCTCTACCGGGAGCATCCCCGCGCGGGGCTGGGGCGCCGACGGCGCGTCACGCTGTGGCTCACCGCCGAGTCAGGGTGGAGCCTCGACGTGGAGGACCTGGGGAACCTCGACCTGGCGGTGCTCACCGCCATCCAGCTCCAGAGGAACTGGAACGCCACCATCCGGTTGATGGCGGTGGTGGAGGACGAGAGCGAGGTGGCCACGGCCACCGCGTTCCTGGACGGCCTGGCCGACCTGGCGCGCATCCCGCGGGTCGCCGGAGCGGAGGTCCGCGTGGGGTCCCTTCCGGGGGTCCTGGAGGATGCTCCCCCCACCGACATCAACGTCGTGCCCCTGCCCGGGGACCGGGACCTGCAGGCCCTCGCGGAGGCGGCGGACACCTCGGGGGCCTCCTGCATCTTCACGCAGGATGGCGGGGGCGAGAACGCCTTCGCGTGAGGCCCCGCCGGACCCGCGGTGGCCATGTCCGACGGCGGCGGGCCCGCTACGGGAGCTGTTGACCCGGCGGTATGAGCCGCCCGGAGG
>CAZDGP010000099.1:3874-6154 GCA_964505085.1 uncultured Thermoplasmatales archaeon
GCCCGGAGGCACGAAGAGCACGCGAGGGCCTTCGTGTCGGCGGGTCAACTGCTGGGAAGCTGTTGGCCCGGCGGCACGAAGAACTGCTCCGGGCTCGGGTCCACGACGTTCAGCGTGAGCGGGCTCTGGCCATCGCCCACATGGAGCCACATGGGGCCCAGGGGTTCCGCGTCGTGGTCGCCGTAGCTTCCCTGGGAGACCACGAGCACGAGCTTGGAGTCGGCGGGCACCACGGCGTCCAGGGGCTCGAACTGGAGCTTCGCCACGTAGGTTTCACCCGGCACGACCTCCTGAGCTTGCTCGCCGCCGCCGCGGAACCGGAGGTCGATCTGTCCCCAGCCGAGGCGCGTCCGTTCGCCGTCCCCGTCCTCGGCGTAGAGGAACGCGGCGATGCTCCCGCCGGGTGCGGTGGGGGTGACGGTGGCGTGGAAGGTGGGGAGCCCCGCGAAGCGCAGCTCCTCGCTCACGGTGTCCGTGCTGAAGGTGACGCACCCGCCGCAGGGCGCATCGCCGGCGACGGAGGGGGTGAAGAGGCCGTTGGTGCGCTGCACGTCGGCGCTCACCATCCACTGGGCCGTGTTGTCGTCGGGGTCCTCGTCGAGGGTGAGGTCCGTGGTGGGGTGGAGCGTCACCTGCTCGCCCTCCGGCGGCCAGGCGTCGGCGGTGCGCCACCGCATCTGGCTGTCCTGCACCTGCACCTTGGCGCCCACGTCGACGCTCGCGTTCTCCTTGAGCTCGTGGTCGAACCAGCGCTTGATCTGCTCCATGAAGTCGTAGCGACGCATCTCGTCGCCGAGGTACCACCCGTCGGGCCACGCGTGGTACCACTGCCCAAGCAGGTGCTTCACGGTGATGCCCTGGTCCTCCAGCTCGTTCACCCAGGGGTACTGGTGACCGGGGTCCACGTTCCAATCTTGCAGGCCCTGGATGTGGAAGATGCTCCCCTCGTAGTTCGCCTCCACGCCGGGGCGGCTGTTCCGCTCCTCCCAGAAGCCAGTGGGGTCGCGCTCCCCGTGGTACGCGCTGTACATGCTCGCGGTGAAGCCCTCGTACGCCTCGGGGCACATGATGCCCTCGGCGGTGTGGGGCACGCTGCGGCCGTCCAAGGGCTGGTTGAAGACGAACCCGTACGCGTAGTAGAGCGCGTTGAGGATGAGGGGTCCGCGGGACTCCGTCGTGCCGTTCTTGAACATGAGGTGGTAGATGTCGTTCACGCCGCTGATGGGCACGATGGTCTTGAGGTGCGGGTTGCCCTCGGCGGCCACCTCCCAGGGCGTGCTCCCGTCGTAGCTCACACCGATCATGCCGACGTTCCCGTTGCTCCACTCGGCCTCACCCAGGTGCGTGATGGCCTGGTCGAGGTCCGCGCGCTCCTTGGGCCCCATGAGGTCGCTGCAGCCGCCGCTGTCGGCGGTGCCGCGGACGGCCACGAGGGCCACCGCGTACCCGTGGGGCACGAGGTTCTCCGTGAGGCGCCCGGTGCGCTCCCGGTAGTCGATGATGCTGAGGTCGTTGAAGTAGGGGCTCGCGTGGACGACCACCGGCACCTTCTCGCCCTCGGGCACGTCGGGGCGCACGATGCCGATCTGGACCTCGGCGCCGTCCACCGTGGACTCGAGCTCCACGAGCTCCTGCGGCAGGAAGTCCAGGGGGCCATCCTCGAGGACGTGGCTGAAGTCGAGGTCCTTGTACGTGGCGTAGTCGCCCTCGTACACGGCGGTGTCCGAGAAGTCGGTGGTGTCGTCCAGGGGCGTCTCCGGGGTCGCTTGCGAGGTCCGTAGGTCCTCCGCGTCGATGCAGCCGGCGAAGCCGGCGGCGAGGAGGACCAGCGTAAGGGTCAGGGTGAGAGCGCGGGCGCGTCGGGTCAAGGCTCAGCCTCCGAACCGTGGGACGGGGTGGCGTGGTTTGAAGGTTGTGGTGGGAGGCTCGTCACCGAAGCTTCGCGCCGAGGCCGCCGTCGGCCGTGAGGGTGGCGCCGGTGGTGTAGGAGCCGTTGGTGCAGAGGAAGTGCACGGCGTCAGCGATCTCCTCCCGGCCCCCCATGCGGTCCATGGGGATGGTCTTGGTGATGGCCTCCTGGAAGGCGTCGCTCTCGAGGTGGCCCCACCCGAAGCTCGTGGGCACCCACCCGGGGGCCACGGCGTTCACGCGCACCTCCGGCGCGTACTCGAGAGCGAGCTGCCGCGTGAGGTGCATGAGGCCGTTCTTCGTGAGGCTGTAGAGGGGCACCTCGAGGTTCGTGTAGTACCCTGCGACGCTCGCCACGTTCACGATGACGCC
>CAZDGP010000100.1:0-6062 GCA_964505085.1 uncultured Thermoplasmatales archaeon
AAGCGCGGGGAGGGAGATTCGAACTCCCGTGGGCGGTAACCCAGTGGTTTTCGAGACCACCGCCTTGGCCGAGCTAGGCTATCCCCGCAAGAGGTTGGGAACGGTCCGGCTACCGCTGGCCTGGGTTATGTGGTTTTCGGGTGGGTCAGAGGATGAGGATGGGGCGTCCCGCGTAGGAGACGCGCTTGGCCTTCCCGGTGCGTTCGAGCTCCACGAGGTTGTCGAGGGTGGTGAGGTCGCGGCTTACGCGGCTCACGTCGCGTTGGAGGCGTTCGGCGAGGGAGGTGACGCTGTCGAAGGGACCTTCGTCCCGGAGCACGCGGAGGAGCCGGATGCGTTGGGGCGTGAGGATCTGGGGGAGCACCTCCTCGTCGAGGGGGATGTTGACGAAGTCGTCGGGGTACCTGTCGGGGTGCTCGAGGAGGTCGTGGAGGAGGCGCTTCGCTGCCTGGGCGCTTCCCCTCCTGCGGTTCCTTTGCTCCATGGTCATCTACCGGTCACCTCTGCGGGCCGTTCGGTAGAGGAAGCGGTACCGGCGCCAGTTGTCCACGATGTCATCGTGGAACCGTCGAAGGAGGCCATCGTAGGGCGGGTCCTCCTCGATATCTTCGATGCGTTGCCCTGGTTCCCTCCAGCATCGGTGGATGTGGGGGTGGCCGTGGCGCGTGTCGACACGGTACACCTCATGCCACCGGCCCCCGAGCATCGTGCGGTAGTTGAGGTCGAAGCCGACGACGTTCCCCCGACGGGTCCGGATGTCGACGTCAAGTTCGTCCCGGTGGGAGAAGGAGATCCCGTACGCCCTTCGCTTGCCATCATAGGTCAATTAACCTTCACCGTCAACCCACTTGAACCTTCCGGTTCGGGGGATGACGGACGCGGCGCTGGAGGGTCAAGAAGCTTGTCCGGAGGTTGCAACGAAGGGGGCGGTGGGGATGGCGTTGGGCCTTACCGTCCCTCCGCCCGCAGCGCGCTCAGGATGCGGGCGTGGTAGGCGAGCTCCCGCCGGGTCTCGTGGAGGAGGTGGGGGTCCGTGTCGTCGGCGAGGGCCGCCCTGAGGTGGCGGACGCGCTCTCGGTGGTGCTCGAGGGCGTCGTCGTGTGCCGAGGTGTGGGGTTGGAGTCGCGGCATGGCGTTCCCTGCCGTGGACCCAGGACGAGCTGCATCCCTTCAAGTACCCCCGCACATCCTGGTTCGGTAACGAAGCAGGACGTCACGGTGCCGACGCAAGCTCCAGCGAGGAAAGAGGATCGGGCACGGCGGCGCCGGGCAGAGCCTCGTGCAACGCCTCGTCCGGGGTCCAGATGCGGTCCGCGTTCGTGGTGACGAGGGTGGCGGCGAGGAGGCGTCCCATGGGGGTGGCCTGGGCTGCGTGCTCGGCGAGCTTGTGGTCGAGAGCTGCCTGGACCTCCACGTCCTCCACCACGTCCACGGTGGAGAGGAACCAGTCCACGCGGGACTCCCACTCCGCCGCGGTGCAACCTGCGCGCTCCCGCAGCTCCGCCTGCCGGCGGTCCACGGCCCGCAGGAGCAGTGCGGGGAGGAGCCCCTCCACGTCGGGGCGCTGGAGCGTGGTGTCATGGCGCCCGTCCGGGTGGAGGAGCGCCGCGGCCACCGCCGGCGCGTCAAGCACGATGCGCATCCTGCACCTCCTGCAGGAGCGTGTGCGCGTCCTCTCGCAGGACCTCGCTCGCCCACTGCACGTGGGGGTCGTCGAGCTCCTGCTCGAGGGCGTCCCGGCTCTCGATGGCGTGCCCGTGGCGCCGAACCGCCTCCGCCACGATCCCCTGCCAGTCCACGTGGGGATGACGGTCCACGAGCTCCTGCAGCTCGCGCGGTAGAACAAGCGGTTCCCTGCCCATGCAACCCCGAAGATGCGGAGGGGGTCTTGAAGCCATAGGTTGGTACCCTTCGGCCAACCGAACCCGCCCTGGTTCGGTACCGAGGCGAAGCCTTACGTGGGGGTACGGGCCTCCCCACCCGTGGACCCCGACGCCCCGCCCAGCGCACCCCCAGCCCTCGAGGACCTCCGCAGCTACGTGCGATGGATGAAGCACACCCACGCCGAGCTCACGCAACGCCGCATCGCCGAGCTCGCCGACGTGCACAAGTCCGCCGTGGCCCGCTTGGAGCTCGGGCGCGACGTCACGTACCGCACCGGCGCCCGCGTCCTCCGCGCTCTCGTGGCGTACCACGAGCAGAACCTCGTCCCCCCCACCGCCCCCGTGGAGGACGTCATGACGAGCCCCGTGGAGAGCGCCTACAGCAGCTGGACGCTCCAGCGCCTCTACGACGAGATGGCGAGCCGCGGCTTCACCTGGATGCCCTTCCGCGACACGAACCGATCCTACCAGGGCCTCATCCAACGTGAGGTGGTGGAGGACCTGGTGGAAGCCCACGACGGCGGAACCTCCGTGGGGGAGATCCGGGAGGACGTGGTGACGGTGGAGCTCCCGCAGAACCTCCCCCACGACCTCCCCGTGGAGGATGCGCGCCACCGCCTCAAGCGGGGGCCGGGCATCCGCCTCGTAGAGCGATGGGGTCAGGTCCGGGGCGTCATCACGTGGGACAACCTCCGGCGCGTCACGTGGGAGAAGGAGGGGGAGCACGCGGCTCCCCCCGAAGGGGAAGAGGCTCCGGGTCAGCGCACGTAGCTCACGAGGTCCACGATGACCTCACCGCGCCACCCGCTGCCACCGTCGGTGTACGCCGTGTACGCGCCGTCGGCGAAGTGCGCGGGGGTGGTGTCGGCATCCCGCCACGCCATCCCCAGCGCGCTCACAGCCTGCTCGTACTCCATGACGACGCCGTGGGGGCCCGTGACGTTCACCTCACGATGGAACTCCAGGGGCGCGTCCACGTGCACGTCCACGTGGAGCAAGCCACCCGCGAGGGTGGTGTTAGCGGAGTGGTTCCCCTCCAGCTCGAGGCTCGTGCGCTCCGTCTCCAGGAGCGTGGCGTTGGCGGCGTCACCGGCGTCGTGGAGGCGCACCTGCACCTCGTCACCGTGACCACGAAGCTTCGCCACGTACACCACGAGGTCCTCCCCCGCGGGCACCGGCACCGTCACGTGGGTCCCCTGGTCGTTGGCGTCGTGGCGGCGGTGCTCCGCCTCGAGCACTAGGTTCTGCACGAGGTCGTCGCTCGCGTTGTACACGTAGACGTGCGCCCACGTGTCCTCGGCGACGGCCAGCGTGAGGTTCGTGGCACCGTCGGGGGTCACGAGCGCGGGCTCGTGCTCCGCGAGGCGCGCCACCAGGAGACCGGGGAGGCTCGCATCCTCGCTTGCGTTCCCCTGGCTCTCCTCCTCGCGGGTGCTGTTCTCCTCCGGAGGTTCGGGATGGGACTCGTTCACGGTGTCGTTGGGGTCGTGGTCCACCTGCACGTGCTCCACCGTGCGCACGTAGTGCTGAAGCACGAGGCTCACGGACCCGTTGAGCTCCGTGGCCTGGGCCGTGAGCGTGTACGTGCCCGCGCGGAGGTTCGCGAGGTTCACCACGCGCTCACCCCGCTCCTGCACGGTGGCGTTCACGCTCATGCCCCGGATCTGGTACACGGGACCGTCCTCGCTTGCGAGGGTGGCGTCGAGCTCCTGCATCGTGCCGGAGGCCCTGAGGAACGCCACCGCCGGGCGCTCGCTCATGCGGAAGGCCACACGCTCGTCCACCGCGTCCCCCTCCTGGGTGACGAGGTCGCGCGTGGACTCCCGCATCTCCAGGCGGTTCACGCGGTCGTCGCTTGCCTGGTCCTCTGGTAGTTGTACCGCGAGGTTCGCGTTCCGCTGGGAGACCACGACCACCACCCAGTCACCGGGTTGATCCACGAGGACCTCCACGTGGTCCCCCATGCCCTCGAGCTCGAAGCTCGAGAAGTGCCGGTCCAGGGGATCGTACAACGCGAAGCGAAGCGTCGGCGTCGCCTCCCCCGCCTCCGGTTGCAACTGGAAGCGGGCGCGCTCACCATCGTGGAGGGTGACGGCGTGGGCCTCCGCGTCGGTTCCAAGCGTGCCCACGGTCTGGAAGTTCTCACCCCGCGCCCCGTCCGGGAGCACGAGGGCAGCGGCGGTCGAGAGCAGTACGAGCACGCCCAGGAACAGGGCGATGGGCCGACGGGGGGCTTGGTCCAACATCCTTGGCACCGTCGAGGCCTGGGGGTGTTGGGGGATAAGGAGTTTGGATACCCTGCTTGAAGTTCGATACGTCGTTGAAGTCCCCCGGTTCACCCCGGAGGCATCTGCGCGATGTCCACCACCTGCGCCTCCGGCACGCCCACGTCGAGGAAGTCCCGCACGTTCGCGGTCCAGAGCACGTCCCCATCGCGGACGTGGCCAGCGATGAGCGCATCGCGGGCAACCCGGGCCCACACCGCGTCGTCGTGGATGCGTGGAGGGTGCCGGCTCGCCTCCTCCGGCCCCAGGGGCTCCACCACGAGGTCGTTCCCCCGGAGGTACGCGTCGAACTCCTCCACGGTGACGCCCCGCCTCGCGAGCTGGCGCACGCGCTCCGCGTACGCCACCGCAGGGACCACCGCGTCGTGGGGGATCCCACCGATCTGGTCCAGCGCCGGCGGGTGGAAGAAGACGTTCGTGTCGAGCACGATCCGCATCTAGTACCTCATCTCCCACGGGATCTTCTCGTACTCGTCAAGGCCCTCCGCGAGCTCGATGAGCTTGTGCACGTTCGCCTGGCGTTTGCGGATGCGCTCCTGCATGCGGAGGCCCTCCCGCAGGACCTCCGACTGGCTCGTGCCCTGGAGCTCCGCCAGCTCCTCCAGGGTCTCCGCCTCGGTGGGGGTGAGGCGCACGCGCTTGGTGACGCTGCGGTTCTCCTCGCTCGCCATCACCCCACCTTTGTGTGGCTACAAAGATAGTTCTTGTGGTAACACCGGTGCTCGGTCGAGGGTGGCTTCCCCTCGGGAAAAGGTGTATCCGAGGACATCGAACGGGGGCCTCTTCAGCCGGGGGCCGCGTTGCACGCGGGTGGAGAAAGCACTTACGTTCCCGGAGCACGCATAGGGAGGATGATGGCCGATATCCGGGTTCCCGTTCCCGACCACCTCCGCGAGGAGATGGAAGCTCACCCCGAGGTTCCCTGGGACGTGGTGCTGCGCCGCGCGATCGAGCGGGAGGTGGAGCGCCTGCACGCCGCCCACGGAACCCACCAGGTGCACCCCCTCTCGGAGGAGGAACTCCAGACCTTCGTGGACGGACGCTCCGACCTCCAAGCTAACCTCGAAGGGGAGGACGTGGACGATGTGGTGTACGGGGACGTTGACGACCCATGATCTTCCTCGACACGAACGTCTTCCTCGCTGACCACTTCCGAACCGGCACCGCCGGGGAGGCCGTGCGGGAGATCATGCCGCGCGTGCTCCAGCACGAGTGGGGGCAGCCTGTGACGAGCAGCCTCGTCTACGCGGAGGCCGTCACGTGGACGCGTCGCAGGAAGCCGTTCCCCCCGGAGCACCGCATCCGGGAGTCCCAACGCATCGGCGACCGGATCCTGGGCCGCGGGGGCTTCCCCAAGGCCGTCGATCTGCGCTTCATGGACACGCACCTGTTCCACCGGGCCATCGAGATCCGGCGCAAGTACGCTGAGAAGCCGCTCTCCTTCACGGACGCAACCATCGTGGCCGGGTGCGAGCGGGGCGGCATCGAGTACGTGCTCACCATGGACGAGGACCTCGACGGGTTGGACGAGGTAGAGCGCCGGGACCCACGCTGGTTCGCTTCCTAACTGTGGACGGACCGCCCTCAGGACCGGTTCGAACGGACGCAGATCCCACGACGCCGCAAACCCAAGCAAATATCAACCATGAGCCCCTCGTCCTCTGTTGTCCATGCCCCACCGTTGCCCCCTCTGCAACGAACCCCACGAGGACGCACCCACCCTCCTCGACCACCTCCGCCAAGGTCACGACCCCAACGACGACCCCCGCTGGTACCAGGCCAACCACGACGTGCGCAAGCTCGTGAACCAAGCCGTGGAACAACGCGTCCAGGACGCCATGGCCGCACGCGAGAGCTGAACTTCCCCCTGGAGCGGGGCGTTGCGGTTACGCTC
>CAZDGP010000101.1:0-6034 GCA_964505085.1 uncultured Thermoplasmatales archaeon
GAGGCGACGCCGACGTCGGTGGAAGCGGCGGAGGGGAGCCCGGCGCCGTCCGAGGCGGACGACGCGACCCCGGACGCAACCGAGGTGACGACGGATGGGTGAGCAGGAGCTCGAGACGCGCTCCGCCGTCCAGGCCGTGGAGGCCGCGCTCTTCAGCGCCGGACGCCCCGTGGATGTGGCGAGCCTCAGCGACACCACAGGGTACGACCGGGACCAGGTCCGCTCCGCGCTCCAGCACCTCCAGGAGGACTACAGGTCCCGGGGCACCGCGTTGGAGGTGGAGCCCGCCGGCGAGAAGTGGACCATGCAGGTGCGCACCACCTACGCCGAGGACGTGCGCACCCTGGCACCCATGGAGGTGCCGGAGAAGACCCTCAAGACCCTGGCTCTCATCGCGTACCACCAACCGATCCTCCAGTCCGACCTCCAGGACATGGTGGGGAGCAAGGTGTACGACCACGTGCGGGAGCTCAAGGACCTCGGCCTCCTGAGGAAGCGCCGCCACGAGCGAAGCTACCTCCTCTCCACCACGGAGAAGTTCCCCGAGTACTTCGGTCTCTCCACCACGGACCCGGAGGAGATCCGGCGACAGCTCGCCGAGAAGGTGGGCATCCCCCTGCCCCGGGACGATGGTCGCGGGAACCGCACGCTGGACAACTACGAGGACGCCGACGAGGTTAACGCGGACCCCGACGAGGGCGTGGACGTGGATGCGGACCCCAGCGAGGTCGTGAGCATCGACGCACCCCGGGACCCGCCGGAGCAACCCGCGGACCCCGCGTAGGCCCTACCGTTCCTCCACGTACCGCGGGTACGTGCGCTTCGCATCCATCGCGAACCCCAGGTCCACCTCCGCCGTGGCGAAGGGCACCTTGGGGGTCGTGCGCGCCACCACCCGACCCTCGGGGTCCGCCACCAACCCCGGGCCGCCGAAGGTGAAGCGCGGGTCCCGATGCATGGGGCCCATGTGGTTGCTGGAGGCCACGTAGGCGCCGCTTGACACGGCGGCCATGCGCACCGCCACCTCCCACCGGGGCGCCGCCTCCGCCGCCCGGGGCACCGCCACGAGGTGCGCGCCCTCCCCGCCGAGCGCCCGGGCGTGCTCGGGGAACATGACGTCGGTGCACACCTGCACACCCACGCGGGCACCCGCCACCTCGTGGACGCGGAAGCCATCCCCGGGGTGGAACCACGCGGTCTCGCGCCACCCGGGCTCGTCGGGCATGAGGACCTTCCGGTGGAGGGGTCGCAACGTGCCTTCGCCGTCGGGGGTCCACGCCACCGCCTCGTTGAACCGCTGGTCTCCCTCCTGCAGGGGGCGCGTCCACACCGCTGCGGCTGGTGCGAGGTCGGGGATGCGCTTCGCGAGGGCCTCGTGGGCCTCCACCGCCTCATCCCACACCTTAGCATCGAAGCCGCCTACAGCGAACCAGGGGCAGGCTGGGAGCTCCGGAAGCACCACGAGGTCGCTCCCCCCCGCCCCCACGTGCTCCACCAGGTGGTCCCACGCGCTCCCCCAGGCGTCCGGGTCCTCCGGCAGGGTGCAGACCGTTACGCGCATGGGGCCCCATGGGGTGTGCGGGGCTTCACGGTTGCGGTGTCCAGACCCCCGAAACTCACCCTTGGCCGTGTCGGAAGCTTTAAGGCCAACGTGCGAGACGTTAGCACGGAAGCGCTGGAGAGCGCCCACCCGTCCCACCGGAGAGGGGGAACCGTGCCAACCGAACCTGCCCCAGCCCCAGCCACGGCCCTGTCCATCGCCCTCGCCCTCGTGACCACGAGCCTGCTTGCAGGTTGCGTGGTGCCCGTACCCGAGGGCTCATGGAGCAGCACCGGCCTCCAGGGCACCTCCGCGGCGGAGCAACCCCGCTGGGGGGAGGGCGACTGGTGGGCCTACCGCGTCACGATCCTCGGGAACACCACGCTGGAGATGGCCCTCGTGGTGGACGACGCCCACGCCGACGGGTACCGCCTGGGGAACAACGCCAGCCGCGGGTTCTTCGGCCTCCCCTTCCACGGGAACATGAGCCCCGACCTCCACCCCCGCATCGGGGACCAGACCTGGCGCATGTTCGAGTTCCCCCTCCAGGACGGGCGCTCCTGGGACCAGGAGCTCTACGGGCACAACGTCCACACCACCGTGGAAGCCACCAGCGTGAGCCTCCCCGACGGGTCCACCGACGATGGGTACGAGCTGGAGGCCACCACCTACGGCGCCCTCCTCTCACGGTACACGTACAGCCCCACCGCCGGGTGGATGACGAGCTTCCTCCTCAGGGACCCCGGCACCCGGGACGTGCTCCTGGAGGCCGAGCTCGTGGACCACGGCCGGGACTACAGCAAGGGGTACTACGTGCGGGAACCCCTCCGCACCGTGGAGGTCACCTACCCCACCGACCTCCCCGGCACCACGGAGGTCCCCATCGAGCAGGGTGAACGCATCGCCGCCACCCTCGTCGTGCGCGGGGACGCGGGCCTCCTGGACGCCCGCTTCCTGAACCCGCAGGGTGAGGAGGTGCTGCACGCCCGATCCACGGCCTCCGGCACCGCCACCGACGAAGCAACGGTGCCCGCGGCGGACGGAACCTGGGAGCTCCATCACACCGGCGCCGGCGCCGGCCGCGTGCTCCTCCAGCTCCACACCGTGGAGCGCGTGGGACCCGCCGACGCACCCTCCGACCCCGGCCCCGCCCCGTCCTCCGGCGGCGGCAACCTTCCCGGGGCCCTCGCCATCCCCCTGGGCTAACCGGGGGAGCTCTCATCGTCGAGGGGCATGCGGTGCCCGCAGCTTGGGCACGTGAAGGACGTCCCCTCCGACGGCCCGTAGGTGCCGCACTCGCTGCACCGCGCCATGCGGAACCCCGATCCCTCCTCCCGACGCGTGGGCGGTGGCACGCTCGCGGACCCCGCGCCGGCGCTCCGGTGCTGCGCCGCGGACCGCGCCTCGAGGTAGTACATGGAGACGAAGATCGGCAGCAACGGGTCCACCACCCACTCCACGAGCCCGCTCGCCACCGTCACCAGGAGAGCCTCCACACCCAAGCCCAGGGCGGACACCACCAGGGCCGCGGCGGTGGCGCTCACCATCTCCGCCACCAACCACAACCCCCCGAGGACGAGGACGAACCCCACACCCCCGGACTTGGACATGACGCGGACGCTCTCCCGGAGCGACCCCCCCACGCCCTCGCCCCCGGCGGCCGCCGGGATCGACACCAGGAGGTAATGCATCGCCACGAGCGCCGGCAGCACCAGCAGGAGCAACCCCACCGTGAACGCGAGCCAGACCACGAGCACCACCCCAAGGATCGCTGGGAGGTTCGCCAGGATGCTGCGGAACCCCCGGCCCGCCCGCACCTCCTCACCCCACACGTAGCTCTCCACCAGAGCGAAGATCCCCGCGAAGAAGAGCGCGTAGAGCACCCCGATGAGCACCGCGTACGGGAGGAAGACGCTGCCCGTGCTCACGAGAACGTCCGGGTCCCACGAACCCCCCGCGAGGAACCGCGTCACCTCCGCCTCGTAGCGGGCAAGCTCCGGCCCGTGCAACCGCTCCATGGCCACACGCACCAGCACCGTCACGGCCGCCACCGGGAACCAGTACGCCAGCACGGTCCCGAGCTTCCCCCGCCACAACGCCAGGGTCCGCCGCAGCACCTGCACCGCGCTCACGCTCCCATCCCCCTCCCCGTCGCCTGCGCCAGCCGTCGACGATGATGCCCGGGGTTCGCGGCGGGCATCCTCCGCGGGCTCCCCGGCGGAGCCCAAGCGGTGCCCGCAGTGGGGGCACACCTGCTCCCCTGCACCGTGAACCTCCGGCACGTCACCGCCGCACGCGGGGCACTCCAGCATGGAGCCGACCAAGCCCCGATAGCCTGTTAACGGTTCCGATGCTCCAGGAGAAGCTCCGCCTGCACGCTCCGCCCCGCCGCCACCAACGCCTCCACGAGCCCCTCCTCATCCCCCAACCACGCGCCGCGGACGACGGCGTTCAACCGCACACCCTCCTCCGCGTACGAGACCGTGACGAAGGCCCGGTCCCGGCCCCGACGCACCGCCAGGTCGTGAGCCTTCGCCTCGTCCAACCCCAGGTCCCGCTCCATGAGAACCCGCCGGAACCGGCGCAGGAACTCGTCCAGGGGTGCCGTGGTCTCGAAGACCCAGGAACGCGTGGTGGGCACGGCCCCGCAACCGCCTCGCCGCTTACGTAGTTTCCCCCCGGGCCAGCCGCCGCGATCCACCCGCCCTGGTCCGGCGGTCCAGGGCAGGCTTCAAGACCCCCGGTGGCCATGGCGGACCGATGGCCTCGGGACTCCCGGAGATCACCGCCGCCCTGGAGGGGTTCGTGGGCGCCCTGGAGCAGGTGCCCTGGCCCTTCCTCATGGCCTTCCTGAGCCTCCTCTTCATCTACCTCCTCTTCCGCCGCCGCGCCGACGTCTTCCAGCGCCTCGCCTTCACCCAGCGGGAGGTGGCGGTGCTCACCCTCGGCAGCATCGCCGGGTGGGCCATCAACGTCCCCCTGGCGCCCCTGGGCGAGAGCTTCCTCGCCGTGAACGTGGGCGGCGCCCTCGTGCCCGTGGTCCTGGCGGGCCTCTGGTGGAAGAAGGACAAGCTCCCCCTGGGCCGCACCACCGTCGGCGTGGTCTTCGTCGCCGCCATCGCCTACGCCATCACGAGCTTCGACCCACGCTACGGCGTCATCGCCACCTTCCCCTGGTTCTTCCTCCCCAGCATCGCCGCCCTCGGGTACGCCCTCCTCGTGAGCTACCGCGACCCCCTCACCAGCGTCCCCGTGGCCTACACCACCGGAAGCCTCGGCGCCCTCCTGGGCGCCGACATCGTGCGCCTCCCCACCATCGCCGCGCACTTCGCCAACCCCGACACCCCCGGGCTCGTCGTGAGCATCGGCGGCGCCGGCGTCTTCGACATGGTCTTCCTCGCCGGCGCCCTCGCCATGGCCTTCGACCTCGCCATCGTCGCCGTCACCGTGCGCCGCGCCCCCGAACCCCCCATCGTGTACCCCGGACGCGGCGTGAGCATCCTGGAGAACCGGAGCCTCTGGGGCGCGTACAAGGCCCTCCCGGACCCCAACGCCCGGGAGCGCAGCCTCGCCGCCATCGCCCTCAGCAACCTCGCCCTCCACGAGGGCGACCACGCCACGAGCCTCCGCATGAGCTTCCTCGCCGTGGACACCGTGCTCAAGAGCGGCGACCCCCCGCTCCTGGAACGCATCACGCAGAACGGCCACGCCACCCCCGACCTCCTCACGGACCTCCGCACCCTCGCCCGAAGCTACCGCACCCACAAAGCCACCACCCCCACCCGCGTGGAGGCCGGCCGCGCGAACCAGGCGGCGAAGCTCCTGGTATCCTCCCTGGCACCCGCCACCGGTCAACCCTCGCGCCTGGAGCCCATCTAGATGAACGCCAACGCCACGAGCACCGGGCCGGACGGGACCACCGCCACCCGCGCATCCGAGCCCTCCCGGTACACCTTCCACAGGGACGTCCCCGTCACCGCCGGCCTCGTCCCGCGGGGCCTCGCCCTCCTCGTGGACCTCGTGATCGTGGCCTTCCTCTCCTGGATCGTGGCCATCCTCGTCCTCACGCTGGGCCTCCAACCCACCTCCGGCACCGTCCGCACCTTCACCCTCCTCGTGGTCCTCCTCGAGCTCCCTCTGGGCCTCCTCTACTGGACCCTCGCCGAGGGCCTCACCGGCACCACCGTGGGCAAGCGCCTCCTCCGCCTCCACGTCGTCCACATCGACGGGGAACCCATCAGCGTCTTCGACGCCTTCACCCGCACCCTCCTCCGCTTCCTCTGGGTCGCCCCCGGCATCGGCCAGGTCTTCATGCTCCTGGACGCCGCCCTCGTGCACTTCGCCGAGATGAACCAACGCATCGGGGACCTGGCCGCCGACACCGTGGTCGCGGAGATAGAGGGGTGAGTCGCGACCACGGTCCCGCCGCCCGCCTGCGGCTGGCCGCCGACACCGTGGTCGCGGAGATAGAGGGGTGAGTCGCGACCACGGTCC
>CAZDGP010000102.1:0-3746 GCA_964505085.1 uncultured Thermoplasmatales archaeon
CGGCCGCGGATGAGGTTCTTCTGCACCGCGCGGCGGTAAATCATGGCTGCTGTCTCCCGCACGTTGCGGGGGAGACCCATGCGGCTCGCCATGCGGTCCAGCTCGCTCAATGCGAAGGCGAGGTTCCGCTCCGTGGCGTTGCTCACGCGGATGCGGCGCTGCCACTTCCTGAGCCGGTAGAGCTGCGCGCGGCTCTTCGTGGGGATGTTCTTCCCGTAGGAGTCCTTGTTGCGCCACCCGATCTCCGTGCTGAGACCCTTGTCGTGGATGGTGTACGTCATGGGGGCGCCCACTCGCGCGCGCTTCTCCCGTTGTTCGTGGTCGAAGGCCCGCCACTCGGGACCCTGGTCGATGAAATGCTCGTCGAGGACGAGGCCGCAGGACTCGCACACGAGCTCGCCGCGCTCGTAATCCCGTGCGAGGTGCTTGGAGCTGCACTCCGGGCACTCGTTGACCTCCTCGATCTGAGGCTCGTCGCCGTCGGGGGCGTCTTCCGGCATTTTGTCACCTGGTGCCGCCGCGCTTACCGCGTCCCCTGGAACCCGCGAAGACCTCCTTACCGAGGAGGCGGTGGGCGTCACCGGGTCGGTTCGGCTCCACGAGGAACCAGGGGGACCGTACGGGTCCCACGACCTCGCGTACCTTGCCGACGTTCCGGTTCTGGGGGTCCACCACCGGGTTGCCCAGGGGGGGACGGGGGCTTCCTTCCTTGGAGCGCGGAGGGGATTTCACCACGAGGCTCCCGTCGTGACCGAGGTCGACGACGGTCCCGAGGTTCCTGCGCGCATCACCCATGCTGAGAAGCTCCTATCCGCGACGGACGCCCTATTTAACCGTTTCCCTATATTTGAATCTTTCGCCAACCTTATACCCCGGGACAGGGGCCCGGTTTAACCCTTCGCGGAGGTCCGCAACGCCCCACCGGGGCACCGCCATCGCACCGGTGCCCCACCCCTGGGAACGGGCCCACGAGAGGCCGGGTGGCACGGTCACCCATCGGGGTCCCGAGGGCCCCGAGGACCACCCAGCCCGATGGCCCGGTAGTCCACCCCCGCCCGCCACATGGCCTCGGGGTCGAAGGTGCGTCGACCATCCACCACGAGGGGGCGGGCCATCCGCTCCGTCAGGTCCTCCGGCGTGATCTCCCCGAACTCCGGCCACGCCGTCTGCACCACCAGAGCACCCGCATCCTCCAACGCCTCCAGGGCGCTCCCCGCCTGCTCCACGGGCTCACCCACGAGCTCCTGGAAGTTCCCCATGGCCGCCGGGTCGTACGTCACCACGTCCGCCCCCGCCGCCACGAGCTCCCGGTAGATGACCTCCGCCCGGGTCTTGCGCACATCATCGGTGCCCGGCTTGAAGCTCAAGCCCAGGAGCGCCACGCGCTCACCCTCCAGGACGTCCTCCCCCCCGACGCCGGCATCCTGCGCGCCCTCGCCACCCTCTCGGTCTCCCTCGTCGGCCTCGAGCCTGCCATGCTCCAGCAGGGCCTCCCGGAGGATGCGGAGGACCTGACGCGGTTGCTCGTCCTCGTTCACGACCACGGCATCGAGGATGCCCGAGGGCACCCCCACGTCCTCCGCCAGCGCCCGGAGCGCCCGCACGTCCTTGGGGAAGCAGGACCCTCCGAAGCCGGCGCCAGCGTTCAGGAACGCGCGCTCGATGCGGTGGTCCAGGGCCATGGCGTCCATGACGTCGTAGACGTCCGTCCCCACCTTCTCCGCCACGTTCGCCATCTCGTTGGCGAAGGTGATCTTCGTGGCGAGGAAGGCGTTGGCCGCGTACTTCACCATCTCCGCCGTAGGCGGGTCCACGCGGACCCTCCGTGTGTCCACGGCCGCGTACAACCCCATGACGATGTCGAGGCTCCGCGGGTCGTCGCTTCCCACCACGATGCGGTCCGGATGCCTCGCATCCTCCACCGCCGAGCCCTCCCGCAGGAACTCGGGGTTCATGGCGAGGCCCAGGTCCTCCCCCACACGGCGTCCGCTCGCCTCCTCCAAGGCCGGTTGCACCACGTCCCGCGTGGTCCCCGGCACCACCGTGGACTTCACCACGATCACAGGGTACTCCAACGCCTCGGGCAGGGCCTTCCCCACGTCCCGCACCGCCGCCTCCACGTAGGAGAGGTCGATGCTGCCATCCTCGCGGCTTGGCGTGTTCACGCAGATGAAGACGACGTCCGCGCCCGCCAGGGCCTCGCCGTGGTCGGTGGTAGCGTGGAAACGCCCCGCCCCGTGAACCTCCTCCACGAGCTCCGGGAGACCCGGCTCGTGGATGGGCACCTTCCCCTCCTGGAGGGTGGCCACCTGCTCGGGGTCGATGTCCACGATGGTGACGTCGTGACCCAGGCGGGCCAGGCTCGCGGCCGTGGTGATGCCCACGTACCCGCCGCCAACGACCGCCACGCGCGAGCCCGCCTCAGCCATGACTACGTGCCCTCCGTCCAGGACCCCATGTAGCTCTCCTGAGCCTCCGTGAGGGTGTCGATGGCGAGGCCCATGCCCGCGAGCTTCCGCTCCGCCACCTCCTCGTCGAGCGCCCGGGGCACCGTGAGCACCTGCGGGTCCAGGTCGGCCCCGTGCTCCAGGAGCCACCGCGTGCTCAGCGCCTGGTTCGCGAAGCTCATGTCCATGACCTCCGGCGGATGCCCCTCGGCCGCCGCCAGGTTCACGAGACGCCCCTCACCCAGGACGTAGACGCGGCGCCCATCGCCGAGGTCGTAGCGGTCCACGTGGGGACGCACGCGCGTCGTCTCCTTCGCCATCTCCTCCAGGGCGGGAAGGTCGATCTCGTTGTCGAAGTGCCCCGCGTTGGCGATGATGGCGCCATCCTTCAGGTTCGCTAGGACATCCTTCCCCACCACGTGCTTGTTCCCGGTGCTCGTGACGACGAGGTCCGCCTCCGCCGCGGCATCCACCATGGGCTTCACCTCGAAGCCGTCCATGGCCGCCTCCAGGGCGCGCACGGGATCCACCTCGGTGACGATGACGCGGGCGCCCATGCCCTCGGCGCGCATGGCGATGCCGCGACCGCACCACCCGTACCCGCCCACCACGAAGACCTTCCCCGCGAGGAGGACGCTGGTGGCGCGGAGGATGCCATCGAGCGTGGACTGCCCCGTGCCGTAGCGGTTGTCGAAGAGGTGCTTCGTCTTCGCGTCGTTCACGGCCACCACGGGGTACTCGAGCACCCCATCGTCGGCCATGGCGCGGAAGCGGTGGACGCCGGTGGTGGTCTCCTCCGTGCCCGCGATGACCTTCGTGAGGTGCTCGCGGCGGTCCTTGTGGAGGGTGCTCACGAGGTCGCCGCCATCGTCCATGGTGATGGCGACCTCGTGGTCCAGCACCCAGTTCACGCACTCGTAGTACGCATCGTGGTCGAGACCGTGCCACGCGTACACGTGCACGCCCTCCTCCGCCAGGGCGGCGGCCACGTCATCCTGCGTGCTCAACGGGTTGGAACCGCAGATGGCCACGGTGGCCCCTCCCGCCTGGAGGGTGCGCACGAGGTTCGCGGTCTCCTTCGTCACGTGGAGGCACGCCCCCACGGTGATGCCCTCAAGGGGGCGGTGCTCCTCGAAGTCCTCACGGATACCCCGGAGCACGGGCATGTGGTCGGCCGCCCAGTCGATGCGGCGCCGTCCCTCGTCCGCCAGCTCCAGGTCCTTCACCTTGTGCTCGGGAGGCATGGGTGGTCAGGAGCCCATGGCATCCCTCGCGTTAAAAGCTTCCGTGGCGCCGCGG
>CAZDGP010000102.1:3846-5959 GCA_964505085.1 uncultured Thermoplasmatales archaeon
GCCTGCAGCTCGTCCACGCGGTCGGTGCGCTCCCACGGGAGGTCCAGGTCCGGGCGACCGAAGTGCCCGTAGGCCGCCACCGGTTGGTAGAGGGGCCGCTGCAGGTCCAGGGTCTCGATGATGCCCGCGGGCGTGAAGTCGAAGACCTCCCGCACCGCCCGCGCGATCTCCGCCTCCGGCACCGTGTTCGTGCCCTGCGTCGTCACGTGGACGCTCACGGGTTCCGTGTGCCCGATGCTGTACGCGAGCTGGATCTGGCACCGGCTCGCGAGACCCGCCGCCACCACGTTCTTCGCCGCCCACCGGGAGGCGTAGCTTGCGGACCGGTCCACCTTCGTGGGGTCCTTCCCGCTGAAGGCACCACCCCCGTGGGGTGCGCTGCCGCCGTAGGTGTCCACGATGATCTTCCGCCCCGTGAGGCCCGCGTCCGCGTAGGGGCCGCCCTTCACGAAGCGCCCCGTCTGGTTGATGAAGTGCTCCGTCTCCTCGTCCAGGAGCTCCGCCGGCACCACGTCCCGCACCACGTGCTCCCGGAGCGCCTCCTCGAGGTCCTCCGGGTCCACGTCGGGGTCGTGCTGCGCCGCGAGGACCACGGCGCTTGCCCGTTGCGCCACCCCGTCCTCGTACTCGATGCTCACCTGGCTCTTGCCATCGGGCCGGAGTCCACCCACGGTGCCGTCACGACGCACCTCCGCCAACCGCCGGGCCAGGCGATGGCTCAACGTGATGGGGAGCGGCATGAGCTCCGGCGTCTCGTCCACCGCGTACCCGAACATGAGGCCCTGGTCCCCCGCACCCGAGCGGTCCACGCCCAACGCGATGTCGCCGCTTTGCTCGTTGAGGGCGCTCACCACCGCGCAGGTCTCCGCGTCGATGCCGTAGGCGGCGTCGGTGTACCCGATGCGCTCCAGGGTGTCCCGGGCGATCTCCTGCACGTCCACCCACGTGTCCGTGGTGATCTCCCCCGTGACGAAGACCATGCCCGTGGTGGTGAGGGTCTCGCACGCGACGCGAGCCGGCGGATCGTCAGCGAGGATGGCGTCCAGGACGCCGTCGCTCACCTGGTCCGCGATCTTGTCCGGGTGACCCTCCGTCACGCTCTCCGAGGTGAAGACGAAACGATCTCGATCCATGGTATCCACGTGGTGCCACCGACGGTGCGGAGGCGGTTCCTGCAAGGAACCCACGGTCCGTACTAATAGGTTTCCTGTTCCCGGCAACAGCATCGAACCGCCTGGCCGCAACGCTTTTCCCCTCCTCCCGCCCTCCCCGGCCCGATGCCGCCCCGCACCGCCCCCGTGGACCTTCATTCCCACACCACCACGAGCGACGGGACCCTGACGCCCCGGGAGCTCGTGGAGCTCGCGCAGGCTCGGGGCCTTGCCGCCCTCGCCGTCACCGACCACGACCACGTCGGCGGCCTCGAGCCCGCGGCCAAGGCGGGTGAGGAGCTCGGGGTGGAGGTCTTGCCGGGGATCGAGTTCAGCGTGGACCACGAGGTGGGGAGCTTCCACCTCCTGGGGTACCTCTTCGACCCCTCCCACGACGGTCTCCAGGAGGCCGTGCGCGAGGTGCAGGAGTACCGTGCCCAGCGCAACCCCCGCATCATCGCGAAGCTCCAGGACCTCGGCATCGACGTCACCATGGCGGACGTGGAGGCGGAGGCAGCGGGGGACCTCGTGGGCCGCCCCCACATGGCGAAGGTCCTCGTGGACAAGGGCGAGGTGGGGACCATCCAGGAGGCCTTCGACGAGTACCTGGGCGCCGGCGCGAGGGCGTACCTGCCGAAGAAGCGCCTCCACGCTCACGAGGCCATCCGGCTCCTCCACGGGGCCGGCGGCGTCGCCGTCATGGCCCACCCCGTCACCGTGGAGGACCAGGACGCCCTCCCGAAGATGCTGGACGACCTCGTGGGCGCGGGCCTCGACGGCCTCGAGGTGGCCCACAGCAAGCAGGATGTGGCGGACCGCGCCCGGTACCGGGAGCTCGCGGAGGAGAGGGACCTCGTGGTGACGGGGGGGAGCGACTTCCACGGGGAGAACAAGCCCGACGTGGACCTCGGCACCGGCCGCCACGGGAACGTCCACGTCACGTACGCGGTGGTGGAGGCGCT
>CAZDGP010000103.1:0-5823 GCA_964505085.1 uncultured Thermoplasmatales archaeon
CTGGGCTTCGCCCAGCCTCAACCGCGGTGGCCTACGCTTCGCTCCGGCTCACAACCACGATCTCGCCGACGCAGCCATAGCTTCATGAGGACCCAACGAGCTGTTGGATGCGTGAGCGACACCGACCCCCTCACGGACCTCTCCTCCTGCGTGCTCTGCGGTTACGATCTGCGGGACGAGCGTGTGGTGCGTCGCTTGAACGGCACCCGGTTCGTGCTCCACCCCTCCTGCGCCGAGGAGGGTTTGGAGGGCGTGGGGTTGGCGAGCCCCCACGCCATCGAGGGCCCCTTGGATACCCCAGTACCCGAAGAAGAGCCGACGGTGGAGGAACCCGCGGCCGAGCCCTCCCGCGAACCGGAGCCGGAGCCCGCACCGGGACCGCGGGCCGGCGGGGCAACGCGCCTCGACGACTTCACGTGAACCAGGGCCCGGGAGATCACCGGTCGCGACCGCTTGCGGGGGGGAGCTCGGGCTCCAGGTAGATGGTGGCCACCTGGGGGAATCGCTCCCTGATGGTCGCCTCCACCTCGTCCACCACGGTGCTCGCCTCCTGCGCCGAGACACCGGGGCGGAAGATCACGTCGGCGCCGAAGACCACGCGCTCCGGCCCGAAGTGGACGCTCCGGATGTTGTCCACGTGGGCCACCGGCGCCTGCTCCAGGATGATGTCCTGGATGGCGTTCTCCTGCCAGGCCTCCATAGCCTCCCCCACCAGGAGGCGCTTCTGCTCCCACGCCAGGATCACCGCGAACGCCATGAGCATGGCTCCGATGACCATGGCGGCGATGGCGTCGTAGATGGGGTTGCCGGTGAGCACGGCCAGGCCGAGGCCGGTACCTGCCACCACGAGGCCCACGAGAGCGAGGATGTCCTCGGTGAAGGCCGTGAGGATGGTGGCGGCCTTCGTCTTGCGGAAGGTCTCCCACAGGTTCGCGTACCGGCCGCGCTTCATGCTCACGCGCATGCCCCTCGTGGCCTTGCTGAGGGCGTAGAGCTCGAAGAGGAAGGCAGCGCCGAGGATGGCGTAGGCGATGGCGACGCCGCTCACCTCCGTGCCCAGGATCTCCGCGCTCCCGTACCCGACGTTGACGTTGTGCCCGGCCTGCACCTCCTGGTACTCGCGCCAGCCCTCCCGCAGGCTCTCCCACCCGGCGAGGAGGAAGAGGATCATGCTCACGACGAACCCGTAGAAGAACTCGCTCTTCCCCCAGCCGAAGGGGTGCTGGCGCGTGGGTTCGCGCTTGCTGAACTGGAGCCCCACGAGGAGGAGCACCTGGTTCCCGGTGTCGCTCACGCTGTGGTACGTCTCGCTCAGCATGCTGGGGCTTCCCGTCAGGAGGTACCCCACGAACTTCAGCACGGCGATGGCGGCGTTGGCGAACATCGCCGCCAGCACCACCACCAGGCTCTGGTTGGATCCGGCCACGATGCCCGGAGGGAGCTCGGCATGCATCAAGCCTCGGGCCAAGTGGCCCCGACCGCGGGGTGGGGTCGGTCCCAGCGGAAGCATGGGCTGTGGTGGAAGCGTCGGGGGAGCTTCCGGAAGAGCTAGGAGGTGCCTCCCCCTACCCCATCGTGCAGACCGGGATGCACACCGGACCCCACCGGATGGGGGTGCGCACGGGCATCCGACCTGCCGCATCGGGCCCCCGGGCCGTCATGGCAACCAACCTCCCTCAACCCCCCGCCCGGGGACCCATGCGTCCCTTCTCCCTCCCATCCACCACCGCGAGCTCCACGTGGGGCCGTTCACCCGTCGACGAGAGCGAGCGGGTCCACGGGGAGCGTGGGGCCCTCGGTCTGCACGACCACGGTGAGGGGCGTGGTGCCCGCGTGGCTCGTGCGCTCCACCGCGTCGTTGGCGGTGACCTCCGACATGACCATGTACGCGCGGCCATCGGGGCCCAGGGCGGCGCCCTGGATGTGGCGGGAGGCCGGCGGGCCGTCGTCCACCGCCAGCGTCGCGTTGCGGACCACGGGGGTGCCGTCGGGACCCATGACGAGGTGCGCAAGGTACCAGTCCGTGGGGCCGCCCTCCTCGTCCACGAGACCCCAGTTGATGATGGCGCCGGCCCCGTGGTCGTTCCCATCGATGTAGATGCTGCTCACGGGGCGGTCGAAGCGCAGGGTGCGCTCCGTGAAGCTCGCGGCATCGTCGGTGCTCGTGGCGAGGTGGATGCCGCCGGCGGCTTCACCGGCCACGTCGGCGCTGTTGTTCATGGCGGAGACGAACATCGTGCCCTCGGCGTCGAAGACCACCTGCCCATAGGTGCCCACGGCGGAGACCTCCTCGTGGGTGTTCTGGAAGACGGGGCGCTGCTCCACGTCGTGGACATCCTCCACGTTCCCGGTGATGACCACGAGCTCGTCGTCCTGCACCTGGGGCACGGCGAAGAACCCGTCGTCCCGGAGGTCCGGGATGCCGGGGATCCACCCGTTACCCTCGCCGGCGCAGAGGTTCCACGTGGGACCCTCCACGGGGTTCCACGTCTCCACGTAGTCCGCCGGGGGCACGGGCAGGACGCCCACCTGCACGGGGCCGCCGCCGGGGTTGTTCACCATGAGGAGGTGGTCGTTGGCGTAGGCGGCCCAGGGGCGGTCGTTGAGGTTCAGGGCGCTGCAGGAGTCGTCCGCACCCGTGAGGGCGTCGACCCGCGTCGTCTGCGCCTGCGCCTCGTCGTAGGCGTCGGGGTTGTGGTAGCAGTGGGTTGCGCCGTCGTCGCACCACCCGTTCACGGGGAAGGTGGCGAGGGTGATGTCCACGCCCCAGGCTTGCCCGTCGTCGCCGGTGACGATGAAGATCTCGTCGCTTGGCGGGGGCGTGCCGCCGTGGGCGGGCTCCGGCACCGTAGCCTCCATGAGGAAGGGAAGCTGCTGCCAGGTCTCGCCGTCGTCGGTGCTGAAGAACGCGGGGGCGCCGGTGGTGTCGACGCCGGTGGTGTGGGAGCTGATGTAGATGACGCCGCTGGCGCTCACGTCGATGGTGGGCTCGTAGAGGCCGTGACCGAAGTGCACGGCGGGCGTCACCACGGACTCCAGGAAGCCCATGGTGCCGTCGAGGTCGATGCGGGCGCCGAGATCCGGGAGGTCCGGCACGGACTCGGTCTGGACGTCGTCACCTGCGGGGCTTACGCACCCAGACAGGGGCACGACGGTGAGAGCCAGCATGAGGAGGAACGCGCGGAAGCGGGAGCTCATGCCTGCACGACCCGGGGGGCGGGTCTTAAGCGTTGTTGAGCGCGGGTGCGTCAGGTGACCCTGCGGCACCGGGCCCCGGGGGCCCGCCTCCCGTCCCTGTCCCACCGCGTTCCTGTGCGTCCCACCCCCGCTCCAACCCAACATCTGGAACCTGGGGGAAAGGCCTAAGGCACCTCCCACCAACCTGCGGTGGAGGCTTGGAACATGCGGGGACTTACCTTACCCATGGTCATCGTACTGATCGCCGCCGCCTTCAGCGGCCTCGCCACCGCTGGGGAGCTCGTGGACGAGGGGGTCGTGTGCGCGAGCGTGGAGGGCCGCGCGGAGTGTAGCGGTGTCGCTGCCAGCGTGGGCGGGGACGCGGAGAACACCGACTGCACGGGGACGACGCCCTGCATCGCCGTGAGCGGGCAGGGGGACGCACGTAACACCGGAGCTGATGACAGCTGCGGGAAGACGAACGCATACACCACCGTGTACGCGTACACCCTCCCCGAGGCCAGCGGTCCCTGCGTGGCCGCAAGCGGCACGGGCGATGCCCACAACAGCGCGGGGGACCGCTCCTGCGGGTACGGCATCATCGGTGTGGCCGCCGGCTGCGTGGCCGTGAGCGGCACCGGGAACGCCTCGAACATGGCGTGGTACGAGTCCTGCGGCGATGCCTCCATGGGTGCGGCGGTTGGGTGCGTGGCCGTGAGCGGTGCCGGGGACGCCAGCAACCACGCCACCCGTGCCGGAGGCTGCGGAAGCGGAGCTCGAGCCGTCGGGTGCGTGGCTGCGAGCGGTGGCGGGGACGCCACGAACGATGCGCAGAGCGGCGCGTGCGGGAGCTCGGCTACAGCCGGGTGCGTGGCCGTGAGCGGTGCCGGGAGCTCGAGCAACACCGCCGGTGACCAATCCTGCGGCAAGAGCGGTGTAGGGTGCGTGGCGGTGGCGGGGCTGGGCGATGCCTCGAACTCGGCCGGCGACTACGCTTGCGGGTACAGCTTCGTTTCCGTGTCCGCAGGTTGCATCGCTGTGAGCGGAGCAGGTTCCGCCTACAACAGCGCCGGTTCCAAGAGCTGCGGGGACACCGGGGAGGTCCTGGGGATCCCCGCGGGCGTCGCGGTGGGGTGCTTGAGCGCAAGCGGAACGGACCTCCTCCCGTAACCGCGATGCGGGGAGTCGGCCCCGTCCACGGTGATCCCCGGCGTGGCGGGGCCCTTGTGCCCTAGAAGAAATCGCTCAACTTCGCCTTCGTGACCTTGTCGTTCTGGAAGAGCGAATGGATGGAATCCTCGATGTGCTCGATGCGTTGGCGCACGTAGGGGTTCACGCCGTACTTCTCGCACACCTCCTTCGACACCTCGAGGTACTTCGTGACGCTCCCCTCATGCACCGTCA
This sequence comes from uncultured Thermoplasmatales archaeon, assembly GCA_964505085.1. Lineage (GTDB taxonomy): Archaea > Thermoplasmatota > SW-10-69-26 > JACQPN01 > CAZDGP01 > CAZDGP01. The sequence continues at coordinate 4,582 of CAZDGP010000103.1, forward strand.
TGGTGAGGGTGGGGGTCTCGCACTTGAGGCACCGGCCCTGGATGGGGATGCGGCGGAACTTCGCGTTGCACTTCGTGCACCGCACCTTCTGCTTGCTGAAGGCCTTCAGGTTCCCGATGAGGTCCGGAAGGAAGTGGCTCCCGATGACGCGCGCCGCCACATCCGGCGCGTCCACGCCCCGGAGCTTCACGCCCAACTGGAGCTGAGCCTCCATCTTCGTCATCATGTCCCCGATGGTCTTGTACGCGCTCGCCGCGGGACCGGCGGCCACGTCGTGGGTGTCGTGGGTGAAGCCGAAGCCCTCGTACTGGCTCGCATCACCCAACCGGTGGTCCACCATGTCCAGGAGGCGCTCCACCGCCTTGGGCTTCGGATGGTCCACGGTGGCTTCGAAGAACTCCAGCGGGTAGGACCAGCCCACATCCACGTTGTGGGCTTCGCCGTCGATCTCCGACGGGTCGATGCGGGTGGAGAGCGTGAGCGGCGCGTCCATGAGGCCGCCGCGGGTGCTCGGGAGGTACGCGCGGCTGAAGTTCAGCAACCCGTCCAGGAGGAGCATGACGACGTCCTCGTCGCCGTCGCAGTTCCGGCGCTTCGCCGCGTGGAAGTACGGGTGCGCGTACCCTCCGAGGGCGGGGGTCCACCCGATGATGCGGCCCAGGACCCCGCCGCTCGTGTGGGGGGCGAGACCCACGAGGTACTCGCCGATGAGGTCGTCGATGCTCTCCGCGTCGTAGAAGGGCTTGAACCCGTAGAAGCGCACCAGCAGCTCGTCCACGTAGTTCGCGGTGCGCAGCAGGTAGTCCATGCAGGAGCGGCTCACCACGAGGTCCTGCACCTTGAGCTCCAGCACCTGCTCCGCGCTCGTGAGGGGGTCCCCGTGGACGTCGTGGGTGTACCCGAGCTCCTGGAGGTCCTCCACGGGGGCGTGGACCTCCCGGGGGCGGAAGTGCGTGAGCGTGACGTCGGTCATGTCGAAGCGCACGGTGCCGTCCTTGAACGTGTAGACGTCGTGCTTCGCCCGGAGGATGGCCTTCTCCAGGGGCTCCGGCGTCTTCGTCCGGCTAAGGAGCCCCTGCACGCCCTTGATGGTGTCCGGGAGACGGTCCACACCCAGGTGGTCCTTGGCCTTCTCCAGCACCTCGTGGAGGGGGACGTCCTGCACGTCGGGCCGCCCGTCCTCCGCCTCCGTGTGTACCTCCGCGCCGGTGCGGGCTCCACGCCCCTCGCCCGCACCGGCGC
>CAZDGP010000104.1:0-5737 GCA_964505085.1 uncultured Thermoplasmatales archaeon
TCGCTGCGGGTGGCGCAGAGGTACACGGCCCCGTCCTCCCCCAGGATCTCCGCGCGGTGGGGCACCTCCGGGGCGATGTCGAGGCGGTCGCCGGGTCCCAGGAGCACCTCCCGCTCCCCGATGCCGAAGCGCATGGCGCCGGTGACGAGGACGCGCACCTCGTGGTCGGGGTGCGTGTGCTCGTCGTAGGTGGTGCCGGCGTCGTCCCGCGTGATCCACGGCACGAGCCCCTCCGCCTCCAGGTCCTCCTCCAGCTCCTCCCGCGTGGGAGCCTCCTCCCCCTGCCACCGCACCACGCGCACCGGTGGCTCCGGCGGCTCCCCGTCGTCCTCGCCTTGACCCCATAGCTCGGGCATACCGTGTCCAGGATGGTGGCGCGGGGGCTTGAAGGCTTCCCTGCGCCAACCAGGAACCACCTATAGAGGCCTATAGGTGACGTGGAGGGTGGTTCGGAGCCGGAGGAGGGAGAGGATGCCGTACCCACTCCGCCCGCACCGTCACCCGGGGGAGCCCCGTGGCGCCACGGGGGCGGCCGCTAAGGCGGTTGGCCGCCGCCGCGCCGCATCCGTCTTCACTCAGCACGTACCGTGACCTTGGGGAGCCGCGTGTCGGGGGTGCTGGGGGCCTCGGCCCCGTGGGCGGCGGCGTCCTCCCCGGTGTCGCTGGGGTCGTAGAGGATGCTGGTGATGACGATGGTGCCGATGAAGATGATGCCGATGGCGACGACGGTGGCCACCATGGCCTTCTGCACCATGAGGTCCCGGATGCCGTGGAAGGGCGTGCCGGGGATGTTCGTGAAGAGGAGGAACGCGCTCATATCCGTGATGGCGCTGTACATGATAGCCTTCCCCACGGTTTCGTAGACGCGTTCGACGTTCCCCACCTTCTTGATGTTCCAGATCATGTGCACGGCGTAGTCGCTGCCGATGCTGAAGATGAAGACCAGCGGCAGCATGAGCGTGATGGCGAGGCCGATGCCAAGGAGCGGCAGGATGGCCATGAGCCAGAGGCTCGTGAGCCCCACGAGGAGCCCCACGGCCAACGTGGCTTTGAGGTCCCGCGTGAAGGCCAGGACCAGGAGCACCACCACGGCGAAGCTCGCGTAGCTCATGTACGTGAGCCAGGGGAGCTCCTCCTGGATGAAGAGGTAGTTCGTGGGGGTGTTCCCCACGAAGGCCGTGGTGACGTCCGAGGGTCGTTCCCCGTCCACGCGGTCGATAGCCTCCCACGTGTGATCCCACGCCATCTCGGCGTTGTCGAAGCTCCCGGTCTTCACCGCGATGGTGACCACGGTGATGTTGTTCTCCGGGTGGTTCACGAAGAGGCTGCTGAAGGTGGAGAGGGGTGAGGCGAAGATCTCGTCGATGGTGCGGTGGATGGCCTCGCGGTCCTTGGGGTACTCGCTGTAGTCGCGGTACCCCTGGTTCTCCAGGAGCTCGCTGAGGCTCCCGGTGGCCACGCTCTCGGGCCCGTCCTTCACCTTGAGCCACGTGCGGATGAGGAAGGGGAGGTCCCGGCTCGTGTCCATGTTCAGGACCTCCGTCTGGTTCGACTGCTCCCCCAGGCTCAGCGTGAGGTTGTCGATGTACCGGTGGGTGTCGTACCCCTCCACGTCGCCCTCGACCACGACGACGTTCGTCTTGAAGATGGGTTCCCCCGGTTCGGTGCCGTAGAAGGTCTGGAGGCTCGACGTGTGCTCCTCCCGGAGCCAGTCACCCTCGGGGAAGTTCAACCCGGGCTCCCCGAACTCCTCGATGGTGAGCGCCCCGAGGTTCATGTAGCTCAGGATGCTCACCACGATGAGGAGGGCGGCGAAGACCCCGCGGAACCGGTGGATGAAGCGCCCCATGGCGGGGATGACCTTGCTGGGGCGGAAGTCGGAGCCCATGTCCTCCGTGCCCCCCACCATGGTGAGGATGGCGGGGATGAAGGCCACCGTGAGGAGGTAAACGCTCGTCATGGCCACGGCAGCCAGGAGCCCCAGTTGCGCCAGGAGGAGGCTGGGGGACAGCATCATCACGGTGAGGCCCACCACGGTGGTGATGGTGGCGATCATCATAGCGAAGCCCGCGCGGTTCCCCGCCGTGAGGAAGGCCTCGGCGTCGGTGTACCCCTCGCTCTTGTGCTCCAGGAACTCGTTGATCATGTGGATGGCGTAGTCCACGCCGTTCCCCATGATCAGGGGGAGCACGGTGAGGTTCAGGGGGTTCATGGCGATGTCCAGGTGCCCCATGAGCCCGTAGGTCCAGACGACACCCAAGCCCATGGTGGAGCCCGCGATGAGCACGCTCTTGATGTTGCGGAAGGCCAGGAAGAGCGCGATGATGAGCACGTAGAGGATGATGGGGCCCAGGAACGCGAAGTCGTCCTCGAGCAGGCTCGAGGCGTGGGCGTTGGCCACGGGGGGGTCCGCCGCGAAGGTGGGTTGGTTCTCCCCCGTGAACACCTTGTAGTCCGCGTTCGCCTTCGCCCACTCGTTCCAGTCCTCCCGGGCGTTGATGGCTGCCTCCCCGATCTCCCGCTGGGTGAGGTCCGTCCCCGTGGGCACGAGGTAGAGCATCACCGCTTGGTCGTACGTGGGGTTCAGGGTGGGGTTGATGGTGGACTCGATGGCGGCCCACATCGTCTCGTTCACGGTGTTCCAGCGGTGGCGCTGGTCCTCGTCCGGCAGGCCGAAGGCGCCCTCGGGGGCGTCGTCCTGGCCGCCGGCGACGGTCCAGTTGATGAGCTTGAAGAAGCTGGGGAGCCCGATCTGGTACACGAAGGGGCTCTCGCGGATGCGCTCCCCGTCGTCCTCCCCCCACTCGTCCTCCTCGAAGGGCCCCAGGTCCTCCTTGTACGTGTACTCCGTGAGGTACTCGTAGAACTCCTCGACGGCCCGGATGTACACCTCGTCCGTGATGTTCCCGCAGTTCACCTCGGGGCTCGGTTCCCCCGTGAGGGTCTGGTGCCTGAGCGGGATGTTCCGGCGGCTGTCCTCCAGGCACGCGTCCTCGTCCACGTGGAAGAAGAACTCCACCTGCTGGGTGTACCCGGACTCGAACTCGTCGGTGATGTTCTTCGCCGCGTCCGTGTTCGGGTTGCCCCGGGGGAGCACGTCGGCCACGTCGACGTTCGTGTGGATGTCGGCGATGCCGCTTCCAAGGAGGATGGTGAGGACGAGGACGGCGGCGATGACCTTCTTGTTGTTCTCGCTGGACCAGAGGGAGAGGCGCCCGATGAGGCTCCCGGTCTCCCGCGTGTCCACGAGCTTCCCGCGGCTGAGGTTCACCACGATGCTCACGGTGGCCACGGCGCCAGCGATGCCGCCGGCGGCGACACCGGAGATGATCTTCAGTTGCGTGAACTGCGCGGCGGCCACGTGGTCGAGGCCGAGGGCCGCGTTGTACACGAGGATGTTGAGGAGGGCGAAGAGCGCCAGCACCACGCCCACGGTGAACCCGGTGATGAGGAGGTGCTGGGGTCGGGAGCGCTTCTCCGAGAGGAGCATCGTCTCCCGGGTGGTGGCGGCCACCTCGCCCTTGTCCCACATGCGGTAGAGGATGAGTCCCACGATGACGGTGACCACGAGGCCCGTGAGGAAGGTGCCGGCCACGATGTCCTCCACCACGAAGGTCTCCTCGAAGAACCGCGTGGGTTCGTTGTGGTACCAGTCGATGGTGAAGGGGTTGGTGTGGATCCACGCGATGCCCCAGGCGACGGCGCCGTTGATGGCCGCGTTGATGAGCGTGTTCAGGACCACGAGCAGGCCGAGGCCCTGCCCTCCGTGGCCGCCGTCCTCAGAACTCATGCCACACCGTCAAACCGGAGGCTCTGGGGGTACAAGAAACCTGTGGTGATGGGCTTGCGCGAAGGGGCGCCAGCGCTCTGTGGGCGGGGGCGGGGTGGGTCGGGTGGGTCCTGTAGGTGGCGGTTCCACAACCCTTATGGGTGCGGGCCGCGCTCCTTCAGGCGGGATGCACTCGAACCTCCACCTCGTCCACCCCAGGATAACCTCGGTCCACGGGGGGACCGCCTGATGTCCTTCGACGAACGGACGCTGGTCCTCCCGGAGGGCACGCGCTTCGAGGAGCACCTCATCGTGACCCGCGGCGACGTCGTGGTGGGGGACTTCTGCGACCTCGACTTCGGCTTCGACACGCCCGACCGCATCTTCGTGGGGGAACGCGTGGATGTGGGGGCCCTGAGCGCCGGCGGTGACGTGCGGGTGGACCTCACGTCGAAGGTCCACGGGGACGTCACGAGCCGCGGCAGCGTCTACCTTGGGGAGCGGTGCGAGGTGGATGGCAAGCTCCACGTGGAGCACGACCTCGATGTGGGTGACGATGTCCACATCGAGGAGGGCTTCGAGGCGCGGGGCTGGATCAACATCCGCAACCCCATCCCCCTCGTGGTGTACCTCTTCATCTACATGCTTCAGCTCATGGGTCAGGGTCGCGGCGAGGAGGTGGAGCGCATCCTCCAGGAGCTCGACGACACCGAGGACCACATGTTCCACGTGAGCGAGGTGTTCCTCTACGTGCCCGAGGGCTCGGACCTGGGGCTCCACGACTCCCGCGTGAAGGGGGACCTCAGGGCGGGACGCGAGTGCCGCGTCCTCGGGAACTTCCGCGTCACCGGGAGCGCCGAGCTCGGTGCCCTCACGAAGCTCCATGGCGCCCTCGTCTCCGGCGGCGACGTCATCCTCGAGGATTTCGTGGAGGTCCACGGCGACCTCCGGGCCAAGGGCAAGGTCACCATCGGCAACGGGTGCCACGTCTTCGGGAACGTGGAGGCCGAGCGCATCGAGCTCAAGCAGACGGCCCTCGTGGACGGCGACCTCGTGGCCGACGAGGGGCTCCGCTTCGTCACCGACGAGATGGTGGAGATGCAGGAGAAGGTGGAGGACTTCGAGCGGGGTCGCGAGGACGTGATGGACCTGTTGGACTGACCTCCGGAACGCCACGTCCCAACGTACCCCATCCCACCCACCTATAGGGACCTATAGTCTCCTATAGGTCCCCTTGGGGGTTGGACCGTCACCGCACCTGCCGCACGAGGAGCGCACCCAGGAGCAAGCTCGCCAGGGTGAAGCCTCCCAGGGCGCCCAGGGCGAAGCGGAACGCCTCCACGGTGCCTGCGCCGAGGACGACGTACTCCATAGCCTGGATGAGGTACGTGACGGGCATGGCGCGGGCAGGGGCTTCGAGGTACCATACGAGGTCCTCCACCGGGAGGAAGGTGCCGCCGAGCACCACCTGGGGCGTGATGACGGCGGGGATGAACTGGATGGCTTCGAACTCGCTCTCGGCGAAGAGCGACAGCACGATGCCGATGCCCAGGGCGGTGAAGGCGCCCAGGAGCGCCACGAGGACGAAGAGGATGATGCTGTGCTCCAGCTCCACCTCGAGGAAGTGGATGCCGCTTGCCAGGAGCACGAGGGATTGCACGGTGGCGAGGACGCCGAAGCCTAAGACGTACCCGAGGACGAGGCCGGTGCGGGAGACGGGGGCGGCGAGGACGCGGTCGAGGGTGCCGGCGGTGCGTTCCCGCAGGAACCCGATGGCGGTGAGGAGGTACGTGAGGATGAAGACCATGACGCCCAGGAGGATGTGGGCGATGCGGTCGGGTTGGGGGAAGACCTCGGAGAAGAGGTAGATGATGAGGACGGGTGCGACGAAGACGAGGGCGAGGGTGCGCTTGTCCCCCCGGAGCCCCGCGAGGATGCGTCGGGCCACGGGGACGGTGCCGCGCATCA
>CAZDGP010000105.1:0-5518 GCA_964505085.1 uncultured Thermoplasmatales archaeon
CTGTGACGACTGATGGGCGAACGGAGCGGCTTACCCCTCCTCCTCACGCATCCACCAAACCGACCCCCGTACCCACCACCACGGGTTCCCCACGGGAACGGTAACGCACCAGGAACCGAGCATGGCACCCCGACACCGCTGTCGACGCTCCCAAACCCCCTCTACAACGCGTTCGTTGCGTTTACTTCGAGGAGTGCACCACACCCTTTATACCCCTGTTAGGGGTGAATAGGGTACAGCACCGGGCCCACCCGGAGGTGCCTACACTGAACCTGCGACGCTCCCTCGCCATCCTGTTCTCGCTGCTGTTGATAGCGGCGACCTTCGCCGCCCCCGCCCTCGGGCACGATCACCCGGGCGAGAGCGGGGACGACGACACCGACAGCTCCCACTCCAGCCACCCCAGCGACGATGCCCGGGACAACGGCTCCGCCAACGGGTCCTCCAACGGCAACGGGGAGGACGCCCGCGAGTTCCACGAGGAGCAGCAGGAGGAGCGAGAGGAGTTCCTGGCCAAGCAGGCCGCCGAACGCGAGGCCTTCCTCGACGAGCTCGCTGAGGACTGCCTCAACCGCACGGAGTGGAACGAGTCCTACCGCGACGATCTCAGCGAGGAGTGCGAGGAACGCCTCGTGAACTTCCTCCACGAGCAGCAGCAGGACCGCGTGGAGTTCTTCCAGAACCAATCCCGGGAGCAGCGGGAGTGGGCCGAGGACCAACGCCGGGACTGGGAGGAGAGCCACGCGCGGCCCGACCACGCCCGAGGCCCCGAGAGCCTCGGCAGCTTCAGCACCGCCGGCGACCACGTGGACGGCCGCTACGTGAGCTTCAACTACAGCCTCGCACCCCTCACGATCTCCAGCCTCCGCGTCACCGGCACCCCCCTCCTGGACGAGGTCACCCTCACCGGGGAGAGCGGCGACGCCGAAGCCGGGTTCCACGGCGCCCGCTTCTACGCCGAGAGCGACGCCGGCGAGCTCATGCTCCACGACAACCCCAGCCTCGCCCTGATGCTCGAGCCCGACGACGACGGGCACGCCACCCTGGACGTGGCCGACTACCTCACGGTGACGGGCGAGGGTGAACGCTGGAGTGCCACCGACGGCGGGAACGTCACCCTCATGCTCCTCTTCGACGAGGAACCCACCTACGACGAGACCACCAGCACCTTCACCACCACCGAGGAGGTCCGGGTGCTCACCCGCGGTGGCACCCCCGACGGCGGAGCTGACCAGGCCCGCATCCACCGCGCCGTGGAGGACCGCCACGTGGGCGCCGAGCTCACGCTCGTGGGCGACAACGGCTCCGTGCTCGACGAGACGATCCTCTACGAGGACCTCAACGTCACCTTCGAGGAGAAGCGGAACGGCCACGTGCGCTTCGTCGTGGACGGCGAACTGCCCACAGGCCGCACCATCCTCCTCAACGTGGACCACGACGTCTTCCAGGATGCTGACGTCGAGTTCCGGTACTACGACGTGGAGGAGAACGGCACCGTGGAGGTGCCCATCCGCGCCGCCAACGGCATCCAGGACGCGCTGAACCCCAACGACGACAGCACGCCCGAGTACTACCTGGGCCAGGGCGCCAACGGGATGCAGGTGCTCGTCACCGTGCCCCACTTCAGCGCCCACGTCGTGGAGATCCAGAGCGTGCTCCAGGAGGCGCCCCCGAGCGTCCTCGCCGGCATCCTCGCCGCCGTGGGCTTCCTCGGCATCGCCGCCGGCAACCTCTTCAAGGACAGGATCCGGCGCGCCTGAATCCACCTAATCCCCCCAAGACGACCCCCCCGGGATGCACCCCGGGCACCCGACGCACCGTAGGGACCATGCGGGCCGCACCCATCCCACCGGGTGCGCGCACCGGGCGCTGCCTACGCGCCCGGGTTCCCACCACGCGGGGGCGGGGCTGGCGACCCCCCGCCCCCCACCTCTCACCCTTCTACATCACCCAGCGATGCCCTCGCCCGGGGGCACGAGCCCCTAGCCCGCCCCGTCACTCCTCATCCTCGGGTTCGAGGCCGGCGCCGAGCCCCAGCCACACCTCGGCGAAGCGGTTCACCACGTCGTCCTTGAAGCTGTCGCTGAACCGCACCAGGGCGCGCCCCGCGATGTCCGGGTCCGCCACGGAGTAGAGGTTCCGCCGCCCGTCCTTCTCCTTCTCCAGCACGTCGGCGTCCACCAGGCGCTTGAGGTGGAAGCTCAAGGTGCTGGCGCTCACGTCGAACGCCTCATGGATCTCCCCGTGGCTCAACCCCGGTTCCAAGAGGAGCTTCGTCACGATGCGCCGCGACGTCTCCTGACGCAGCGTGCTGAGCACGTCCTTCTCCTGGCGGCTCGTCTGCTCCGTCACGAAGTACCGGCTGTACCGCCCGTCCTCCCGCACCGTGAGAAGGTCCTCGTCCACGAGGGTGCGCAGGTTGTACTCCAGCGTACCCATGGGGATGTCGGTCTCCCGGCCGATCTCCCGCATATGGCTTCCGGGATGCTCCTCCACGTACCCGTAGATGCGGCGGCGCGTGTCGAGGTCCAGCGGGTCCTCACCGTGGCGCACCATGGGCTCACCGTCTCGCCACGCTCACGTAGAGCAGGATCAACACGATGAAGTCCAGGCCCGCCTGCAGGAACACGGCCTCGCGCTCCACGATGCTTCGGAAGGCGTGGACACCCCCCTGCACCGCCAGCACGAGGAAGGCCGCCCCCACCACGAGGAGGTTCACGTTCCTTAAGCGCCGGTAGGAGAGGACGCTCACCCCCGCAAGGAGCAGGGCAACCCCGAGGGTGCTGATGGCGAGGAAGACGCTGAGGTTCAGGAGCAACGCGGAGGCCATGGGTTCACCCGTGCTTCGGCAAGAGCGATGGTCCTACTACTAAGCTTCGTTGTCGTCGGCGAGGGTGACGCCCCGCTGACCCTGGTACGTGCCCGAGCGCTCCTCGTAGAGGGCCCGGGGCGGGTTCCGCATCTCCTCGAACACGATCTGGCAGAAGCGGTCGCCCAAGGGGAGGCCCAGGGGCTCGCTGGCGGCGTTGAAGGCGCCGATGGTGAGGGTGCCCTCGAACCCCGCCTCCACCTTGCCGAAGCTCGCGAGGACGCCGCGGCGCGCGTACGTGCTGCGGATCCACAGTTGCGCGCAGATGCGGGGCCCCAGGTCCACCACCTCCTCCGTGCTCACGACGAAGCGCGTCCGCGGCGGCACCACCACCTTCCCCCCGTCGGTCCCGGTTCCCGGCGCGCTCACGGGCTCGTCATGCTCCCCCGGAACGAACACCTCCGCCACCGTGAGGTCCAACCCGTTGGGGGTGAGGTTCTCCTCCACGAAGGGCTCCACCACCAGGTCCCCGCTCTCCAGGGCCGCCAGGATGTCCCCGTCGCTCAGGATGCTCATGGAGCCGGGAGGGCCGTTGGAGGCGATAAGGGTTGGGGGGCTGGAGGAGGAACGCTGGAGGCTCCCGCGCCGGTGCCCTAGGCGTCCACCTGCTCCATGCGGCCCCGGACGTGAGGCTCCCACACCCCGTCATCCTCCAGGTGCGCCTCCAGCACGTCGGTGACGTTGGGCGGGCGCACGTACCCGTACCAGACGCCACCGGGGTAGACGAGGACGTTCCCCGCGTACCGGTGCCCGCCCACGTGGGTGCTGGGGTGCACGTGCACGTCCTCGTACCCCGCCTCCGCGATGCGCGCCCGGAACGCCTCCACGAGGAGGGGTCCGCAGCTCCCGCACCGCTCGTCCCGCGCCGCGTGGGTGCAGACGAGGATGTGGGTGCCCGTGAGCGCCTCGTGCTCCACGTCCCGAGCGACCTCGCCGCCGATGAGGTGGGTCTCCTTGATGCGGTCCCACGCGTCGGCGTCCACACCCCGGTACGTGACGCGGTCCGGGAAGACGTGGAGGTCCAGCCCCTCGGGGGACGTGCTGGGGGTGCGAAGCGCCGTGAACTTCGGTGGCTGCGGGAGGTCCGCGGTGGCGCTCAGGACCTTCACGTCCTTCGCCATCTGCCCCACGGGCTTGCCCTCCAGATGCTCCACGCGGGGACCGAACTCCGTGTCCCCCGCGAGGGCGAGCACGTGGCGTCCGTAGGACTTCACCGTGCCCCGGAGGTCCTGAAGGTCCCCGGGTTCCTGGCAACCCATCGTCATGACCGGGGCACGCTCGTGGGTGGCCAAGAACCCTTCGGGTCGTGGAGGATGGGAACGAGGGAGGAGCAGGGGGAGAAGGGAGGGTGGAGGGGTGCGCTTACCCGAGGTAACCCTGCGTCCAGGCGGTGAGGAGACCCACCACCGCCAGGGTCACGAAGAAGGCCACGAGGCCCATGACGTGGCCCTTCCGCGCCTCCTCCTCGTCCACCTGGTTGTCGGGGCGGTCCTTCTGGTCCGTGTTGATGAAGGATTCCCCGTGCTTGAAGAGGAAGTAGTACGCCCCGTACACGATGAAGAGCAACGCGAAGCTGATGACGCCCACCCAGTACGCGAGGTAGTTCACACCCAGGGACTCGATGTGCAGGTGCTCGCCGCCTCCGAGGTCGCCCACGGCCTCCTCCCACGCGGTCTGGTTCGTGTACACGGCGCCGGTCATCCCCACGGCGCGGTGGGGATCGCACCAGTACAGGAAGGCCCCGTCCTCGCCCACGACCTCCTGCTCCTCGGCGGTGAGCCCCGACGCCTCGTACTCCGTCGCGTTGGCGGGCACGGTGAACTCCATGACCGCCTCCTCGCCAGGTGCGAGGTACGGGGGGTCCTCGGGCGCGGCCTCATCGATGGGGCCGCCGATGCGGACGTTGTGGCTCTGGTCCCCCTCGTTCACCACCGTGACGTGGTACGTCTTGCCCGGGAGGAGCAGGAGCGGCATCGTCACGCCCTCCGGCACCTCCGCGTCGGTCTGGTTCGTGGTGAACCAGTACTCGTTCGATTCCGCGCCACCGTCGTGGGTCGAGATCGTGACGAACTCCGTGTTGATGCGTTGGAAGGCCTCCGCGGTGGTGGCGAACTTCCCGTTCATGCCCATGGTGATGTGGGGGTCGCACCAGTACGTGGACACCGCCTGCGCGTCCTCGGGCACGGTGAACTCCAGCGTCTCGGACTCGCCGTTCCCGATGATGCTCGTCTGCGCCTGCACCGGGTCGCCCACGTGGAAGTTGTGCGCTTGCGCCCCCTCGTTCACGAACTCGACGACGACGTGCGCCCCCCGGGGGAAGAAGAGCGCGGGGTTGTGCTCCTCACCCGTCTTGTTGCTGGTGAACCAGTAATCCTGGCTGTCCGCACCGCCATCGTGGGCCCGGATGGTGTAGTGCACCGTGTCCGGCGTGGTCCCGTTCGTGGCCTGCAGCAGGAGGTCCTGCACGGGGTCGGCGCGCACCTGCGTCGTCGCCACCTCGCTGGGCGCGTCCGCCGCTGCCATGGGCAGGAGCATGCCCGTAAGCAGCAGCAGCGTGGTGAGCGCAAGCAGGAGGGGGTTCGCCTCGGAGGGCATAGGTATCAGCCGCCGGATGACGGTGGGGGTTCAAGTGGGTTTCGGTCGCGGGGG
>CAZDGP010000106.1:0-5464 GCA_964505085.1 uncultured Thermoplasmatales archaeon
CGGCGCCGAAGTCCAGGAAGGCCACGGTCTCGCTGTCGATGGCCATGAGGTTCCCCGGGCTGGGGTCGGCGTGGAAGATGCGGTCGGCGAAGATCTGCTGGGCCATGGCGTGGGTGATGATCTCCGCCACGCGTGACCCGTCCAGGCGCTTGAACCGGGGGTCGTCCTGGTCGTTGAACTTGATGCCCTCGATGCGTTCGAGGACGAGGATGCGCTTCGTGCTGTGGTCCCAGTGGATGCGGGGGATCTTCACGTGGGGGTTGCCCTTGAAGTTCTCCCGGACCTTCTGCTGGTTGCGGGCCTCGTGGCGGTAGTCCAGCTCGTTCTGGAGCATCTGGGCGAGCTCGTGGAGGTGGTCGCTGGGTTGCCACACGCGGCTGGCGGCGAAGAGGTTCTCCACGAAGCGCACCATGGGCTCCATGATCTGGAAGTCGGTCCAGACCCGTTGCTCGATGCCCGGGTGCTGGACCTTCACGGCGACGCGCTCGCCGTCGTGGAGGGTGGCGTAGTGCACCTGCCCGATGCTGGCGCTGGCCACGGGCTTCTCCTGGAACTCCTTGAAGACCTTCCCCAGGGGGCTCCCCAGCTCCTCCTCCACCATCTCCCGGACCTCGGGGAAGGGTGTGGGGGTGGTCTTGTCGTAGAGGTGCCGGAACTCCTCCACGAAGGGCTGGGGAACGATGTCGGGGCGCGTGCCCAGAAGCTGCCCGATCTTGATGAAGGTGGGGCCCAGCTGCTCCAGGGTGCGCCGCACCTTCTCCGGGATGTCCGGGGGGATGGTGCGTTCGGTCTTCCCGAGGCCCGTGGCGTGCTGCTCCGCGGTGCTCAGACGACGCATCGTGTCGAGGAAGTCGTTCCGTAGGAGGATGCCCACGATCTCGATGGATCGCTGTAGCTTCCCCACCGTTGCGTCGTCGGCCATCGCGGGGTCATGCCCCGCCGAGGGTAAGAAGGTTGTGAAGCGGAAGGACGCCTGTTCGACGCCGGGAGGACCGGGAGGTCAGCTCCACGTGCCCACGAAGGTGCAGGCGTCGTGGCCCTGGGCGGTGCATCCGTCGTGGCGCACGTGCACGTCCGAGCCCCCGAGGCGGGCGATGAGGCCCTCGAAGAACCCCTGGAGGCTGGAGCAGAAGGCCGTGGACGCGGGGAGGTCCTCCAGGACGAGGCGCCCCCGTCGGGAGCGGGCCTCGGGCACACGCACGGCGCCGAAGTCCGCGTACTGGGACCAGATGCGGTGAGCTTGCTTGAGGATGCGTCGGGGCCCCACGAAGCGCAGGATGCCGTCGAGGCCGGGGATGGCGAGGTCGAGGTGCTCGGCGCCGTAGGCGCCCATGGCCCGGAGCTCCTCCTCGTCCAGGCGGGTCTTGAGGGACTCGAGGAACGCGGCGTGGACGGCGTAGGGTACCCAGCGGCCGCGGAGGTCGGTCTCGAGGTCGGTGCCGGTGGCCTCTTGGACGTCCTGGATCACGTTGTGGGCGACCTCGGGGCCCTGTGTGCTCCGGAGCCACCGGAGGTTGAGGGTGGGGACCTTCGTGGAGATGCGTCCGCTGTGGGCGTCCAGATGCTCGCTGGCCGTGGCCATCAAGCCAACCAGGTGATGGCCTAGCACATGAGCTTGTCGGATGCGACTTCGACGTTCGTCGAATTAACGTGGGTGTGGTTGACACGCACCCCCTGGACGGGGGGTTCTGGCCCCTGGACGTTGCAGGGCTGGGTGGCCGGGGGTGGAAGGAGAGGAGTTGGGAGGCGTTGAGCCGGTAGGAGAGGCGCTGAGGGGGGGTGGGAGGCGGGGCCGGAAGGAGAAGGAGGTAAGGGGAGGGGGAGAGGAGGAGCGAGCCGGAGGAGCCCGCCTACGCCTCGTCGGCTTCCTGGAGCTCCACGGTGCGCGCCTCGGTGGCGTCCGCGGCGGTCTCGTCGTCGCCCTCGCGGCGTCCGAGGGCCGCCTGGACCCGGGGCCCCACGAGGGCCTCGATCTCCTTCACGCGGGCCTCCACCTGGTCCTCGAGCTCCTCGAAGCGCTGGTTGAGGTCCTCCTGGAGGCCCTGCAGGCGCTTGCGCACGTCGTCGTTCATGTTGCGGAAGCGCTGGGCGAGGTCCTCGCCGGGGCCCTTGCCGTAGCGCTCGCGGAAGCTCTGCACCTGCTCCTCGCCGAGCTCCTTGTGCTGCCGGGCGGCATCCACGAGCTCGAGGGCGAGCTGGCGGGGGGTCTCCAGGGCCGTGTCCAGGCGGTCGCGCTCGAGGCCGTTGGGGACGGGTACCAGCAGCACCTCCTTGCCTGCGTGGGCGTCGAGGCCCGCGATCTGGCCGTCGTCGTCCACCTGCTGGAGGCTCACGGGGGCGCGTCGGGAGGTGTCTTCGTCCTGGCTCGTGGTATCTGTGGTCTGCGTGGTGTCGTCCGTCATGATCGTCACGTCTCCTTTGCGTTGTCGTCCCCGTCGGTGGTGTCGAGGGCGCCCTCGACCTTGCGCTCGGCCTCCTCGAGCTGCTCGCGGGCGAAGCTCTGGACCTTCCCGTAGAGGTCCTGGAAGGAGCGGGGAGCGTTCTCCTCCATGAACTCCCGGGTGGCCTGCTCAGGGCCCTCGAAGCGCTTCCGGAGGCCCTTGTACTCCTCGAAGGCGAGCTTCATCTGCTCGTTGGCGGCGTTCTGGAGCTCCCGGAGGTAGTCGCGGGTGTCGAGCTTCACGTCGGGCTCGCCGTCGGGGAGGATGACGAGCACCTCCTGGCCCGCGTACTCCGTGAAGCCGCTGACCTGCCCGTTCTGGCTCACCGTCTTCGTACCCAGGATCTTGCCGTTGCCGATGTCGAGCTTCATGTGATCACCCGTTAGATGTATGAGATTGTGTGAGGCACAATCGAACACACCATGAGGGGGGGATATACTTAAGGTTTGTGGTGGTGTCGGGTGGAGGATGGGAGGAGGATGCAGGGCCGGCGTCACCCGGGAAGCTGGAGCTCGAAGGCCACCGCCGGATGCTCCAGTCCGTAGGCCTCCAGGGTGCGGGGATGCACCTCGCCGAAGACGCCCAGGCGGGACCCCTCCACCCGGAGCGCCGCGCACCGGCCCGGCAGGTACGTGCCGTGGTCCTCGGGTTCCACGTCCACGTCCCACCCGAGGTCCCGGGCCAGAGCTTGGACCACGCTCTTGGCGTCGTGGAACCCCACCTCGGAGCGGAGGACGACGCCGGCCACGCGTTGGTGCTGGTCCACGCCCCCCTCCCCGTCCGGGCGGGTCACGACCCCCACCTCGAAGAGGCGCTGGGGCAGGTCCCGGTGCGTGTTCCTCCGGAGGATGTGGAGGAGCCCCGGGAGCACCCGCGTGCGGAGCTGGGTGTGCTCCTCGCTCACGGGGTTCAGCATGGTGACGGCCGGTTCCTCCTCCAACCCAACGTTCTCGAACTGCTCCCGGGGGTTCGTGAGGTTCAGCGTCATGGCCTCGAGGAAGCCCAGGCCCGTGAGGCTCCGGCGGACGCGCTCGGCCACGCGCTGGCTGGCGAGGGGTCGACCGTAGGTGACCTCCTGGGGCCGCGCGCTTGGCACCTCGTCGTAGCCGTGACCGATGGCCACGTCCTCCACCAGGTCCACGTCGTGGAGCACGTCCACGCGGTAGGGGGGAACCTGGACGCGCACGGCCTCGGCCCCGTCCGGCTCCGCACCGTGGCCCATGCGCTCCAGGCAGCCCGCGACGTCCCCGCTTCCCAGGCCCATGCCCAGTAGGCGGTGCACGTCGGCCACGTCCAGCACGCGCTCCTGGGGCTCGAGGTTCGGTGTGGCGTCCCGGTGGCCACCCTCGAGGCCCACGGCCTCGATACGGGCGCCGGACTCGGCGAGGCTCGTGGCCACGATGTTGAGCGCGCGCTCCACCGCCCAGGCGTCGGTGCCGGTGACGTCCAGGAGGAGGTCGGTGGCGTCGGGGGTGACCTCCGTGAGCACGCCGTTGATCACGGGGGGGAAGGAGAGGAGCTGGTCCTTCGCGTCCAGGATGACGGGGTAGCGGTCATGGCCCTCCACGAGGTGGGCGTACTCCTGCCCCTTGGGGTGCTCCTCCAGCACCTCCTGCAACGTGAGCTCCCGTGGGAACTGGAGAGGCTGGAACGTGATCTCGTCCGGGGCGGCACCCCGGTACACGTAGGGGGGTTCCACGGGGGCGAGGTCGTGGATGCCGATGGCGACCTTGGCCCGGCGGGCGCCCAGGCCCCAGTGGAGGTCCTCCTGGAGCGCGATGAGGCCCTCGAGGCGAGCCTCCGTAAGCTCCACGTCGTGGAGGATGGCGGCGCCGATGACGGGGCGCACGTCGGCGACGCTCTCGTCCACCGTGAGGTGCGTGGTGGGGTCCTCCACCTCGTAGGTGCTCAGCCCCGGTTCGGCCTCCAGGTAGGCCCGGAGCGCCCGGGCCACGCCCTCCACGGTGAAGAGGTCCGGACGGTCCGGGAAGAACTCCACCGCCCACGCGTCCCCCTCCACGTCGTCGAGGTCCGCACCGATGCGGGGGATGGTGCGCCGCAGCTCCTCCCGGGACGTGTCGGTCCCCAGAAGGTGCTGGAGCTCCTGGACGTCGAAGTTCACCACGGGCATGGTCGGGGCGAAGGCGGTCCGGGGACTTGAATCGTTCGACACCGACACCCTGAAGAGGCGGCACCGCCCTCGGCCACCTCATGACATCCCGCATCCCCGGGTTCCACAAGCTCCCCATGGCGGAGCGGGCGCAACGCGTCCAGGAGGCGGCGGGCCTCACGGACGAGGAGCGAACCACCCTGGAGCGGGGGCTGGAGCTCTCCACCGCCGACCGCCTCGTGGAGAACGTGGTGGGCACCTACGCCCTGCCCCTGGGCATCGCCACGAACCTCCAGGTGGACGGCCGGGATGTCCTCGTGCCCATGGTGGTGGAGGAGTCCAGCGTGGTGGCGGCGGCAAGCCACGGCGCGAAGCTCGCCCGACCTCACGGGGGCTTCACCACGGAGGCCACGGACCCTGTCATGGCGGGGCAGGTGCAGCTCCTGGACGTGGACGACCCCCAGGGGGCCGTGGAGCAGGTGGAGGCCGCGGCGGAGGACCTCCGGGACCTCGTGAACGCGGCGGCGGGGAGCCTCCCTGCGCGCGGCGGCGGGTACCGGGGCCTCGAGGCCCGCGTCGTGGACTCGCCCCGGGGCCCCATGGTGGTGGTGCACATCCATCTGGACGTGCGGGACGCCATGGGCGCCAACGCCGTGAACACCGTGGCGGAGGCCGCCGCGCCCCGCCTCGCGGAGATCACGGGGGGACGGGCCCACCTTCGCATCCTCTCGAACCTCACGGACCGGCGCGTCGTCACCGCGCGGGCGGTCTTCGACCGCGAGGCCCTCGGGGGGGAGGACGTGGTGGAGGGTGTGCTGGACGCGTGGGCCTTCGCGGTGGCGGACCCCTACCGCGCCGCCACCCACAACAAGGGCATCATGAACGGGGTGGACGCCGTGGTGGTGGCCACCGG
>CAZDGP010000107.1:0-5346 GCA_964505085.1 uncultured Thermoplasmatales archaeon
GAAGAGGAGCAGCACCACCACGAGCAGGGGGAACGCCGCCGTGAGCAGCGCCCCGGTGGAGGCTGAGCTCAGGCGGGAGCGGAGGAAGGCCAACCCCAGGAGGCTCGTGCCGAAGGCGGTGCCGATGAACCCCACGCCGCTTGCCACCGTGATCTCGTTGGCCACCGCCGCGCCCACGTTCACCGCGAGGCTGTCCCAGGTGGTGGCGAGGAACCCGATGCCCGTGAGGACCACGGCGGTCATCCCCAAGCCTCCCAGGCCGTCCCGGGTGCGGAGGACCACGCCCACGAGGCCCGCCAGGAGCAGGAGACCCCCCAGGGTCCACAGGGCGTAGAAGAGGGTGAATCCCAGGGAGCTCGCGTCGTGGAGGAACCGTCGGAGCATGAAGGGTTCCACGGCGATGACGAGGGGGAGGATGACCCCCCCGGCGGCGGTGGCCACCCCGGCCTCCCGCAGCCACGTGGGTTCGTTGTCGGCCATGCTATCGGGAACCAAGAAGGGCTGGGGGGGCTTGAAGTTACGGGATGAGCACCCGAGGAACCGACCCCCCTTTGCAGGGTTGCGGGTTGCCGATGGTCGGCCGGACGCGATGTGGGGCTGTGCCGGCGGCCTAGTGGCGTCGCCACGTGAACCCCGCGGGGTGCTCCTCCCGCGTCACGAGGTCCGCCTCCTCGGCGCTCTCAAGCTCCCGGAACGCCTCCTCCAGGCTCACACCCAGCACCTCCGCCACCTCCCGCGTGGCCAACCGTTCGCCCTCGGGGATGATCTCGGGGAGCTCCGGCGGCGCCACCAGGGGGTGGAGACGCTCGGTGACGCGCTCGAGCATGCCCAGGATCCCCGGGAGGCTTTGGAACCCCTCGATGCGGGTGGTGCCCAGGTCCGTGGTGACGAGGAGCGTCGGGTAGCTGTGGAGGTCCAGCTCGTGGATGGTGCCCAGGCGCTCCCGGAACTCCCGCTCGGGCTCCCCCGAGAGCATCGCCTCCTGGAACGCGTCCTCCTCGATGCCCACGTTCGCTGCGACGCTCGCCGCCACCTGCGCCCGGCTCACGTTCCGGGCATCCAGGTACGCGGCCTCCCGAAGCTTCCGCAGGTACGCCCGCTCGCTCTCGGGAGCCAGCAGACGCACGGCGTGGACGTGGACGCACGCGGGGTACGTGCTGTGGGGGCGGTCGTCCGTGGTGGCGTCCGTGCGGATGGGCATCCCCGTGGTGCGTTGCACGTTGGCGAAGAAACGTTCCACGTCGAAGCCCGCGGCCTCGGGGTCCGGAAGCTCCGGGAACATGCCTCCCACCAGGGGCGTGAACTCCACGCTGGGGCACCGGAGCTCCAGGGTGCGGCGCACGGGCTCGAAGCCCCAGCACCAGACGCTCCAGGGGTCCGTGAGGAGCGTCAACCCCACCTTGTCCCCCTCCGGGGGACGGAGGAACTCGGGGGTGCCCTGGGCGTAGTCCACGGCCCACGTGCTCGCGGAAGGCTGCTCTGCCATGGTGACCCATTGGGCCCGCCGCGACTTAACGCTTGCCTGGAAGCCTCCAACCCGCCCACCCCGAAGCTTCATCCCGCCTCCGGCCCATGCCTGGGCATGCGCCTCACGTGGGTGGGTCACTCCTGCTTCCTGGCGGAGGGACGGGGCGATAACGGGGGTCCCCTGCGCGTCCTCATGGACCCCTACCGGTCCCCTGGCTGCGGCACGTACGGGCCCGTGGACCTGGAGGCCGACGTCGTCACCGTGAGCCACAGCTACGACGCCCTCTGGCACGGGGACCTGGAGCACGTCCACGGCGACCCCGCCGTCCTCGAGGACCTGTACGGTGAGAGCGCCGAGGCCGGCGGCGTGCGCTTCGAGAGCCACCGCACCCACCACACGAGCGCCCGGGAGCGCCCCAACACGACCCTGTGGTTCACGCTGGACGACCTCCGCGTGGCCCACCTGGGGGACCTCGGTCACCCCCTCACCGCCGAGGAGGTGGAGGCCATGCAGCCCGTGGACATCGTCCTCGCCCCCGCCAGCGGCGTCTACGTCATCGAACCCCGGGAGCTCCTGCCGGTGCTCGAGGCTCTCGACCCCGCCGTGGTGGTGCCCATGCACTTCCGCAACGACCGCATCGACCTGGGGATGCGGCCCGTGGACGACCTCCTGGAGCTTGTCGATGGGTCCCGGGGCTGGGAGGTGGCGCACCTCGGCACCAGCACCGTGGACGTGGACCGCGGGACGCTCCCGGGGGACGGGCCCGAGGTGTGGGTGCTGGAGCACCTGCGGTGAACAGCTCTCCTCTGGCGTAACCTCCGGACAACGCTTAAGCCATTACGGCGTAATGGCGAAGTTATAAGTGCCTGGCGGTTCACATCATGGATACCGAGAAGGTGAAGACCCTCGCGCGGCGCGGTCGCGTCGCCCCGGACCCCAGCTACCACGCGTACCAGCACGAGGTGAAGTTCCGCGACGCGGCCTTCGCGCTCACCTGGTGCTACCGTGTGGAGAAGGACGAGCGCCTGGACGATGACGGATCGTTCCGCCACCCCAACGGGTACGTAGCCTGGTGCGACTACAAGGCCGGGAGGGAGCTTCGTGTCGACCTCAACGTCGAGCGGTTGGATGACGGGGAGCTCCTCCTCATCGTCACGGCCATGGAGGTCCCATGATGACCGGAACCAAGGAAGACGATCCCCCCGCGGACGAAGCCCCCCGCCGGTACATCCCCGCGGAGGAGTGGGAAGCACGACGGGACGAATGGGCGGACCAGGAGTGGGAGCGCCTTTGGCCCGACGGCACCATCCAAGGCTGCCCCCGGTGCGGCGAGGAGGCCTTCGAGGGCCGCAGCGACCTCACGCACCGCATCACCAACGGCCGACACGTCTTGAGCTTCCGCCACCTCCACGGCGCCCGGTGCCGCGCGTGCGACGCGCAGTCACTGGAACCCTACGAGCAATTCGCGGTGGAGGACGAGGCGGGGGTCGGCGTGCGAGCCGATTACGAGGCGAAGGTGAGCCGCATCGGCAGCGGCACCCTCGGGACCTACTGGCCCAAGGACGTGCAACGCGTCCTGGGCCTCAAGCCCCATCGGAGGGCGTACATCGAGGTGGTGGACCGGGACGCGGTGCTGGTGCGGTTCGGCGACGTGGAGGAAGGTTAACCCCAAGACGCTCCAGCGGTGCCGCCACGGCACAACCCTCTTCACCCCCTAACCCCGTCCCTGCCCCATGCGCGTCCGCGAGTCCGGCATGCCCCCCAGGGACGCGTGGGAAGCACTCTTCGACGTGCCCCGCATCCTGGACGAGCTCCAGGTGGGATCCCACCTCGATGACGTGATCGAGGTGGGCTGTGGGTACGGCACCTTCACGCTCCCGGTGGCGCGCCGCGTCTCCGGGCAGGTGCACGCCCTCGACATCGACCCCGCCATGGTGGAGGCCACAAGGGACCGCGCCCGGGAGGAGGATGTGGGGAACGTCCACGTGGATGCCCGGGACGTGCTCGAGACCGGCTTCGGGGTGGACGACGCGGTGGATGCGGTGCTCCTCTTCAACATCCTCCACGGTGAGGACCCCGTGGCGCTCCTGGAGGTCGCCGCCACGGCCCTCCGCCCCGGCGGCCACGTCCTCGCCATCCACTGGCGCCACGACCCCACAACGCCCCGGGGACCCCCCATGCGCATCCGGCCCCGGCCCAAGGACCTCGAGGAGTGGGCGCTGGAGACGGGACTGCTCGAGGTGGAGGAGGGGCCCGTGGACCTGCCGCCGTGGCACTACGGGTGGCGGTTCCGGCGGACGGGGTGACGGAGCCCCGGCTGCGGGGTGGGGGAGGTCAGGGGAGGAGGGAAAGAGAGGGGGGGAGCGGGGTCCGGCCGGGGTCGAGATGCTCACTCCGACTCTTCACCGACGTACTTGAGGATGCGCTCGCAGCCCCTTCGCCGGTTCTTGCCGAACCGTCTCAGGGACTACGGCTCCTCCGCGGCCGATGCTCGACCCGCTTCGCGGGCCTCCCACCGGCTGGTCGCCTTACGGCTCCGCACCCACCGCTCGTCGCGCTTCCCGCGCCGAGCGGCGGCTGGTCCGCTTACGCGGATTCTCCAAGATAGGAGAGGATGCGCTCGTACGAGCGCTGGATGCTTTCGCCCTCCGCACCGGTGTTGATGATGATGGTGCGGGCCTGCTCGCAGGCGCGGCGGAAGTACTCCGTCTGCACGTCGTCGTCCGGGACGAGGAGGTAGGGGTTGTACCAGGGTTCGCTCTTGTACGTGCCCCACTTCTCCCGGGGGCCGGCGCCGGGTCGGATGAGGGTGCGGCCCTCCCGGAGGACCTCCACGGCCTCCTCTGCGGTGAGCTCCTCGCAGGCCGGGGACTCGTCGTCGCGGCGCAGGAGCACGATGAGGTCCATGGGCGCCTCGTCGGCGACCTTGCCGGGGCCCTTCATCTTCTCCCGGGGGATGATGGCGCGGCTGTTGCCGAAGCCCCAGAGGCAGTAGGGCTTGCCGCCGTCGAGGATCTGGCAGGGTTCACCCTCCTCGTGGTGGCACTCGTCGGGGTCGGTGATGACGTTCTCGAGCTTGCAGTGCTCGAAGATGGGGCGCAGCCACGGTTCCTCCTCGGCGTTCTCGGTGCGCACGTAGAGGGAGCGCTCCGGTTGCGTCACCATGAGGGGGGCGTCGTAGTTCCCGTCCGCGGGGTGCGTGATGTAGATCCAGTCGTCGCCGATGACGCGTCCCTTGGGGTGCTGGAAGAGCTTGTTCACCTGCGTGGTCTTCCCGGTGCCCGTGGGCGCGATGAGGACGATGCCCTTCCCGTTGACCTCGGCGCAGGCGCCGTGGATGCTGTGGGTGTGGAAGTCGTGCTCGAGGATGTGGGCGGCGATGCCCAGCGCCCAGGACTTGCACTGGCCGTAGTACTCCGTGTTCACGAAGACGGCGGTGCGACGCTCGGGGCAGTAGTACGCGTGGGGCTCCATGCCCTCCACGCCGTTGACGCTGATGAGGAACCCGTGGGGGCGCACGCTGTCGTCGTTGGGTCCGGGCCACCAGTTGTCCATCCAGAAGTCCATCTGGTGCTCGCTGTTGGTGACGAGGCGCACGAGCACGCCGTTGATGTTGGCATCCCACGTGAGCTTGTTCTCGTGGGTGAGCTGGGGCTCCACCTTCGCCCGGAGCTCCGCAAGCTCCTCCGGCGTGAGGTCCGTGGTGGAGTCCACGCGGCCGATCTGGACCGTCTTGTAGTTGTTGATGGCAGGCGCGTCCGCGGACTTCTTCTGGGTCAACGACGAGTTCAAGGGGCGCTCCTCCCGGAGGGTTCTGCTTGCGTATCGGCCCAGGGCCTATGAAGTTATCCCCGTCACGTCCGGGGGATGTGACGTGG
>CAZDGP010000108.1:0-5302 GCA_964505085.1 uncultured Thermoplasmatales archaeon
AACGCAGGGGGGTGTCACCGGGTCCCTTGAGGCGGATGCAGGGGGGAAGGGGGTGCAGGACCTACAGGCGGTAGGCGCCGCCCACGTGGGTGGGCTTGTCCTGGATGGCCTTCATCAGGCCCGTGAGGTTCGTGAGTCCCTCGAGGTTCATGGT
This sequence comes from uncultured Thermoplasmatales archaeon, assembly GCA_964505085.1. Taxonomy (GTDB): domain Archaea; phylum Thermoplasmatota; class SW-10-69-26; order JACQPN01; family CAZDGP01; genus CAZDGP01. The sequence continues at coordinate 155 of CAZDGP010000108.1, forward strand.
TGCGGTCATCTTGGCGACCTCACCCCTACGTGGGTCTGCGGGGTACTTAGGGCGTGTTGAACGGGGGGCATCAGGTGGGGAAGAGGTGTACAAGAGCTCCCACGCGCGGGAGGGATCCAGGGTTGACGGTTGACGTTGACGGTGGGCAACCTGGCGTCGGTGGTGGAGATGCGTGCTGAGGATGGAGGGGGGTGCGGAGCGGCCCCGGGTGGATGCGGGGGGACCGAAGGAAGCGTTGGGGAAACGCAGGGGGGGTTTCCCGGCGCCGCTCCGCGTTAGCGTCAGGGGGGAACGTTGGGGGAAGGGGGTCCGTGGTCGGGTGCGGGGTTCAGAGGCTGTAGGCGCCGCCCACGTGGGTGGGCTTGTCCTGGATCGCCTTCATCAAGCCGGTGAGGTTCGTGAGCCCCGTCATGGTCATCTTCTCCGTCATGTCTTGCGACCTCAACCCCTACTTGATAGGGGGGTGTACTTGAGGGGTGTTGAACACCGGGCATCAGGTGGGTGGCGCGTGTTCTAGAGGTCCACCCCGCCCCCGACGATCCAACGACCGCGCCGTCCCTCCGCTTGCTGTCGCTGCGCGGTGGAACGCCGGGTCTTCAGGGTCCGAACGATTCAACGACCTATGGACAAAGGGTTTAAGCATCCCTGCGCAAGCGTGGCGCGGAGGCCCACCTCATGCGCCGCAGGAGCATCCCCGCTCTCCCGCTCACCCTCGTCATCACCCTCGCCCTGGTGCTCGCAGGATGCGTCCAGCCTGTGCCAGGTTCCGACGGCACCGCCGTCACGCCTCAATCCACGGACGCGCCGCCGCTTCCCCCCGCGAGCCCCTCGTCGGAGGAGGCCAACGGCTCGAACGCCACGTGGGCGCCGGACGTGGAGGCCTGCGTGGACGAGGTGACGGAGCCAAGCTTCGACAGCGGCACGGAGGTCAACTCCCGCAGCGAGCCCGTGCCGGCGAACGTCACCCACGCCGTGGTGCGCGTGGGGTCCTACCTCGGCGGCGTCTACGTGGCACCCTGGACGCGGGACAACGCCCAGGTGGAGGTGGGGGAGTCGGACCCCGACGACATCCTGGAACCCCGCGTGAACATCACCACCCGCGGCAGCACCCTCATCGTGAACGTCGAGGTGGAACGGACGGGGGCTGAGGAGCGTGGACCCCTGGGCGTGGACCTCTTCACCGAGCAGGACACCTACGCCGCCGTGAAGGTCCGGATCCCGGACCTCCCCGTGGAGTCCCTGAGCCTGCGGGATATGCCCGAGCGGGACGGGAGCGACGGCGACCCCGTGGTCTGGTTCCGCACCGACTGGAGCCACGGCGGATGGGGGGAGGTCATCGCCCACGACCTGGAGGTGGAGAGCTTCGCCTCGAAGGCTCATGTCCTCGACACCACCGTGGTCCGGGTGCGCGCCACCGCCGCCGCCGTATCCGCAGGCTCCGGGGACGTGCACATGCACCGCTTCGCCGCCCGAAACGCCTCCGTGGAGGGCGGGAGCAGCGAGCTCTGCGCGAGCCTCGTCCACGCCGACGCGCTCCACCTCGACAACGGCTCCGGCGACGTGGAGGTTCGGGGCGTCGACGCGCACCGCCTCGCCGTGGAGACCGGAGCAGGCGACATCTCGGTCGAGAAGGTGCGCGCGCGCTCCGCGAGCCTCGACGTCGGCAGCGGGGACCTCACCCTGGGGCACGTGCTCTTCCAGCGCCTCCGGGTCGACACGGGAAGCGGCAGCGTCGACGGGGCCCTCGAGCCCCTGGCCACGGGCAACGTGGAGGTGAACGGCGGCAGCGGCGACGTGACGCTGCGGTTCCCCGCGGGCCCCGACCTCGGGTACATGGTGCGGGCCGACGCCGGCAGCGGCGACGTGAACGTGACCATCACGAACGGCACGGTGGAGGAGAGCGGTCAAGACCGCGGTGGCCAGGTCACGGGCCGGACCCGCGGCTTCAGCGAGCGCCCCATCCAGGTGCAGGTGGCCGTGAGCACCGGAAGCGGCGACATCCTCGTGGAAGCGTAACGCTGGCGGATCCACCACGCCGCCCCCCTCAGCGGGACCCTTCAAGGACCTGCCGAGGATTCAGCGACCTTACGAATCTCTTCATAACCCCCCTGGGGGGTCGTGGGGGTGAGGCTGACCCCCATGCAACGCACGACCCTCACGATCCTCCTCGCCGGGAGCCTCCTGGCCGCCGGCCTCCTCACGGCCGCCGCCACGGACCTGGCCCCCGGCAACCCCCTGACCAGCTCCACGACCACGCAGGACACGGACGCCGCCGCCGCGGCGGCCACCATCGAGTGCGTCGCCGCCGATGACACGGCCTTCCCAGAGGAGGCCACGGTGGAGTCCTTCACCGGCGACGCCTCGGACGCTACCCGCATGAAGCTGGACCTCACCGCATGGCAGGGCGGCATCCAGGTTACCACGTGGGCGCAGGACACCTGGCAGGTGGAGGTGGCGGAGGTCGACGACCAGGACCGCCTCGAACCCCAGGTGGAGGGGCGCGTGGACGGGAGCGTCCTCCACCTCGCCGCCACCGTGGAGGACACCGGGGAGGTCGAGCATGAGTGGTTCAGCATGAGCGCCAGCGTCAACGGGGAACCCCGGGCGCTCCTCAAGGTGCACGTGCCGGACCTCCAGGCGGAGGAGGTGCGCCTCCAGGATGCCCCGGACCGCAACGGTATGCACATCTACGTGAACGAGGTGGAGCCCGACGACCTCACGCCCCCCTGGAACGGGAGCGACGACGAGGGGGCTTTCCCCATGCTCGTGGCCGGTCTCGACGGCGGGAGCCTCCACGTGGACGCCGACAACACGGACGTGGTGCTTGCGGACGCCAGCTTCGACACCCTCAAGGTGGAGACCGACAACGGCCACGTCACCGCATCGGCCACCACGGCCTCCGCCGCGGACCTCACCACGGACAACGGGAACGTGTGCCTCACCTCCGCCAGATTAGACGATGTGCGGTTGGAGACCGACAACGGGAACGTGATGCTCGAGGGCCCGGAGGTCACGCACCTGAGCGCCCACACCGACAGCGGGAACATCGCCGGGAGCGTCGTGCCCGTGGCCAGCGGCACGGTGCAGGCGGAGGCCGACCACGGGGACGTGGACCTCCAGGTGCCCACGGGTCCCGTCTACGGGTACGAGGCCAACGCCCAGACCGACCACGGCGAGATCGAGGTGAACCTCCCCGGCGCCACCATCACGAGCGAGGGCGAGGCCAGCGGGCCTCAGCACGCGTACGCTCTTACCAACGGGTTCGACTCGCGGGATGTGCGCGTCACGGTGACGCTGGTGACGGACAGCGGCGACATCCTCCTCGGGTCCACGTGAGGCCGGTGGCGAGCCCCGAAGCTTGAAGGACACCTGGACGCATCGGGGTCCCGGAGGCTTGCCTTGGACACCCGAGACATCGTCATCCTCTTCGCAGGTGCGCTCGTGGTGGTGGCGGCGCTGGCCGTGGCCACCACGGGCGACGTCCTGGAGACGCAATCCACAGACGACGAGGGCCCCTGGAGCGAGGACGCATCCGCCGCGAAGGTCACCCGCTGCGGCGCCACCGCCCCGCCACCGGCCTTCCCCGGTGGCACCGAGGTGGAGACGTGGCAGGAGCCCGTGCCTGATGGGACCGAGGGTGGGGACCTGGACCTCCAGAGCTACCGGGGCGGCGTCGTGGTGCTCCCATGGGACCGGGACGAGGTCGAGGTGCAGGTGGCGTTGGACGACCCCGACGACGAGCTGGAGCCCCACGTGGAGGTCTCCACCGACGGCGGGGTGCTGGACGTGACGGTGCACGTGCGGGAGCGCATGGCCGTGCAGGAGGGCCCCGTGTACGCCTCCCCGGATCGCGCGGACGACGCCCGCGGCCACATCCTCCTCCGCGTGCCCGAGTTGACGTACGGGACCGTGGACCTGCGGGACCGCCCCGGCGGCGGGGACCAGGTGGCGGTGCGTCCCCCAAGCTCCGGAAGCGACGATGGCGGGGACTCGCAGAGCTTCCCCACGCGCGTTGGGCGGTTGGATGCGACCCGCCTCGGCGTGGACGTCGTGAACGGCGGGGTGCAGATCGCCCTCGTCACCGTCGCGGAGGACGTCACCGTGGACACCGTGAACGGCGGCGTGTGCGTGGCCCACGTGCGCTCCAGCAGCCTCGCGACGCACACCACGAACGGCGGCATCGGGCTCTTCCTCCACCCCGCAAGCGACGGGGAGGTCACGGCCAGCACCACGAACGGCGGCATCCAGGTCCTGGTGGCCACCGGGGAGCGCTTCGGGTACGACGTGCAGGCGGACACCACGAACGGCGGCATCACCATCGAGCTGCCGAACGCCGATGTGGATCGGAGCGACGATCCCGGGCACACGTCGGCTCACGCTCGGACCCGCGGGTACGAGGACCGGCCCGTGCAGGTGCAGATGGACCTCGATACGACCAACGGCGGCATCGGTGTGGCGGGGCTCGGGAGCTGAGGCGCGGGTTCCGGGGCCTCTGGCGGGGGAACGTCCCCACCCCCCACCCCCGACCTCGCACCTCGCTTCGCTCGGTGCTCGGTCGTACACCCCTCCCCGCCGCCCGGCGCCACCTCCCCCTGGTGACGAAGGGAGGTTGGTTCCACCGCGCGTGTTCATCCACCGCCCTCATCGTCCATCGTCCACCTTCGCCCACCCCCCGAGCCGAACCTTCAAAAGGCAGGGGGGCGATGCCCTGGCGATGACGGACGACCCGTTCACCCTCGTCACGCGCAACACCGAGGAGGTGGTCACGGAGGATGACCTCCGGGAGCTGCTGGATGAGCCCGAGCCCCGGGCGTACATCGGGTTCGAGCCCAGCGGCACCGCCCACGTGGGGTGGATGATCACCGCCAACAAGGTGCGGGACCTCGTGGACGCGGGCTTCGACGTGAGCATCCTCCTGGCGGACTGGCACGCCCACATCAACGACAAGCTCGGGGGCGACCTCGACGACATCCAGGACTGCGGCCGGTACATGGAGGAGGCCTTCACGGCCCTCGGCGTTCCCCGGGAGGACGTCACGTACGTGTACGCCAGCGACTACGTGGACGACGACGCGTACTGGGAGACCGTCATCCGCGTGGCGAAGGCCTCCACCCTGAACCGCGTGAAGCGCGCCATGAGCATCATGGG
>CAZDGP010000109.1:0-5195 GCA_964505085.1 uncultured Thermoplasmatales archaeon
TCCTCGTCGCTTCCCCGCGACACCACCTGGAAGGACGCGCGCTTCCGGGGCGCCTCCTCACCGCCGCCCTCCGACCCCGCCACCTCCGTGGCAGGGGTGACGGGTTGGAAGCTCGCCCGCGGCCGGTCCCGGGCGCGCTCCGCCTCGTCGGGGTCCACCACCTCGAAGCTGTCCTCCTCGTCCACGGGTTGCCCCGGCGGTTGCCGGAGCACGTGGACCCGCAGGAACTCCTTGAGCGGCGGCACGATGCCGTCGTCGGCGGCGTCTCGCCAGGCCCGCAGCACGTCCCAGGAGAGCGGGAGGATCACGAGGGCCGTGACGCTCATGAAGAGCATGACCCAGAGGTCCGGCGGCGCGTACGCGTTCCCGATGCGTGCCCACCCGTCGGGGGGTGGGTTCACGTTGAGGTCCGGGCTGACGCTGAGCTTCAGGAGCCCCACCCAGGGGATCTCCCCCCTGGCTTCCCCTTCGATCCAGGAGGCCTGCACCGGTTCCGAGAGGGGGTTGGCCGTCACCTGGTCGGGTTGGGGGTTCGTCTGGGGGTTGTCACCCTGCGTGAGGAGGCCTCCCCGGGTGGGCTTCCACCCGTCCTCCTCCGTGTACCGGGGTGGAGCGATGCCGAGCTCCGGCAGGAAGATGCCCTCGGGGCCGAAGCTCCGCTCCTGACCATCACCCATGTACACGCGGTAGCTCCGCTGGTCCCCTGCACCGAAGACCTCGACCATGGTGATGGCCCGGTGGATGATGGGGGTCGTGTTCGTGGCGCCGTTGGGGCGGTAGACGATGACGTCCCCCGGCCCCCCGTAGCGGCTCTTCCCCCCGTCCACCGCCAGCTCCACGTCCTGGAAGCCGTCCACCTCCTTCACCAGGACCAGGTCGCCGGGGTCGATGGTGCCGAGGTTCCCGTACCCTGGGTCGTCCAGCGGGTGCATCATGGACGCCGACTCCACCACCACCATGGGGGGCCATGTGCTCGTGTAGAGGAACATCCCCCCGAGGATGACCCCCACGATGGCTAGGGCACCGAGGAGGTCGCGTAGGGCGGAGCCGCGGCGAGCCATGGCGGGTTTGTACCCCGGTAGCGTATAAAAGGTTTGGCCGTTGCGCCCCTGCCGGGAGAGCCCTGGAGCGGGCGCCCGCGCCCCTCTGGCACGGAGGGCCCACAGGCGACCTATAGGCGACTATAGGTCACTATAGGTCCTCGCGGCGCACCTGACAGGGCACCACCTCCGCTTCAACTCCATCCACTGCAACGGAAACCCTCATGAGCAGGGCGCGCGTTCCCTCCTACGTTCTGGATGCACGTCCGATCCCTCCTCACCACGCTGGAAGAGCGCGGCACCCTCGTGGCCCCGGACGTCCTCCCCTACCTCGAGGAAGCCAACGTGCCCCTCGGGGACCTGGAGGAGGCGCTCCTACACCGCGACGAGCTACCTCTCGTCCTCACCCTGGACCACGTGCAGGGCTTCGCGCCCGAGGGCCAGGTGAACGGCCACGAGCACGGCCCCGCCGACGCGTCCACGACGGATGATGCTCCGGGACCCGTGGCCACCACCTCCAACGGCGGGGGAGCCACCGCCGTGGCCCTCCGCCAGAAAGCCACCCCCGCCACCTCCGAGCGGGAGGAGACCGCCGAGGCGGCACCCGCAGCCCCGGACACGCCGGCCACACCCCAGGACCCCGACGGCGCCACCCCGGCGCCGGAAGTACCGGACCCCTCCCCCGGGGAGGCGGAAGAGGCCCAGGAACCTTCTGGGAACATCCCCCGCACCGAGCCCGTCCCCCGGGTGGAGCTCGAGGCCTTCGACCACCGCTGGAGCGTGGTGCAGGACATCACCGGCGAGTCCACCTGCGAGGGTGAGATCGACGACTTCAAACGCTACTTCAACGACCGCCTCCGCCGCCTCCGCAAGCTCCTGGGCAAGCGCCGCGAGATGGTGGGCATGGTCCCCGTGCGCAACATCCAGCGCGGCGCCGCCGAGGTGAAGGTCGCCGGCATCGTCCGGGAGGTCCGGAGCACGCAGAACGGCCACCGCCTCATCGAGCTCGAGGACGAGACCGGCGTCGCCCTGGTCCTCGCCAGCAAGGACGACGAGGAGATGATCCAGCTCGCCGACACCGTCATCGAGGACGAGGTCCTCGGCGTCGTGGCGAAGCCCGCAAGCCGCGGCGAGCTCCTCATCATGCAGAACCTCGTGCGCCCCGAGGTCCCCCGCAACCGCAACCCCGCCCGCGCCGACCGCAGCGTCGCCGCCTGCTTCATCAGCGACGTGCACATAGGCGCCGGAACCTTCCTCGCCGACGACTGGGAGCGCTTCGTGCGGTGGATCAACGGTCAGGAGGGCACCCCCGCCATGAAGCGCCTCGCCAAGAAGGTGCGGTACCTCGTCGTCGTGGGGGACCTCGTGGACGGCGTGGGCATGTTCCCCGGTCAGGAGGAGGAGCTCGTCATCGACGACGGGTACGAGCAGTACCGGCTCGCTGGCGAGCAACTGGAGCGCCTCCGGGACGACCTCCAGATCATCGTGAGCCCCGGGAACCACGACCTCGTGCGCCCCGCTGAACCCCAACCTGCCCTCCCCCCGAAGTACGAGGGGTTCTTCCCCGAGAACGTGGCCCAGGTGGGGAACCCCTGCCTCCTGGAGCTCGAGGGTGTCCGGACCCTCATCTACCACGGTCGCAGCATCGACGACTGGATCACCCGCGTCCAGGGCCTCACCTACCAGGAGCCCATCCCCGTCATGCGGGAGATGATGAAGCGCCGCCACCTCGTGCCCCTCTACGGGCTCCGCACCCCCATCGCACCGGAGCACAAGGACAACCTCGTCATCGACCCCGTGCCGGACATCTTCGTCACCGGCCACGTCCACATGGCGGGTATGGAGTCCTGGCGGAACGTCACCCTCGTGAACAGCTCCTGCTGGCAAGGCCAGACGCCCTTCCAGAAGATGCACGGCACCGTGCCCGAGCCCGGGCGCGCCGCCGTGGTGGAGCTCGACACCGGCGACAGCCACATGATCAACTTCCACCGGGGCGAGGCCGATGGGTAAGGGCTACTTCAGCGACAGCGTCCCCGAGGAGTCCCTCGACACCGAGGGCCTCCGGGAGGTGGAGCACACCGACCCCGACATCCAGGTGGACGCCGACGGCATGAGCCCCGGCATGGCGGCGTACTTCCAGCGCATGGAGGAGGACCTCCAGCGCATCTACGACCTCGCCGAGGCCTGCCGCGCCCGGGGCCTCGACCCCGAGACCGAGGTGGAGATCCCCCGGGCCGAGGACCTCGCCGCCCGCGTGGAGAAGCTCGTGGGACCCGAGGACGTGGCCCCCCGCATCCGGGAGCTCAGCGAGGAGGTGGGCCGCGAGGAGGTGGCTCTCCAGGTGGCGAAGGAGGTGGCCGCCGGGGAGTTCGGGGGCTTCGACAACAAGGAGCAGGCGGTGGAGCAAGCGGTGCGCACGGGCCTCGCCATCCTCACCGAGGGGATCCTCGTGGCGCCCCTGGAGGGCATCGCCGGCGTACGCCTTGAGCGGAACGACGACGGGAGCGACTGCGTCGCCGTGAGCTTCGCTGGCCCCATCCGGGCCGCCGGCGGCACCGGGCAGGCGCTCAGCGTCCTCATCGCCGACGTCGTGCGCCAGGAGCTCGACATCGGCCGGTACAAGGCCCGGGAGAGCGAGGTGGCGCGCTTCAAGGAGGAGATCCCCGAGTACAAGAAGCTCGTGAGCCTCCAGTACACACCCACCGGCGAGGAGATTGACCTCATCGCCCGGAACATCCCCATCCTCGTGGACGGCGAGGGCACCGAACGCGAGGAGGTGGGGGGCAACCGGGACCTCGAGCGCATCCCCACGAACAGCGTCCGCGGCGGTGCCTGCCTCGTCATGGCCGAGGGCCTCACCCTGAAGGCGCCGAAGATCCAGAAGCACGTGCGCAAGCTCGGCCTCGACGGGTGGGGCTTCATCGCGGAGTTCGTGAAGAAGCAGAAGGGCGCGGACGAGGACGGTGACGGGGGAGGTGACGACGCAGGAGGGCCCGCCGCCATCGAGGAGAACTGGAAGTACGTGCAGGAGCTCGTGGCCGGCCGCCCCGTCTTCGGCCACCCCAGCCGCAAGGGCGCCTTCCGCCTCCGCTACGGGCGCGCCCGCACCGGCGGCCTCGCCAGCACCGCCATCCACCCCGCGGCCATGGTCCTCACCGACGACTTCCTGGCCGTGGGGACGCAGATGAAGATGGAGCGCCCCGGCAAGGCCACCATCGCCACACCCTGCGACACCATCGAGGGCCCCATCCTGCTCCTGAGGAACGGCGACCTCGTGCAGGTGCAGGACGTGGAGACCGCCAGGGAGCTCCAGCCCCAGGTGGAGCAGATCGTGGACCTGGGGGAGCTCCTGGTGCCCTTCGGGGAGTTCGCCGAGAACAACAAGGTGCTCCCCCGTAGCCCCTACGTGGAGGAGTGGTGGCGCCTGGAGGCCGATCGCGCCGGCGTCCCCGCCGACGACCTCGACCCCGCCACGCCCGATGACGCCTTCCGCCTCGCCCACGAGCACGACATCCCGCTCCACCCCCGCTTCAACCTCTTCTGGCACGACCTCACCGTCGAGGAGTTGACGGAGCTCAGCCGCCTCGTCGCCGAGCAGGGACGCCTCCGCGAGGCCACCTTGCACCTGCCCAAGACCGAGGAGGGGAAGCGCCTCCTCGTGGAGCTCGGGGCCCTCCACCGGGAGGAGGAGGGCGTGCTGAAGCTCGAGCCGCGGTACGGCCTCACCCTCGCCCGGTGCCTCGGGTGCGAACCCAACGACGACGGCGGGCTCGAGCGCGTGCGGACCCCCCACGAGGTCGACCCCGCCGCTTCCGCCACGGGGGGATCCAACCTCGGCGTCCCCCGGCCCGAGGTCATGGCGCTCGTCTCGTACCTCGCCGACGTCGAGGTGCGGCCCCGCGCCGTCTACCGCATCGGCACGCGCATGGGCCGCCCCGAGAAGGCCGCCGAACGCAAGATGAGCCCCCCAGTTCACGGGCTCTTCCCTCTTGGGCACGCCGGGGGTCCCCAGCGCCTCGTGAGCGACGCCGCCGACGTGAGCCGCAACGACGACAACGGCACCATCCCCGTGGAGGTGGGGCTCCGGCGCTGCCCCAACTGCCGCAAGCGCACCGTGGCGAACCTCTGTCCCCACTGCGTCGAGGAAGGCCACGC
>CAZDGP010000110.1:0-5016 GCA_964505085.1 uncultured Thermoplasmatales archaeon
CCGCCTGACCGAGGGAGAGCTCGACGTCGTCGGGGACGGTGAACCAGAAGGTGGCGCCGCGGCCTTCCTGGCTTACGACGTCGATGGTGCCGCCGTGGGCTTCCAGGAGCTTCTTGCAGATGGCGAGGCCGATGCCGGTGCCGGGGTAGGCGTCCTGGGTGTGGAGGCGTTGGAAGATGGAGAAGATCTTGTCCGTGTGCTTGGGGTCGATGCCGATGCCGTTGTCCTCGACGCGGATCTCCCAGGCGTCGCCGCGGCGCTCGGCGTCCACGTGGACCTCGCGGGGAGGATCGTCCTGGAACTTGAGGCCGTTGCTCACGAGGTTCTGGAGCACGTGGTGGATGTGGCTGGGGACGGCGCGCACGGTGGGGAGGTCGCCGCGGGTGACGCGGGCGTCGTCGCCAAGTTGCTCGTCGAGGTCGTGGAGGACGGCGTCCAGGGTCTCGTCGAGGTCCACCTCCTCCACGTGCACGTCCTCGCGTCCGATGCGGCTGTACGCGAGGAGGTCCTGGATGAGGCTCTTCATGCGGCGGACGCCGTGGCGGATGTAGTCCATGTACGCCTCCGCGTCGTCGTCGAGGGCGTTCCGGTACTTGCGCTCCAGGAGGTCCACGTAGCTTCCGACGGTGCGGAGGGGTTCCTGGAGGTCGTGGCTGGCGACGTACGCGAACTGCCGCAGGTCCGCGTTGGCGCGCTGGAGCTCCCGGGCGTGGGCGCGCAGGTCCTGGGTGCGGGTTCGCACGCGCTCCTCCAGGGTCTCGTTGAGGCTCCGGAGGTCCCGGAAGTTCCGAGCGTTCTCGAGGGCGGCGCTCGCCAACGCCGCCAGGAACCCGGCCAACTGCGTCTCCGTCTCCCGGAAGAGACCTGCCACGTTCTCGTGACCTACCCAGAGCACGAGCTTGGTCTCCCCATGCACCTGCACGGGCGCGCAGAGGGCGGAGCGCAGGTTGCTTGCCACGAGATCCTCGGGGGCGTCACCGGGGTTGCGGTCGTCGTACGTGCGGGGGCGGCCGGTGCCGGCGGCCTCCCGCACGAGGGAGGGGGACCAGGTGGCGTCCACGTCGCCCCTCGCGGGGACCCACCCGGGGGCTTCGGTGCTGGGTTCCAGGAGGAGCGCGGTCTCGGCACGCAGGAGGTCGCGAGCGGCCTCGAGGGTGCCCTGCCGGATGCCGTCGGGGTCCAGGGCCGTGATGATGGAGCGCCCCGTCTCGAGGAGGGACGCGAAGCGGTCCACGAGGTTGAGGCTCGTCTCGTCCTGCGTCGCGAGGTCCCCCCGGAGCTGTTGCACGTCCCGGCGGGCCTCACGCAGCTCCGCCTCGGCTCCGCTCCACCCGAGGCTCGCGCCGACGCGGCCCCGGGCCTCGCGGGTGAGCGCGTCCTCGTACGCCATGTCGAGCTCCCGCGCTGACTCGAGGCTCGTCGCGAAGTGCTCCCGGGCGTCGTCCCCGCGCCCGTCGAGGGCGGCGACGAGGCCAGCTTCCCGGTGGGCGTGGGCGCGGTTGTTGGGGTACCACCGGGCGATGGCGAGGGCGTCATCCACGGCAGCCCGCGCCCGCGTCATCCAGTCCTCCCGCTCAGCCACCTGCCAGTGGTCCAGGGACTCCACCGTCGCGCGGACGGCGGTGGCGAGCCACGGTCGCACGGGCGCCACGTACTCCTGACGGAGCCCGCGGTCCTCCACGAGGTCCTGGGCCTCCTGGAGCACCCGGACGGCCTCCTTGGGCTCGCCGCGGTCCAGCAACCGGATCCCCTGGGCCATGGCGAGCTCCGCGGACGTGTGCACGTCGTCGTTGGGTTCCTCGAGCTCCGCGTCCAGGAGCGCCCCCGGCACCTTGCCGCCGCTGGCTTTGCTCCAGACGCCGAGGCTGATGCCGCGGGCTTGCCGGTCCCCGATCTCGAGGCCCTCCTGCACGTTCGCCTGCGCCACCTCCACGGCGCGCTGCAGGTTCCCGAGGCGGTGGTGACTGAACGCGATGTGCCACCGGGCGGTGGTGGCCTCCCAGCGGTCGCCGGTGCGCTCGAGGATGCGCACGGCCTTCCGGCACGTGTCCAGGGTCTCCTCGAAGCGCCCCCACGCGTAGAGGACGGTGCCGAGGAAGTGGAGGGACTGCCCCTCCCCCCAGAGGTCCTCGTGGTCGCGGCGGATCCGGAGGCTGCGTTGCCCGTACTCGTGCCCACGATGGAAGAGGGGGATCATGGTGCAGACGGGCGCGTGCTCGCTGTAGGCTTGCGCCAGCGGGAGGCTTGGGGGGTACCGCTCCGCGAGGTTCATCTCCCGGAGGTGCGCGAAGAGCGTGGGGATGGCTCCGCGCTGGAACCAGTACGTGTGCGCCATGCGGGAGTAGATGCGGATGGAGAGCTCCTCATCCTCGGGGATGGGGCCCTCGCGCCGATGCACGAGGACGCTGGGGAGGACCGTGTGCAGGAGCTGGATGAGGATCTCCCACGTGGCGGCGAGGAGGAACCCGAGCTTCGTGGTGGGCACGCGCTCCCCCAGGAGGCGCTGCCCCTCCTCCAGCGCCTCGCTGGAGCCCTCCACGTCACCCCGCTTGAACGCGAGCTCACCCTGCTTCGCCTTCACGCCGGCTCGGGTGAGGTCGTCGTCGGCTAGGTCGGCGGCGCGTTGGAGCACCTCCGCCGCCTCCTCGTAGCGCCCGTCGAGCATGAGGACGTCGCCGAGACCCTCGGCCACGAGGAAGCGCGTCTCGACGTTGCTCTCGGGTACACCCCGCTCGGCGATGCGGTAGTACCTGATGGCGGTCTCCAGCGCGTACCGGTCCCTGGCCTCCTGGGCGGCGGGGAGCGCGTGGGGGAGGGCACGCTCGGGCTTGCCGGCGGCGTCGTAGTGGTACGCGAGCTCGTACCGGCGATCCTGGGAGCTCGAGCGGTAGCGGCGGGCCGCGCGCAGGTGGAGGTCCCGCCGCTCCTCCTCGTCCAAGCGCTCCAGCAGGGCCTCCCGGAGCTTGTCGTGGGTGAACCCCACCTCGTCCTCCACCCCCGTGGTCCAGAGGATGCGGCGGTGCTCGGTGGCCTCGACGTGGCGTCGTGCGTCGTCGAGCTCGATCTCCGCCAGGGCCGCGGCGTCCTCCACGATGAACTCCTTCCCCAGGACGGCGCCGGCGGTGAGGAGCCTCCGCTCCTCGCGCGTGAGCAACTGGAGACGCCGGTGGAGCATCTGGAAGGCGTCGTCGGCCAACTGCACCTCCTGCAGGTGCTCCTCCTGAAGCTCCCACCCGGCCTCGCCGGGTTCGAGGGCACCGGCCTCCACGATGCCCCGGAGCATGGCTGTGGCCATGAAGGGGTTGCCCTCGGCAAGGTCCACCACGAGGTCCTCAGCCTCCACGGGGATGGGGCCGGCCATGGACCGCGTGATCCAACGGAGCTGGGGTTCCTCGAGGTGGGGAAGCATGAGGCGCGTGGTACCCTGGAGCCCTCGCAGGGGGAAGTCGGGCCCCACCTCGTCGGAGCGGTACGCTACCACGACGGTGGTCCAGCGGTCCTCCGCCGGCGGGTGCCGGTGCCAGTGGACGAGGAGCTTGAGCGTGAGGGCGTCGGCCCACTGCACGTCGTCGAGCACCACCACGGCCGGTTGCTCCTCATCCCCGAGGGCATCCAGCAGCACCGTGAGCGCCTCCAGGGTGCGGGTCTCCCCGTGGTCCTCCGGTCCCAGGTCCCTGGCGGAGTCCACGTCCAGGGCGTCGCCGAGGCTGGGGAACGCCTCGCAGGCGGCATCCAGGTGGGGGCCCAGGGCCTCCCGCAGGCGTTCACGCTCCCGGGGGTCGCCGTCGACGCGTTGAGCCATGTCGTGGATGACGCCCCGGAGGGTGGCGAAGGGACGCTGCGCCACCTGGTCCCGGGCCCCGCCCACGAAGAACGCCGCGTGGGCCCCCTCGCGCTCCTGACGGAACTGTTGGAGGAGACGCGTCTTGCCGCCGCCGGACTCGGCCGCCACCTCCACCAGGCTCCCCGCGCCCTCGCGGGCGGCCTGGACGGTCTCGAAGAGCGTCGTGAGCTCTTGGTGGCGACCCACGAACCCGGGTTCCACGAGGCTCTGGCGGAGGTCCCGGGCGCCCGTCACCACCTGCGGGTCGGCCTCGTGCTCCCGCAGCCTCTGGAGCGTGAGCTGGAGGTCCTGGCGAAGCCCCTCCACCGACCGGTACCGGGCTTGGGGTTCGGACTGGAGGAGGCGGTGAAGCGTGCAGTCCACGGCCCGGGGCACCTCCCGCCCAAGGCTCCGGATGCGAGGAGGCTCCTGGGAGACGTGGGTGCGGAGGACGTCGCCGAGGTCGCTCCCCGTCACGGCGTCGCTGCCGGTGAGCGCCCGGTGGAGGAGGAGGCCCACGCGGTAGAGGTCCGTGCTCGCGTCCACGGGGTGGTCCACGAGGCCCGCTTGCTCCGGGGCCACGTACCGGGCCTCCCGAGTCGTGGTCTCCGCGTCGCGGGATCGGGCCTCGAGGCCCAGGTCCACCACGCGTGCGTCGGTGACGGTCCCGTCCTGAGGCACCACGACGTTGGTGGGTTTGATGTTGCGCACCTGGAGGCCCATGGCGTCGGCGGCCTCGAGGGCGTCGAGAAGCGTGAGGGCGAGCTCCAGCGCGTCCTCCACGGGCAGGCCCTCGTCCGGCACGAACTCGGCGAGGGTGACCCCGTCCACGTGGGGGCGCACCAGGACGACCTCCTCATCGGAGGGGTGGAGCACGTCCCGCACGAGGACGATGGGGGAGCCCGGGTCGGTGGCGATCTCCGTCTGTTGCTCCTGCTGCGCGAGGACGTGCTCGGGCACATCCGCAACCGCAAGGTGCTTCAGGACCACGTGCTCGCCGTCGGGAGCTTCGGCGAGGAGGCTGCGGCCGGGACCGGTACGCGGGAGCTCCCGCACCACCTCGAACCGGTCCAGGGGGGAGCCTGGGATGACGGCGCCCTCGCCAAGGTCGCCGGAGGAGCGTTCGTCGGCCGTGCCCATGGTGCCATCGGTGGTTCTCTGGCACCTTGTTTAAGTAAGGTTCGGCTAGGCCG
>CAZDGP010000111.1:0-4989 GCA_964505085.1 uncultured Thermoplasmatales archaeon
TGCGGAACGTGGAGCTGCACACCATCCCCCTCGTGAACCCCGACGGGTACGTGCGGCAGCAGCGGGGGAACGCCTTGGGCGTGAACCTGAACCGGAACTACGACATCGACTGGGGGAACCCCGCCGGCGCCAACAACCGCGTCATGGGCACCATCGCTCACGAGACGGGGGAACCCATGCCAAGCGTCCCCATCCTCCTGGAGAACGCCGGGGACGAACCCTTCAGCGAACCCGAGACCCAGGCGGTGCGGGACCACATGGAAGCCCTGGGGCGGGACATGAGCTGGTACCTGAGCTACCACACGCCCACGCACGCTCTCATCGCGCCCTGGGCGGCGCAGGACCCGCCCTTCGAGATGCCCGGCGACGAGCGCCGGGTGCACGAGCAGGTGCTGGAGTGGACGCGGGACAACACGGAGTACGAGGCGGGGAAGGCCCAGTGGGGGAACTTCAGCGCGGGCCTCCCCTACAGTGCCAGCGGTTCCAGCATGGACTGGGCGTACATGCGGCACAACGCCCCGAGCTTCACGCTGGAGATCGAGGTCTGGTACACGAGCATCACGAGCGACGAGTACGTGGACCGCGCGTACCAGGAGGAGTACGAGGGCCTGCAGTACTGGATGGAGGCGAGCTTACCCATCCCCATGTTCCTCCTGGTGAACACGGACCACCTCCACCACTGGACGGACCCCGTGGGGGACCCGCCCCTGCCGGAGGGTGTGCCGCCGGCGCCCGGGGGTTGACGCGGGGCTCGGGCGCCTTCCCACAGGACCCCTTGACGTGGCATGACCTATCGCGCGCTGGCGCATCGCCCAGACGGAAGGATAGAGAAGAGGGGAGAGGGGGAGAAGGGGACGGCCGCGTGCCGGGACGTCAGCGGCGTCGCCGGTGCGCCACGAGGGCGGCGCCGGCCAACGCCACGAGGGCGAGGCTCGGTGCCAGGGGCGTCCCGTAGTCCCCGGTGGTGCCATCGTCCGTGCCGTCGTCCGTCCCATCGTCGGTGCCGTCGTCGGTGGAGTCGCTGCTGGTGGTCACCGTGTGGTCGCTGAACCCGCTCACCTGCACGGCGACCTGCACGGCGTCGCCGTCGTCGGTGACGGCGTAGGCGTTCCCGCTGGCGGCCGTGGCGAGCACCTGGTCCACGCTCGCGACCTGCGTCACGGTCTGACCGTCGATGCTCACGGTGACCTCGGAGGCGGAATCGACGTTGAGCGCCTCCTTGGGGATGGTGAGGGTCACGGCGCGGGCGTCGGGCACGTGGCTGCTCACGGTGGCGCTCACGGAGGAGCTGGTGGCGCCGGCGGGGACGACGTCCACGGCGACGTTCGTGTCCACGCCCACGGCGTGAGCGCCGTCGGCGGCGAGGCTCGCGTCCGCGCCGAGGGTCCCATCCTGGAGGGCGTCGAGGCGCTCGTGGACGTTCGGGGCGTCCGGCGGGTGGACGGTGAAGAGCGCGCCAGCGTTGGCGCCGAGGTTCACCGTGACGGTGTCCCCCTGCACCACGAGCTCGCCGTTCCCGTTGGTGACGAGGATGTGCGCGTGGACCCCGTCGAGGGTGACCACGACGTGGTCGCTCGCCTGCTGCTCCACGTCGGCGGCGGAGGGCAGGGTGAGGTCCGCGCGCACGGCCTCGTCGCCGGCCTTCACCTGGACGGTGGCGCCGGGCGTGTCCTGCACGGTCACCACGGCCTCGCTGGCCGGGAGCACCGTGAGGCCGCCAGCGGCCTGGGCGCTGCCGGTGGCGCTGAAGGGCTGCACCGTGAGGCTCGAGAGGACGGTGGCCTGCCCCGCGGCGGTGTCCACGGCGAGGTTCTGCACCGCGCCGTTGGTGGCGTCCACCTGGGCGCTCACGAAGGCGCCGGCGAGGTTCCCCGCCTGGAGGGACGCCTCGCCGAAGAGCCCCGCCTGGGAGGCCTGGGCGAAGGCGGTGTCACGGGCCTCTTGGGGGATCATCTGGAGCCGCTGGACCTCGGCGTTCGCGGATGCTCGGGCCTGGGCTGCGAAGGAGGTGGCGGCGCCGGTGGGGTTCGGGGCCGCGGGCAGGGTGGGGAGGTCCGCCAGGTCCTGGGTGGCGTCCTTGGTGAGGAGGGAGTGGGTGCTGAACTCGGGCACCCACACCGTGACCTCCGTGGTGTCGTTGCTCACGACCACGTGGGCGCGGGCGTCGTCGCCCTGGGTGGCGTTCACGACGTCGGAGAGGTCGGCGACGACGGGCACGGTGCGGTCGTCGAGCTTCACCACCGCGTCGTCGGGTGTGCTGATGTTCAGGTTCGCCCGGGCGAGGCTGAGGTGCACGACCTTGCCCTCGGGCGCGTCGCCGCTTACCTCGACGCGGACGCGGCCGTCGGTGGCCTCCTGGGCGGAGGCGTTCACGCTGAGGTTGAGGTTCTGCTGGGCGGGGGTGCCGTTGACGCCGGCGATGCGGGCGCTGGCCCCGAGCCGGCCCTCGCTGGCGGAGCGGTCGAGGGCCTGGTTGAGCTCCCGCTGACCCTCGTTCACGTCGGCGGGGTCGGCGCGGAAGAGCACGACGCCGCCACGCTGGAGGTCCACCGTGGCTGTGCCGTTCCCTGCGGCGGCGGTGCCGTTCCCGGCGGCGATGATCGTGCCCGTGAGGTTGCCGGCACCCTCGAGGGTGAGGATCCGGGAGCTGTTGCCGAGGGCCGTCGCCGAGACGTCGTCAGCGAGGGTGAAGGTGACGGTGACGTCCCGCTGGGCCTGGTACTGGAGCATGCCCTGGGGGTTGTCGAAACCCTGGAAGCGGAGGTCCTCGCCACCCAGCTGCAGGATGCTGCCGGTGACGCGGGCGGGGCTCCGCTGGTCGAAGCTCGCGGGAGCCACCTCGGTGAAGACGGTGACGTTCGTGCCGTTGCGGTGGAGGGTGAGGTCGGTGACGGTGGCGGTGGCCTCGTCGAGGCCGAAGGAGACGAAGCGTCCGTCGGCGTCACCGTCCTGGTAGGTGAAGGTCCCGAAGAGGCCGGCGCGGGCCGCCCGGTCCTGGGCCGCCTGACGACGCTCTTGCGCGGTGGCGGGTACGTCCCGGTCGCCGTCCTGGTTCCCGTCGTTGTTCTGGTTGCCCTGGGCCTGGTCCCCGTGACCGGAGGCTCCGAGGGCGGGGGCGAAGGCGCTGAGGATGAGAAGGAGCACTGCGATGAGAGCGGTTCGTCTCGACAACATAAGGATCCCAAGACGACGACACCGGCGCTTCTACAAAAGGTTTGGGGTGGCGCAGGGGCCCCGCTTCGGGGTTCGCGAGGGGAGCCGCGGCACCTGCGTACGGAGGTCTAGAACCCACCCGGGACCCTAGGCTTCCAGGCGGTCGCCGTCGCCTTCGATGGCCCGGAGGAGGTCCTCCTTCCGGAAGGCGTCGCGGGCCACGACATGCAGCACCATGTCCTCCTCGTCCAGCACCAGGGCGAGGACGCCGGCGCGGTGGGCGAGGGTGCGCAGGATGCGGTCTTCACCGCCGGCGGGGAGGACGTGGAGGGACATCTTCATGGCGTGCATGCAGCTACATGGGTGCTCCAGGGGCTTAGGGGGGTGGTGCGGGGGGCTTCCACCCCTCGGGGGAAGGGGACGGTGTGCGAAGGGGCCGTTGGGGAGGAAGGGACGTTGGGACGTGGTGACCCCCCAGGGAACCCCAACGGACCTATAGTCACCTATAGGCCCCTATAGGTCATGGGGTGCGGGGTCGGTGGGGCGTCGTCCTGCGGGATCGGGGCGGCACCCCGGAAGCGGTGGTTGCAACGACAGCTTACGGAGCTGGCGTCGGAGTCGCCAGCGCCACCGCGAGGAGGGCGGTGCGGGTCACGAGGTGGTCCACCACCACGTGCTCGTGGGGTTGGTGGACGCCGTCGCCCACGGGGCCGAGGCCGTCGAGGGTGGGCACGTGCTGGGCCACGTCGTTGCCGTCGCTGCTTCCGCCGGTGCCCACGGCCTGCAGGTCCAGGCCCAGGGGTCGGGCGGCGTCCCGGAGCGCCTGGAACCAGGCGCGGGTGGTGCTCGTGGGCACCATGGGAGGCCGCTCGAGGCCGCCCTCCACGTGGACGGCGGTGCCGGGCACCGTGGGTTCGATGGCGTCGACGGCCTCCTGGAGCCTTCGGGCGGCCTCGTGGGTGCTGGCGCGGAAGTCCACGCGGGCGTGGGCGTCGGGCGCCACCACGTTGGAGCGGATGCCGCCCTCCACGCGGCCCACGTTCACGGTGACGCCCTCGCCGTGGCCCTGGAGGTCGTGGAGCTCCTGGATCACGTGGGCGAGCTCGAGGATGGCGCTGGCGCCCTCCTCGGGTTCCACGCCGCTGTGGGCGGCGACGCCCTCCACGTGAACGTCCAACCGGCCGGTGCCCTTGCGCGTGGTCTTCACCTCGTGGGGGCCGCCGCCGCTGGGTTCGAGCACGAGGGCGCGCTCCGCCGCCTGGGCCTCCCGCGTGAGGATGTGGCGGCTGCCCTCGCTCCCGGTCTCCTCGTCGCTGTTCACGATGACCACGGGGGCGAGGGCGGGGTCGACGCCGGCCTCCCGGAGGATGCGGAGGGCGAAGACGAGCATGGTGAGGCCGCCCTTCATGTCGAGGCTTCCGGGGCCGTGGACGCGGCCCTCCCGGGCCTCGGCGGGGCGGTCCTCCAGCGTGCCCAGGGGCCAGACGGTGTCGGCGTGACCCACCACGAGCTGCCGCGGCGCATCCCCCGCGGTGGGGTCCCGGGCGATCAGGCATCCGCCGGAGTCGCCGGCGTCCAGGCGCTCCACCGTGAACCCCACGTCCCGGAGGTCGTCCATGAGCGGGGGGAAGAAGGCGTCGAGGGTGTGGGGCTCGGGGGTGGGGGTCTCGATGGCGACGAGGCGCAGGAGGTGCTCCACCATGTGCTCGCGGTGGTGGGCGGCGCGCTTCCTGAGCTCCTCCACGGTCTCGGGCGTGAGCTCGTGCACCTGGGACCCTCAGGCGTCGTCGGGGGTGAAGGTGCCCTGGAGCTTGGCCTTCGCGAGGACGTGGCCCT
>CAZDGP010000112.1:0-4962 GCA_964505085.1 uncultured Thermoplasmatales archaeon
GGGGCGGACGCGTGCCCGGCCTTCCGCGAGCGGGAGGTCGTGGACTGGCCCCTGGACGACCCCAAGGACCTCGACATGGCGGGGGTGCGGAGGGTCCGGGACGAGATCGAGGAGCGGGTGCGGGGGTTGCTGAGCGAGGGAACCGATCTCGACCCTTAGGCGATCATAGGGAACTATAGCCACCTATAGGGAACTATAGGTCGCGGGGGTGGGGGGTGCAGGGTGAGGGATGAGGAGGTCCGTGGCGAGCGTCATCCCGCCCGCTCCACCGCCTCGTCCACCACATCCAGGATCACGCCCACCTGGGCGAGGGCGCGCTCTTCCGTGCCGAAGGCGCTGCTTAGGATCCGCACCTCCATCCCCTGGCGCGTGAACCGCGTTTCGTAGGCGTCATCGTAGTGGGGTGCCTCCGCGGGGTCGAGGCCGTAGTTGCCCCGGTGCACCACGAGGTTATCGTACCCGTTCCCCGTGAGCTCGTAGGGCAGGTCCACCACGTGGGTGGCGCCCCACCCGTCGGCGGTGTCCAGCGCCTCCGTGGGGCTCAGGACGCCGTCGTCAGCGTCGCCGGCGCCCTGGCCGTACACCTGGAGCACGCGCACGTCCCGGTCCAGGGAGCGGTTCAGCACGGCGGCGCGGGCGAGCTCGAACATCCGCATCGCCTGGGCGTTGTAGGGGTCGGGGCGGTCCCTGCAGGGGCTCTCGTACCCGGGGTCCATGCCGTGGTGCGTGAGGAAGACGGCAACGCGGGCGTCCTCCGGCGTCTCCGCCACGCGGCGCTCCACCTCGTTGGCCACGGCCTCCGCGTACGCGGGCGTGGGTCCGGCGGGGCCACTGGGCACCATGGGCGCCTGGAACCCCACCTCGTCCGCAGCCGCCTCCAGGTGCGGGCGCATCATGCACGTGTTCATGACGTCGCTGTGGAGGCTGCTCGTGTACGCGTCCACGAGCACGTCCACGTTCGCATCCCTCAACCGTTCCAGCGCCGCCGCGTCCCCCTCGTTCCCGGGGTCGAGGCGGGGTTGGATGTGGCGGCTCACCTCCACCTCGACGCGGTCGCCGTAGCGGTCCTCCAGGATGTGCTCCACGGTGGCGAGCATCCACCCCTTCTGCTCCACCATGGGGCTCGCGTTCGCCATCTGGAGCCACGCCTTGTACGCGCTGAGCCCCGCCATCTCCAGCACGTCCGGCTCCCCCAGGCCGGGCCCGCCGGGGGCCTTGTAGTACCCGTCGTAGAAGGGCACCTGCTGCACGTCGGGCGCGGGGCTTCCCACGTAGGCGGCGGGGCCGTCGTGGGGGCGGAGCCACGCGTCCACGAGGTCCGGGTCCACCGCGGGCTCGCGGGCGAAGGGCCGGGACCGGTCCAGGAGCACGGTGCCCTCGTCCTCGTGCAGGAGCGCCTCGAACCCGAACATGACGAGGAGGTCCCGCGTGAAGTTGCGGAAGCTCCAGTACGTGCTCGCGTTGTAGTGCACGGGCTCCCCGTGAGCCCGCAGGAGCACCCCCACCTTCACGTCCCCGGGGATGGTGGGGCCCTGGGAGGGGGACAGGGTGGCGTGCACGGGTCCCGCCGCGTCCCCCCCGTCAGCATCGTGGCCGTGGTCCGCGGCGTCGAGGCCGTGATGGTGACCGTCCTCCACGAAGCCCACGGGGTTCAAGGCACCCTGCACCACGAGCAGCGTGGCGAGGAGCACCGCACACGCCACGGCGGCCACGCGGCCCCCGTGGAGGCCCTCGCGGCGGGCGGTGCCCCGGTGGAGCGCGCCCACGTGCCAGAGGTACGCGCCGCCGACGAGGGTGAGGAACCCGAGGTACGCGGTGGCCTGGTAGAGGGTGGGGGCGGGGGTGTACCCCACGAGGGCGTGGAGCACGCGTCCCAGGATGCTGCCGCCGGCGATGACGTGCCCCGTGTTCCAGATGGCGGGTTGGGGTGCGAGGACGCCCAGGTCCGTGAGTGCGCTCGAGACGTGGGTGAGGAGCATGGCGGCCACCACGATGAGCCAGGCGCCGGTCCAGGCGAAGAACCGCTGGAGGTCCACGCGGTGGGCCGTGTAGAGGATCGCGTACACGATGACGCCGCTCAGGAGGAACCCCGCGAGGCCGCTCCAGGCGAGGCTGGCGGTGGGGACGCGGGTGGCGAGGGCGGCGTAGAAGAGCACCACCTCCAGGCCCTCCCTGAGGACCGTGCCGAAGACGAGGAGGGAGATGACCGCGAGCTGCCCCCCGTCCAGGGCATCCTCCACCCGGCTGCGGCTGGAGCGCAGGAGAGCCCGCGTGTGGTTCCACATCCAGAAGGCCATGTAGGTGAGGAGGCCCACGGCCAGGAGCGCCGCCACCAGCTCGAAGAGGGCGCCGAGACCCGCCTCCTCGAAGGCCTCCAGGAGGTACCGGTGCACGGCCCATCCCATGAGGGCGCTAGCGGCCACGCCCGCCGCGAGCCCACCCCAGATGTACCTGCGCGCGTCGGGTCGGCCGGCGCGCGTGACGAGGGTGAGAAGGAGGCCCACGATGAGGAGCGCCTCCAAGCCCTCCCGGAGGGCGATGAGGGCGGCCTCGGGCACGAACGCCATCACACCTCACCCCCGGCGAGGGGTGGGACGGTGTCCACGTCCACCACGGTCTCGTCCAGGAGGGTGTCACCGTCGGGTCGGGTGTTGGGCACCTCGTCCACGTGGGCGGTGGTGGTGACGGTGACGGGGTAGGTGGCGGTGCCGGTGGGGAAGAGGAGGAACCGGTCCCCGTAGTGGAACCCGGGGTCCTTGTTGGGGTTGCACCACTGGGTGCCCATCTCGATGGGTCCGTGGGTGACGAGGCGGCTCAGGTGCTCGCCGTCCTGGTCCTCCCAGAGGGGCGTGTCGCCGGTGATGTCCGCGGCGGCGTCGTCGTAGGGGTTGTACCCGGCGCCGGGGTCGTGGACGACGTACACGCCGGTCTCCCCCCACGAACCGTCGGGGGTGCCGGGGGTGAGGGTCGCGCTCACGTCGGCGTTGCATTGGCCCCGCCACTCCGCGCTCCCGTAATCGTTGGGGTCGTCCACGAGCCCCTCGTCGTAGGGGGTGTCGTCCTGGGTGCCGACCCACGTGTCCCCGTCCTCGTCGTACCATGTGCCCGCGTGGGCGGTGACGTAGAGGAACCCGGGGGCGGCGGACCCGCCGGGGCGCACGTTGAGGTTGAAGGGGAAGGGGAAGATGACGAGGTAGAGCGGGGTCCCGTACCCGGGTTGCGCGTCGAGCCACAGGTGCTCCTCCGCCGCGTACCCCGTGTAGGACTGGTCCGGCCCCGGCTCGTAGTACGCGTCGTCGAGGCCGCCGTAGCTCGTGCTGGGGTCGTGGGTGGCCTCGGGGGTGCCGTCGCCGTCGGCGTCGTAGTCGTCGTCGGGGTGGTTGGGTTCGTGGCGGTACGGGGGTGCCACGGTGTCGTCGGCGGCGCCCTGGAGGGCGCGGGTGCCGTCCTGGAAGGGTTGCACCGCGGCCTCCACGGTGTCCACCACGGGCTGTGTGGCGTTCTCGACGGCGGCCTCCGCGCCACCGTTGTACGCCCACCGCGCGTCCTCCTTGGGGCCCTCCTCGTGCACCGCGTCGGCGGCGCCGTGCTCCTTGTCGTTGGGATCCCACACCGCGGTGCGGTAGAGCTCCGCAGCGGTGGGGTGGAGGGTCGTGTACGTGTCCACGTCCAGGGCCAGGGCCACGCTGGTGTCGTAGCGCCCGTCCCCCAGGGGTTCGGGGTTCACGGCGGTGGTGGCGGTGGTGGTGACGAGGAGGCTCTGGTCCACGAAGGTGTGCTCGTACCCCTGCCCGCCCACCCAGGCCACGTCGTTGGCGACGGGGTACTGGCTGTAGGGGTTGCGGGCGGTGTCGTCGTCGTAGTGCGCGTCCGCCTGGTCGTCCTCGTCGGCGCCGGTCTCCAGCGTGGTGAGGGGGTCTCCCGCGCGGTGGGTGCCGGGTTGGATGAAGAGCACCATGGTGTCGTCGGGGTGGCTCTCGTGCCCGTGTTGCCCAGCCCAGGGATTCTCGCCGCGCCACACGAACTCGTCCCAGGCGCCGTGCCGCGGGTCGGTCCACGTGGAGGTGTCGTCGTGGGCGTCGTCGATGCGTCCGTCCGGTTCCCCGGGGAGGCCCTGCTCCTGGAGGTGGCCGCCGCTCCCGGTGTCCTGCCACCATCCCCACCAGGCCTTGAAGTAGCCGCGGCCCGGGAGGATCACGTCCTCGTGGCTGTCGACGTCGGTGCCGTGGACGAGGGCGTTGAGGGGCGTGTTGGGGTCGGCGTCCACGAGGCCCGCGTTCCACACGTAGTAGCTGTCCAGCACCAGCGTCTCCGTGGAAGGCTGGAAGCTCGTGTGCGGGAACCCGTTCGCGTCGTCCACGTGGTTGGGTTCGTCCCGCACATCGTGGGTGGAGGGCCCCAGCTCGTGGGGTGGGGTCTCCACGTTCTGGTGGGTGGCCACGGTGGCCGGCAGGAGCGGCGTAACGAGGAGCAGGGCAAGGCTCAGAGCGAGAGCGCGGGTTGGGGTGGGGTGCACGGGCGAGCCTCCAAGTTGGCGGCGCCAACCCCGCCCACTACAAAAAGCTTCGTGGTCGCGGCAACGGGTTGTTCGGAGCGGTTCCGGGCTGGCGCGTGCCAGACGGGAACGGTTCCGGGTTGGCGGGGGGGTCAGAGATCGTGGGAGGGGCCCCAGCCCCAGGACCTATAGTCACCTATAGCTCCCTATAGGTCACGGGGGTGGGAGGGGAAGCGTCACCAGGCCACACCACAGCCGCCGGTGCCCACCCAGGACCCGAGCGCCGGATGGTTGTGGGAGGGTTCAGGCAAGGCGGGATGCTCACAGCGTGGGGTAGACCCCTGGGGTCAGGCCGCGCCGGCAGCGCCGGGTTCCTCCAGCGCCTTGCTCCGCGTGAGCTCCGTGAGGGCGGCGATGGCCACACCCGCGAGCACCAGGAGCGCCCCGCCCATGGCCCCGCCGCTGCT
>CAZDGP010000113.1:0-4885 GCA_964505085.1 uncultured Thermoplasmatales archaeon
AGCTTCCCAAGCAACGTCCGCGCGATGATGAGCTTATGGATCTCCTTGGTGCCCTCGTAGATCTCCGTGATCTTGGCGTCGCGGTAGAACCGCTCGATATCCATCTCGTCCACGTACCCGTACCCCCCGTGGATCTGCAGCGCCTCGTCCGCCACGTACACCGCGGTCTCGCCCGCGTACCACTTGGCCATGCTGGAGCTGATGGGGTTCGCCTGATCGCTGTCCTGGTACCACGCGGCCTTGTACGTGAGGTTCCGCGCGGCCTCCGTCCGCGTCGCCATCTCCGCCAGCTTGAACTGGATCCCCTGGAAGTCCCCGATGGGGCGACCGAAGGCCTCACGGTCCTTCGCGTACTCCGTCGCCTGCTCCAGCGCACCCTGGGCCATGCCCACAGCCTGGGCGGCAACGCCGATGCGCGTGCTGTTGAAGAAGCGCATGATGTGGTAGAAGCCGTCACCCTCCTCCCCCAGGCGGTTCTCCACGGGTACGCGCACGTCGTCGAACTGGAGCTCCGCCGTGTCCGAGGCGCGGATCCCGAGCTTGCCGTAGATCTTGTTCGCGGTGACGCCGTCGGCGTCGGCGGGCACGAGGATCGTGCTGAAGCGCGCGTGGCGGTTCTCCGCCGTGGGGTCGGTGACGCAGAGCACCACGAAGAAGTCGGCGATGGTGCCGTTCGTGATCCACATCTTGCTCCCGTTGATGACGTACTCGTCACCGTCCTTCTCCGCCTGCGTCTTCACACCGGCCACGTCGCTGCCGGCGGCAGCCTCGGTGATGGCCGCGCCCATGATGGCATCGCCCGTGGGGAGGTCCGGGAGCCACTTCTCCTTCTGCTCGTCGGTGCCGGCACGGAGGAGAGCCTCGCTCCCGAAGTCGCTGCTCCAGATGGCCACCGCGAGGCCGCCGTCCACGCGGCTCATCTCCTCCATGATGATGGCAGCGTCGGTCATGCCGAGGCCCACACCCCCGTACTCCTCGGGTACGCCCACGGCCAGGAACCCGAGGTCCGCCAGTTTGTCGAAGAGCTCCCGGGGGAACTGCTCCTTCTTGTCAGCTTCCTTCGCGTACTTGGGGAACTCGGTCTCAGCGAACTCCCGGATCGTCTTCCGGATGGCTCGCTGTTCTTCCGTGAGGCTGAAGTCCATGAGGGTCTCACCTGCTCTTGGGTAGGGTTCGCGGGGGCTTAGGTCTTGTTTCGGTCCGAACCGTACGGTTGCGCATGGGACCCTAATCCACCCCGTCAACCCTCCGTTCCAACCCATCCCCCGGTAGCAACGTGATGGCGTCTCCCCCACGATCACGACGACCGGGAGGGAAGGCTTGAAGAGCGGAGGCACCCCTCCCGCAACCCACATGGCCCTCCGATGCCGCCTCTGCGATGCCACGTTCCAGGAGCACCTCGTGGTGGCCGCCCGGTGCGACGTGCACTGGCGGGGGAAGAGCTTCGACAGCGAGGAGGTGGAGGGCGCCCTGGGCCTCGAGCTCATGACCGCCCTGGGCCTCGACGCCCGGGACCCCGGCGCCATGGACGAGTTCCTGGCGGAGGTGGAGGTGGAGAGCTTCCGGGAGGACCCCATGGGAACCCAGCCCTGGCGCGGGGAGAAGGACGTGGAGGAGGGGGAGGACTGGGAGTTCCACGTGGGCTTCCACCGCACCCTCACCCCGGGAGAGCGGGAGGACGCGGCGGAGGCGACCCTGGACGCCGTGGGGTCCCACCGGAGCTTCCACGATGCGACGCTCCTCCCGGACCACGACGCCGTGGAACCCGTGGAAGCCGAGGACGACGATGCGGAGGACGCTGACGGGTCCTCCAGCGGTGGGGGGACGTGGCGGAACCCCGCCCTCGACGACACCTGACGGCAGCCCCTCGGCACCGCCACCACCCATCCCACGTCCGCACCGACCACGCCCGCGTGGGTAAGGCTTAGGTGCGCCGCCACGTTCCCCGAGCCATGCCCCGCACCTTCGTCGTGGTGGGTCACCGCGCCGCCACGGGACCGGACTTCACCGTGAAGGACCTCCCCGGATCCGGCGGGCGGTTGGACGTGCTGCTCCGGTGCGTGAACAGCGCCTTCTTCCTGAGCCACGACCTACGACGCGACACGGTGCTCTACCTCGTGCTCCTGGGGGGGCCCGACGCCCCCAAGACCCTGCGGTTCACCGGGAGCACCCTCCAGCACCTCAACCCCGACGAGCGCTCCACGGCGCTCCTGGTGCAGAAGGCGCTGGAGATGAAGCTCGCGGGACCCCTCTGGCGGGAGGCCCACCCCGGCATCGAGGTGAGCCAGCGCGGCCTCGCGGACCTGGAGGATGCCCTGGGGGACAAGGACCTGGTGCTCCTGGACGAGGACGGCGAGGACGTGGCCGAGGCACGTCTCGACCCCGAGGACGACCTCTGCCTCGTGCTCTCGGACCACGAGGACCTCACCGAGGACGAGCGCGCGCTCGTGGACGGGTGGGGTGCTCGGGAGGTGAGCCTCGGTCCGCGAGCCCTCCACGCGGACCACTGCATCACCCTCGTCCACGGGTGGCTCGACCGCGCCTGACGACCTCGCTGGACCCCTCGACCCACCTCAGGGTGAGGGGCTTGCAGAAAGAGAGAAAGGTGGCAGCGCGGCGTTGCTTGGGAGGCTTGTGCGTAGGAATGGAGGCCAACGCTGCTGTCCTTCCACCCTAGGATGAACGGATAAAGGTTGCGATTGTGTCACCCCGGTTACAACAGGGCCGGCCATTTCGGGTGGAGCCGGTGGCGCCCGCACCCCGTCACGGGGGTGAAGAGAGGAAGGCGAGGGGGGAGGGGCGGGCTTCCACAGCCCTACGTGAGGAGGACCTGCGCCGCCTCGAAGGCCAGGTCCACCAGAGGCGCCGGGTAGAGCCCCACCGCCAACGTGAGGCCCGCCGCCACCACGACGCTGCCGAGGGCCCACCCGGGCACGTCGAGGCGGTGAGCCTCACCCTGGGGCGCATCCTCCACGTACATGGTGCGGATGACGCCGGCGTAGTAGTAGAGGCTGATGGCGCTGTTCACGATGCCGGCCACCGCCAGCCACACGAACCACCCGCCAGCCTCGATGGCGCCGCCGAAGAGCACGAACTTGCTCGCGAAGCCCGCCAGCGGCGGGATGCCCGCGAGGCTCACCATGAAGATGGCGACGCTGAAGGCGAGCGCTGGCGAGCGCCGGGCCATACCTCGCCACCGGTCCAGGGTGCTCCCCACGCCCACGGCCGCGAGGACGCCCACGGCCACGAAGGCTCCGGCGGTCATGAAGGCGTGGGTGAGGATGTGGAAGAGGCTCCCGGCCACGGCGAAGCGCGTGGCCACGATGATGCCGATGAGCATGTACCCCGCGTGGGCCACGCTGCTGTAGGCGAGCATGCGCTTGATGTCGTCCTGCCGCAGCGCCACCACGTTCCCCACGGTCATGGTGGCCACCGCCACCAACGCGATGAGGACGTTCCAGCTCGCCTGGATGGCCACCAGGCCCACGAGGAAGATCTTGAAGAGCGCCACGAAGCCCGCCTTCTTCGTGCCGGCGGCGAGGTACCCGCCCACGGCGCTGGGGCTCCCCTCGTACGTGTCCGGAGCCCAGACGTGGAAGGGCACCGCCGTGATCTTGAAGCCGAAGCCCGCGAAGAGGAACACCCACATGAAGAGCGTCATGCTCGTGAGCTCCGCCGTGGTGGCGTGGTGGGCGAGGTCCGTGAAGGCCACACCCCCGGTGATACCGTAGACGAGGCTGATGCCGTAGAGGGCGATGGCGCTGCTCAAGCTCCCCACGATGAAGTACTTCATCGCTGCCTCGGTGCTGGACTCCTCGCTCTTGTAGAAGGCCACGAGGGCGTAGGTGCTGAAGCTCGCGAGCTCGAGCCCCACGAAGAGCGTGAGGAGGTCCACGCTGCTGGCCACGGCCAGGGTGCCCACGGTGGCGAGCACCAGCAGACCGTAGTACTCCCCCAGGTGGGGGCTGTCGATGCTCCCGATGCTTCCCAGGGCCACGAGGACGCTCACCAGGAGGAACGTGAGCTTGAAGAACGTGCTGAAGGCGTCGACGCTCCAGCTGATGAAGAACCGCGCCGCGGTCTCCCCCTGGGGCGTGTAGAAGGCCACGGCCTCCTGGAGCACGGCGAGACCCGGGAGGTCCACGGCGTACCCGAGGGTGAGGTACCCGGCGAGGGTGAAGGCCACCACGGTGATGCCCGCGAGCACGCGCTCCCGCACCTCGAAGGCCCCCAGGAGGGGGAGGAGCGCGCCCACGGCGAGGAGCATGAGCTCGGGGGCGAAGCCCCACAGCTCGCTCACCGCCATACTATAGCACCCCCATGGTGGTGAGGATGGCGTTCGCCACGGGGTCGAAGGGCACGGTGAGGAACCCCGGCCAGAAGCCGAAGAGCACCGTGAATGCCAGGAGGATGCCCAGGGCCAGGCCCTCGTGCCCGTTCACGTCGTAGATGCGGGTGAGGTCCGCCCCCGGGTCCGTCGTGATGGGGCCGAAGATGCTCCGCTGCATGGCCCAGATGTAGTACGCGGCGGTGAGGCCGAGCACGAGCACCGGGAGGAAGAGCCACCACCCGAAGGCCTGCCACGTGCCCACGAAGATCTGGAACTCCGCGATGAAGGGCGCCATGCCCGGAAGGCCCAGGCTCGCCATGCTCCCAGCCACCAGGAGCGCCGCGGACTTGGGCATGCGGCTCGCGAGGCCACCGAGCTGCGAGATGTCCCGCGTCCCGAGGTTGTGCTTGAGCACACCCGTCATCATGAAGAGGAAGGGGCTCACGAGGCCGTGAGCCACCATCATCACGAGGGCGCCCACGAAGCCCATGGGCGTGAGGGTGGCGATGCCCAGGAGCACCATGCCCATGTGGCTGATGCTGCTGTACGCCACCA
>CAZDGP010000114.1:0-4847 GCA_964505085.1 uncultured Thermoplasmatales archaeon
AATACCACGTTCTCGTCCACCCAGAACTCGTACTCGTGGACGACGCCCGTGGGCTTCACGCCCAGGTACGGGTCCTGGAGGCCCGCGTTGGCGAGGCGCTGCGTGGCGGAAGTGGCCTGGATGGGTTGGCCCTGAGCCCCCACCACGGGCACGGTCTTGCCCTGGTTCGTGAGTTTGTCCCCGTGGTCCATGGGGGGCAGGGGGAGCCCGTCGTCTGCTGCCGTGTTCACCGGTTCTTGACCCTGACCTCCGAACCCGATGCAGCCCGAGAGCGCCACGAGCACGAGCATCGTCACGGTCGCCAGGGTGAAGGTCGCCTCCGTTCCAGCCTTTCGGAACATCTGTAAGCCTCCCGCCGCCGTAGCCCTGTCCGTACTTAATCCTTCGGTGTGAGCGAACGTGCGAACCCGGGAGGGTGGAGGTGAGGGGGCTACCGGCGGGGGTTCACGTGGTGCTCCCCACCACCACCCGCCCGTACCCGGGGAAGGCGCTGGGCTCCTCCCACATGGTGCTGGACCACGCGACGTGCATGTCGCCTTCGGGCCCGAAGGTGATCCACGGGTAGTCCAGGAGCCTCCGGTCCCCCTCGCTCCCGCAGGCCGGGCCTCGCACGCAGATGCTTCCCTCGTGCACGGTCCAGGGCGTCACCCGCACCTCCTCCAGGGTGGGGTTCGCGCTCGTGGCGTTCGTGAGGAGGGCGGCCCGCATGTGCCAGGGTGCGTCCACGCTCCCCGTGGTGCCGTTGCCCGGGGCGTGGAACCACACGATGCCAAGTTGCCCCGCGTCCCGGGTCGCGATGAAGGGCATGGCGTGCACCCCGTCCGAGAGGTCGAGGACGCGCTTGGTCCACGTCTCCCCGCCATCGGTGCTCGTGGCGAGGTGCGTGCGGCTCGTGCCCTCCGTCTCCTCCGCCCACGCGAAGTGCAGGGTCCCCGCGGGGTCCATGGCGAGGCTCGTGAGGGCGCTCCCGATGGTGCCGTTCAGGTTCCACAGGTCCCGCCGTTCCCACGTGTCGCCGCCGTCGGTGCTGGAGACGAGGTAGTAGAGCCCG
This sequence comes from uncultured Thermoplasmatales archaeon, assembly GCA_964505085.1. Classification (GTDB taxonomy): domain Archaea; phylum Thermoplasmatota; class SW-10-69-26; order JACQPN01; family CAZDGP01; genus CAZDGP01. The sequence goes on from CAZDGP010000114.1 coordinate 1,052, forward strand.
TCCTCGTACGTGTTCTCGAAGGCGCGCCGGTCCTCCTCCACGTACCGCACCACGTGCACGCGCTCCCCGTCGGGTGAGACGGCCATGTTGGATTGGCCCACGTAGTTCACGTTGGGGTCGATGCGTTGCGGCGTCGACCACGTCTCGCCTCCGTCGGTGCTCTTGAAGTGGTACATGCCGCGGTTCGCGGGGTTCAACGTGGCGTTCTCCAGCGTGGGCCCACCGAGGAGCGCGCTGCCGGCGCCGGGGTCCAGCGCCTCCACCGTCACGTGCACGAGGTCCTCCGTCACGGGCTCGATCCAGTGCCGGTGCATGGCCGCCGGCACCCGGGGCACGTTCAGCGGCGTCCAGCTCTCCCCCTGGTCCGTGCTCTTGAACAACTGGAACGTGAGGCCGAAGACGTTCGCCGCGTAGATGGCGCCCTCCGGCCCCACGGCCACGTACCCGTCGTTGCTCGACTCGTTCCCCGCGAAGGGCGGCGTGATATCCGTCCAGTTCCCGCCATCCATCGACCCCCAGACGCGGTTCACGTTCCGGGAGCCGCCGGCTTCGGTCTCGGTGCTTCCGATGCCCTCCAGCACGAGGTGGCCGTCGGGGCCCAGGTCCACCACGGGCTCCGCCCCCGGCCACCGCGTGCTCACGTTCGTCACCTGCATCACCGTAAGGCTCGGGTTGGTGGAGGTGTCCCCGTCCCCGCCGGGGTCCGACGGGGAAGCTCCGAGGCATCCGGCGCTCACCAAGGCCCCCGCAAGCAGGAGGAAGGAGACGGCGCGCATGACCCTGGGACGGGGCAGATGGGACTTGAAGGATGGGGTGGTCCGTGCACCACGATGCCATGGGCGGTTCGGGTTGCCATGGACAGGCACCCCATGCGAACCCTTTTGGTGCCGCTCGACCCTGGCGGTTGCCGGGAGGCTGCCACCATCGACCGCGATACCGCCACGGGTCTCCTCGTCGCCTTCGTCCTCGTGGGCGCCATGGCCGGGGTGTTCCTCTACGAGCGCGCCCAGTTCCACACGTACGACGTCGCGTGGGAGGCCAGGGAGCACACCATGCTCACCGACGCGGGCACCCTGGACGAGGGCGCATCCAACACGCACACGTTCCAGGCCACCGCGAACCGCATCGCGAGCGTGGAGGTGGAGGTCACGTGGGAGGACGACGTGGGGGACCCGGACACCCTCGAGGTGTCGATCGATGGACCCGGCGACGCTCTGCAGGGTGATGCCTCCGGAGCGTCGAGCCCCCTCACCGTCACCATCCCCGTCCACGACGAACCCAACACCACCACGGTGGCGGGTCGGAGCCCCGAGAACGCCCGGACCCAGTTGAACGACACCGCGGCGTGGACCACCGGCCAGGGCGAGTGGACCGTCACCGTCACCCTCGTCTCCGCCCCCGGCGAGACCGTGGCCGGGCAGGAGACCGAAGCGGACGGGACCCAGGACTACGACGTCACCCTTACCGTGCACCGGTGGACGCCCACGCTGCAACCGCGATCGTGAAGGGAGGGGAACGGAGCCATGGCGTTCGTGTTCACGTGGGCGGGGGCTCTCGGGGTCGTGGCGAGCCTCGCCGCCCTCGCCCTCGCCACGGTGGTGTACTGGACGCGACCGGACCGGTCACAGAACCGTCGCCTGGCGCTCATGCTCTTCGTGGAGGGTCTCGGGTTCCTCGGCGGCACCGGCGCCATGTACCTCACGGACACCGCCGCCACCGCATGGGCGTGGCAGGCGGTCACCATCGTCTTCATCACGGCGACGCCCTCCGCGTACCTCCTGTTCCTGGCCACCCTCGACACGCCCCTCGCCAACCCCCTCCGGCACCCCATCGTGGAGCGCGGGCTGCTGCTGGGCTTGGTCCTCTCCCCCCTCCCATGGTTCCTGTCCCCTGCGACCTTCGTCCAAGGGATGTCGCCTGGCAAGTACGCTCCCTGGGACTCGGTCCTCGGACCCGGGTTCATCTGGGGGATCCTGGGCATCGTGCTGGCGTCCCTCGTGGGGCTCATCCTCGCCGTGAGCGTGTGGAGGCGCTCCGAGCCCGGCACCGCGCGCCGCTCCCAGGCACGCTCGTACGCCCTCGCCTTCGGCGCCCGGGACGTGGGCCTCCCCCTTACCTTCGTCCTCTTCCTCCTGCACAGCATGGGCATCGGCGGAGAGGGACTGCAGTTCGCCGCCGGTGTGGTCCTCCCCGCTTCCATCCTCCTCGTGTTCGTCCTCCTCCTCGCCTACGGCATCCTCAAGACGCAGCTCTTCGACATCGACCTCAAGCTCAAGTGGACGCTGGAGAAGAGCACCGTCGCCGGGGTCTTCATCGCCGTGTTCTTCATCGTGAGCGAGGCCGCCCAGGTGCTCTTCGCGGGGTTCGCCGGAAGCGAGCTTCTGGGCGTGTTCGCGGCTGGAGGCCTCGTCTTCTTCCTCGCGCCCCTGCAGCGCTTCGCCGACCGCGTTGCCGACACCGCCATGCCCGGCGTGGAGGACACGGAAGCGTACCGGGAGCACCGAGCTCGCGAGCTGTACCGCGCCGCCGTGGAGTCCGGCCTCGAGGACGGGGTCATCACCGACCGTGAGCGCGACATGCTCGCGCGGCTCCAGGACGAGCTGAACCTCACGGGACAGGTCGTCCTCGAGCTCGAACGCGAGGTGCGGGACGCCCAGGAGGGGACCGGGTGATGACGGGTGCGGTCCCAATCGACACCCCCCCGTCGAGGGAGGTGGCGCCTCCATGAGCCTCACCTGGAACCCGGCGGCCCTCCCGGGCATGCTGGCGCTCGTCACCGGCGCGTCCATGGCTGCGGTCGTGTACTCGACGCGCCCCCGTCGGCGGCAGAACCGCCGGCTGGCGCTCATGCTCGCGGTGGAGGGCCTCACGTTCGGGGCGCTCGGCGGCCTCTTCCTCTCCACGAGCGCCTCCACGGCCGCCGGCATGCTCGGGGTCCTCGTCGTCTCGATGCTCCTCCAGCCATGGACCTACCTGGCGTTCCTGGCCACGCTGGACTCCCCCCTCGTGCAACACCTGGACAACCGGTTGGCCACGGCCATCTTCGCTCTCGCAGGTGCCGTCGGGGTGGGGACCTACCTCGTGAGGTGGGACCTCTTCGTGGGCAGGTTGGTTCGGAACCCCGTGATCGGTGGCTTCAACTGGATCGGAGCCCCTCTCGCTGACCTCGTGTTCACGGCGATCCTGGCTGCGGCTCTCTTCGGGTTGGTCGTGGCCATCTCCGTGTACCGCCGCACCCCCGCCGGGTCGGCCCGCCGGTCCACGGCGCGAGCGTACCTCGCGGCCTTCGGCGTGCGCGACACCCTCCACACTGCGAGCCTCATCTACATCATCACCGACGGCGCCGCGGCTCCTCTCCTGGACAAGACGATGGCCGTCTGGCTTCCACAGGTCGCGTCGGTCCTGTTCTCCCTCCTCCTCGCCTACGGCATCCTCACCACCCAGCTCTTCGACATCGACCTGAAGATCAAGTGGACCCTCGAGAAGAGCACGGTGGCGGCGATCTTCGTGGCGGTGTTCTTCATCGTGAGCGAGGCCGCCCAGGTGCTCTTCGCGGACTTCGCCGGAAGCGAGCTCCTGGGCGTGTTCGCGGCTGGAGGCCTCGTCTTCTTCCTCGCGCCCCTGCAACGGTTCGCCGACCGCGTCGCCGACACCGCCATGCCCGGCGTGGAGGATACGGGGTCGTACCGTGCGGAGCGGAAGCGGGAGGTGTACCGCGCGAGCCTAGAGGAGTTGCTCACGGACGGCGAGGTCACGCCCAAGGAACGCCGCATGCTGGGCCGGTTGCAGGAGGAGC
>CAZDGP010000115.1:0-4778 GCA_964505085.1 uncultured Thermoplasmatales archaeon
GTGAAGGCGCTCATCGACTACTACAAGGACAAGTTCGGGGGGAAGGGGTACGATTACGCCTACGTCTACCCCGCCATGAACCGGGTGCTCCAGGCGGCGGGCCGGTGCATCCGCAGCTCCGAGGACAAGGGCGTCATCGTCCTCATGGACAAGCGGTTCACGTGGAACCGGTACAAGCGGAGCTTCCCCGACGCCTTCGGGGTGCGCGAGGTGAAGGACAGCGCCCGCGCCGTCCAACGGTTCTGGGAACGCTGGTAGGGTTCAGGCGCGCGAACCTGGGTCCCGTGCTGGGGGTCATCGGGTCGCAGTTGCTGCGAGGATCCAGTCCAACCATCCTCCAGAGGGATGAAGAGCTCACGCTCACGTCCGGAAGTAAGTTGGAAAGGGGGGGGGGTCGGGACCGCGCGGAGGCGGTAAAGAAAGGTGCGCGGTCCCGGCGAGGTCGGCGGTGGGGGGGAGGAGGAACCGACCCCGCTCGACCCTGGCAAACCCCCGCCTACGTAAATAACTTGCGGTTTGATGGGGGGTGCCTGGCACCCCCTTGCATCACGCGGTAGCTCCGGGGTCCGCCAGCACGTCCTCGTAGGTCCCCAGCAGGGCGTCCACGCTCGCCTCCAACGTGAACCGTTCCGCCAAGGCGTCGGCCAGGCGGCTCGCCACCGCGTGGTGCCGGGGTTCCCGCAGGGCCTCGAGCACGTCCACGAAGCCCTCCACGTCCCGGGCGAAGCGCGCATGCCCCGTGAAGATGCCCCGGTACTCAGGGATCTCCCGGAGCACCAGGGGGACGCGGTGGCTCGCGGCCTCCAGCACCGCCATGGGGAAGTTGTCCTGGAGGCTCGGGAAGAGGAGGGCGTCCGCCGCGCTGTACGCGCCGTTGATCTCCTCCACGAACCCGGCGAAGGTGAGGTTCTCCGGGGCGTTCCGCATGAGGTTCTTCATCTGGAGGTACCCGGCGGTGACGCCGCCGAAGGCCATCTTCCCCACCCACACGAACTCCGCCTCCGGCATGGCCTCCGCCACCGCGTGGAAGGTGCTCACACCCTTCCGCGGTTGGATGTTCCCCACGGTGAGCACGAGGAACGCGTCCTCGGGGATGCCGTGGGCCTCCCGGAAGCGGCGTCCCCCCGCCGCGTCGAAGCGGTTGCGGGAGCGGTCCACGCCGTTGGGCACGATGACGATCTTCCCCGCGTCCACCCCGAGGTCCACCAGGCGGTCCCGCATGTGGGGGCTGAGCGCCACCACGCGGTCCGCGAGGTTGTACGCGGTGCGCATGTAGGGGCCGAAGACGGGGCTCCACACGCGGTCCAGCACCTTCGTGCCGCGGCAGGTCTCCGGGAGCGCGTGCACGGACACCACCACGGGGCACTCCGCCGTCACCGCCTCCAGCATGCTGAAGGGGTCGTACGTGTGCACGTGCAGGAGGTCGTGGTCCGAACCATCATCGTTCACGGTGACGGTCACGTCCGCCGAGCGTCGGAGGACCCGCACGGTCTCGTCCACCACGGTACCGATGCCGCCGGCGGCGAAGACCTCCTTGGCCACCACGTTCACCAGGGGGGTTCGAGCCGGCGTGGCGGCGGCGTCCAGCCCCTTCTCATGGATCGTCGTACCTGCCAAGAGATCACCTACGGTGTGGGACCCCTGCACGCCCCACCCCTGTTCATCGTCCAAGCCACAAGACGTTTTCGAACATCCCCCTCGTGGGCGCGCACGTGAGCGCGGGACGCGCCCCGCTGGGTGTGACGGGACCCGGACCCCGGCACCCACTAGCATCGGGAAGCTTCATGTTGGAGGTCCCTCGTAGCCCTCGTCGATGTCCTCCCACGCCTCCGGCGGCACCTCGCCCCGCCGGGGGGTCCTCCTGGCGCTCACCACCGCGCTCCTCTGGGGCACCATCCCCATCGCGGGCAAGTTCGCCCTGCTCGCCGTCACCCCCCTGGTGCTGAGCTTCGTGCGCTTCACCGCCGCAGCCTTCCTCATGATGGGTATGCTGCGGGTGCTCCACCCCGAGGCTCTGGACGTGCTCCGGCAACCTCCCTGGAAGCTCGGGGTCCTGGCGGCCCTCGGCCTCACGGGGAACTACCTCCTCTACTTCCTCGGGTTGAACCTCACCACCGCCACCGCCGCCCAGCTCATCATCCAGTTGAGCAGCGTCTTCCTCGTCATCTGGGGCGTCACCCTCTTCAAGGAGTCCCTCACGCCCACGCGCCTCGCGGGCACGCTGGCGGCGGTCCTGGGGGTGCTCCTCGTGAGCTGGAACGGCCTCAGCCTCCCGGAGCTCCTGGCAAGCAAGTACCTCCTGGGGAACGTCCTCATCATGGCTGCCGCCGCCAGCTGGAGCTTCTACGCGGTGGCTCAGAAGAAGCTCAACGAGACGTACACGAGCTACCAGGTGCTCCTCCTGGTGCTCATCCTCTCCGCTCTCTTCACCGCCATCCCCGCCGCCCCCCAGCTCCCTGCCACCGTCCAGGGCTTCGCCACCGCCACCTCGTGGGTGCCCCTGGCGGCCTTGGTGTACCTCTGCTTCAACACGGCCCTCGCCTACGGGAGCTTCGCCGAGAGCCTCAAGCACGTGGACGCCAGCGTCACCGCCGTCATCGTGACCTTCGGCCCCGTGGTGACGATGCTCCTGGTGATCCCCATGCGGGTCCTCGCCCCCGAGGTCTTCGGCGGGGAGGTCCTCACGCCCTTCACGCTCCTGGGCGCCGCTCTCATCATCGGCGGCATCGTCCTCGTAGCTCGGGAGCGCGTCGACGACGCCTCCGGTGGAACCCCCGCGAGCACGCCCTCGGCGCCACCCCCCGGGGAGTGACGCGGGTCAGAGGTGCGCGTCCGGGTCCTCCTCGAAGCTCTCCCGGCACACGGGGCTGTCGAAGTAGTACGTTGCCCCCTCGTGCATCACGGTCTCGGCTCCCCACGCCTCCGCCTGGTCCTCGGGGAACGCCATGCCGCACACGGGGCACTCGACGTCATCACCCATGGGATCCCCATCCCCGCGAGGACGCATAAGCGTAGCCCTCGGGCGGGGAGGACCGCCAGTCCTAAGGCCCTCATCCAACGTAAGGCTCCCAGGGTGACCCGTGACCACCGACGCCATCCGTACCGAGGGCCTCACGAAGTACTACGGTGACGTCCGGGGCGTGGAGGACCTGGACCTCACGGTGCACCAGGGCGAGGTCTTCGGGTTCCTGGGGCCCAACGGCGCCGGGAAGACCACCACCATCCGGCTCCTGCTGGACCTCCTGCGCCCCACCCGCGGCCGCGCCGAGGTCCTGGGCTTCGACGCCCGGGAGGACGCCCTGGAGGTCCAAGCTCGCGTGGGGTACCTGCCGGGGGAGCTCGCGCTGCCGGAGCACCTCACCGCCCGGGAACTCCTCCACCACCTCGGTGAGCTTCGGGGCGGTATCCCCCAAGCGCGGGTGGAGGCCCTGGCGGAGCGCCTGGACCTCGACCTCACGCGGCCCACGGGGGACCTGAGCCAGGGGAACAAGCGCAAGGTGGGCATCGTGCAGGCCTTCGCGCCGGAGCCCGACCTCCTCGTGCTCGACGAACCCACGGGCGGCCTCGACCCGCTCATGCAGGATACCTTCCTGGACCTCGTGCGGGAGGTGCGGGACGCGGGTCGCACGGTCTTCCTCAGCAGCCACGTGCTGAGCGAGGTGGAGCGCGTGGCCGACCGCGTGGGCATCCTCCGGGACGGGCACCTCGTGGTGGTGGAGGACGTGCACGCGTTGCGCGAGCAGGCGCAGCGACAGCTCCTCGTGCACCTCGCCGAGGACGTGGACCCCGAGCGCTTCCAGGACGTTCCCGGCGTCACGGCCGTCCAGCGGGAGAGCGCCAAGCACCTGCGCTTCCGCGTGGACGGGCACCTGGACGCCCTGGTGAAGGCGTTGGCGGAGCACGAGGTCGTGAACATCGTGAGCCACGAGACGGACCTCGAGGAGATCTTCCGCACGTACTACCGGGAGGACGCCTGAATGCTCCGTGACCTCCCCTTGCTCTCCCGAGCTCTCCGGGACGACGCCCGGAGCCTCGTCGCGTGGGGTCTCGGCTTCACGGGCCTCATGCTCCTCTACTTCCTCTTCTACCCTGCCGTGCGGGACAACCCCGAGTTCAACGAGCTCATCGCCAACTACCCCCCGGAGGTGCTGGCGCTCATCGGCACCGCGGACATCACGAGCCCGGTGGGGTTCATGAACGCGGAGTTCTTCCAGTACGTGGGCCCCGTCATGATCCTCATCTACGTGCTCCGCCGCACCGCCGACGCCGTCGCCGGCGCCGAGGAGGCTGGCACCCTGGAGCTCGTCCTCGCCCAACCCGTTCCCCGGTGGCGCATCGTGCTGGAGCGCTACGCCGCCACCGCTCTGGGCGCTGGCGCCCTGGGTTCCGTGGTGTTCCTCCTGCTGGCGGTGGGAGGCCGCGCGGTGGAGCTCACCATCGCGCCGCACCTCGTCCTCGCCCAGGTGGCGAGCCTCGTGCTCCTCGCGTTGCTCTTCGGCGCCCTGGGCCTTGCCGTGGGCGCGGCCACGGGCCGCCGCGGCCTCGCCCTGGGGGCCCCCTCGGTCGCCGCCGTGGTGGCGTGGCTCGTGGACACCTTCGCCCCCCTGGTGGAGGCCATGGAGGTGCTGGAGCCCCTCTCCCCCTGGGAGTGGTACATCGGGAACGTGCCCCTCGCCAACGGCGTCGTCGTCTGGGACGTGCTCCTCTTCCTCGTCCTCATCGGCGCCTGCCTGGCGGTGGCGGTGTGGGGCTTCGAGCGGCGCGACGTGGGGGTGTAG
>CAZDGP010000116.1:0-4576 GCA_964505085.1 uncultured Thermoplasmatales archaeon
TCACGCATACGCTTAAGCCCTCACACGTGGGTGCGTCCGCGGGAGGCGCCTCGGGCTCGGAGGCCCCAGCGTCACCGTCGGGAGGCTACCCCATGCCCAGCCGCACCACCGTCCTCATCGCGTGCCTGCTCCTGATCGTTCAAGCCACCGGCCTCGTCGTCGCCGACCCCGCACCGCCCGCCGACGCGGACCCCGACGGGGACGCCAGGGCGTCCCTGGTGGCGGTGAGCGGGGACGGGAACGCCACCTGCGAGGAGGCCCCGCTCATCCCGGGGTACGCGCCCAAGTGCATCGCCATCGCACCGGGCGGCAACGCCTCCGGCGGGTACGCGAACGTGGCCATGGACGACGCTGCCGGGTACTGCCACGCCCTGAGCCTCCAGGGGGACGCTCGGGGGAACCCCGGGTACATCGACTGCCTCGCCCTGGCCCTCACAGGTGACGCCACCGGCGGCCACGCCCTGAGCCCCCTCGGGAACGCGCAGGGTGGACCCACCGCCGCGAGCCTCCTGGGCGATGCCCACGCCTGCCCCACGTACCTCGTCCTGTGCCTCGCGGCCTCGGGCACCGGCAACGCCAGCGGCGGCAGCGCCCTCAGCCTCCTGGGCGATGCTGACGCGAACTGGTTCGCCGCGTCCCTCCTGGGCGACGCCCACGGCGCGCTGGTCACCGGCAGCGCCGGAGGCAACGCCACCAGCGGATGGATCGCCGCATCCGGCCATGGCGACGCCTCCGGGGACCCCTCGGGAAGCCTCCTCGCCACCAGCGCCACCGGCGACGCGGAGGGTGACCCCCTCGTGGGCGCCTCCGGCACCGGGAACGCCAGCGGATTCGCCTCCGCCAGCGCCACCGGGTGCGCCGAGGGCAACTTGGACGTGGACCGGTGCAACGTCCTCGTGGTGGAACCCACCGACGACGCCGAGAGCCAGGTCCTTGCGGTGAGCGCCACCGGCGACGCCACCTGCGAGGAGAACCTGTGCGTGGCCGTCACCGGCACGGGCGACGCCACCGGCGGGTACGTCTCCGCAAGCGGCACCGGCGACGCCACCGCCGGCCTCCTGGCCGCGAGCCTCATGGGGAACGCCACCGCGAACCAACCCGTGGGCGTCCTGGGTTCCTGCAGCCGCGGGCACGGGGACGCGAGCCCGTGCCTGGGCTCCGGCGAGAACACCACGACCCGGGGCCCCATCGTCATCGTGGGCGATGCGGGGTTCCTCGCGCCCGGCAGCGGCGTCACGGGCGGATCCGGCACCGCCAGCGACCCCTACGTCATCGAGGATTGGTCCGCCCCCAGCGTCACCCTGCTGGGAACGAGCGCCCACGTGGTGGTGCGGGGGAACGTCCTCTCCTCGCCCTCGTACGGGACGCACTGCGACCAGCGGGGCATCCTGGGCATCGACCACCTCCCCATCCGGGGGCACCAGGGGGAGGTCGTCACGGTCCTCCACGCATCGAACGTGACCCTGGAGGGGAACCTGGTCGCTGGCGGGACCTGCGGGGTGCGGGTGCAGGACAGCCACCACGCCACGCTGCGGGACAACCGGATCGTGGGGGCCGGCACCGACGGGGTGTTCCTCGCGAACATCCACCACGTCACGGTGGAGGGCAACGACATCGCCAGCACCCTCCAGGGCGTGAACGCGGGCGGAAGCTGGATCACCCTCTTCGACTACGATTACGGGTACTACAACGTGTCCGACGTGCGCATCGCGGACAACCACATCCACGACATCCTGGACGAGGGCATCCTCCTCTTCGGTGAGGGCTCCTCCGTGGAGGGGAACCACCTGGAGGACGTGGTGGACGGCATGCTCGTGGGAGGCACCGGCCACGCCATCGTGGCGAACACGCTGGAGCGCAGCCGGCACCTCCGCATCCAGGGGTCCGGGCACCACGTCCTGGGGAACCACCTGGACACCCCCGGGTACGACGGGATCATCGTCCGAGGCGCGGAGCACCATGTGGAGGGGAACACCGTCGTGAACACGCGCGAGCCCGCGGCGGCCCTCACGGTGCTGGGGAACACGGTGAACGTCACCCTGGCGGGGAACGTGGCCGAGGCCGGCGTGAACATGTGGTACGGGGGCGAGCACACGGGGTTCACCCTCCGGAACAACACCCTCGGGGGAAGCATCGACATCGAGGTCGACCGCCTCACCACGTGCGAGGTCTCCGGGAACCACGCCCACGGGTCCGAGGAGGGGATCCAGATGGACCGGAGGTACGGCGGCACCATCGAGGGATGCCGCATCGTGGGGAACACCGTGACGAACACGACCGACGGGTCGGGCCTCTGGGTGAGCGGTGCCGGCGGCGACATCGAGGTCTCGGGCAACACCGTCACGGGCACCCGCTTCGCGGGCATCGTCGTCTACGGCACCACCGGCATCACCGTGGCGAACAACACGGCCACGGGGAGCGGTGCCGCGGGCATCACGGTGAGCGCCGCCGAAGCCTCCGTGGTGGACAACGTGGCCCGCGGCAACGCCTGGACCGGGTTCGTCGTGGGCGTCCGGGGCGAGCACGTGACCATGGCCCGGAACCTCGCGGAGGATAACCTGAACTACGGCATCTACACCGTTACGCCCTGGAACGAACCGGACCTCCCGGTGACGGTGGAGTCGAACACCGTTCGAGGGAACGACGGGACGGGTCTCTTCGTCTACCGAAGCACCGACCCCCACATCCTGGGCAACCACGTGGAGGCCAACGGCGGCGACGGCATCGTCCTCTACCGGGGCGAGGGCGGTTACCTCCAGGGGAACACCGTCACGGGCAGCGGCCTCAGCGCCATGGCGTTGAGCTACCACACCAACGCCACCCTCCTGGACAACACCCTGGAAGGTGCGGCGTTCGAGGTAGCAGGGTACGAGCGGGGGCACTTCGTCCACACCGTGGTGGACACCACCGTGGACGGCGCCCCCGTGGTGGTCGCGGTGGGGGCCGAGGACGCGACCGTGGGCGCCGGCGCCGGCGCGCTCGTGCTCGTGGACGCCCGGAACGTCACCGTGGACCCCACCCTCGGGAACCGGGCCACCGTGGCCATCGTGGACTCCCGGAACGTGACCCTCGCGAACCACACCGCCCCCGACCTGCACACGGGGCAGGCGGTGCTCGTGCTCGGGAGCCAGGATGTGCACCTCGAGGACCTGGACCTCGGGGAGGCCGCCACGGGCGTTCGCGCCGAGAGCTCCAGCGGCGTCACGTTGGTGGACTCCCGCATCGAGGCCGCGGTGGTGGCGGTGCGGTACGGGGACGTGGACCGGGGGCGCGTGGAGCGCGTGGAGGCGCCGGGCACGAGCTTGGCGGACCTGGTCCTGTCCTCGGCCACCAACGCCACCGTCCGCGACAACACCCTCACCCGGGGCCTCGCGCTCTTGACGCCGGACGCGTGCGCGCAGCCCTGCGACAGCCGGGCCCACCTGCGTCACGACATCGCCGGGAACACCGTGGACGGGAAGCCCCTCGTGTACGTCACCGACGCGCCCAGCACCACCGTGACCTCGCCCGCGGGCCAGGTGATCCTCGTGAACGTCACGAGCGCCCACGTGACCAACCAAGCCATGGAGGGCCCCGTGTACGGCATCGACGCCCGGGAGGGCACGAGCCTCGTGGCGGAGAACGTGACCGTGCGGAACGCGACCGCCTACGGCGTGGTGCTCCAGGGCGTGGGCGACGCGACCCTACGGGACGTGGTCCTCGTCGACGGCCGGGCAGCCTCGCTCTTCGTCCGGACCGCCGGCGACCTCCTCGTGGAGGACGCGGTGCTTGCACGCTACGAGGACCACCACCCCTGGTGGTCGCGAGCCGGGTACGTGACCGACGCGTCCGAGGTGACGTTGCGGCGCACCAGCGTCACCGACGCCAGCGCGCCGTGGGGGGCGAGCCTCCGCCTCTACCGCTTGGGGCCAGTCACCGTGGAGGACAGCAGCTTCGTGGGCAGCGTGGGGCGCGCGCTACAGGTCATCGGCAGCCCCTCCGTGAACATCCACGGGAGCGTCTTCGCCAACAACCAAGCGGGGGTCATCGTGAGCACCGCCCAGCAAGTCAACCTCACCCACAACGAGTTCCGGGGCAACGACTGGTACGGGGTGTACCTTCCCCCCGACGCGGTGGGCACCGTCCGGGACAACGTCGTCACCGGGAACCGGTACGGGTTCTACATGTGGACGGACGGCGTCGTGCTCCGGGGGAACAACATGTGGAACCACAGCCACAGCGCCGTCTACGCGGGATGGAACACGGCGGTGGATGCTGAGGAGAACTGGTGGGGCTGCCCCGAGGGTCCTGGCCAGGAGGGTTGCGACGACGCGTCGGCGCTGGTGGACTACGACCCGTGGCTCCGGGAGCCGAACCCCGACGCGGGCCGCACCACGTAGGGGCCACCAACCCAGCTACCTATAGGTACCTATAGGTGCGTGGGGGGTGATGGTCGGGCGGGAACCGACCACCCCCCTCCCCGCACCACCCGACACCCCCACCTACCCCACACCCCCGGACCGCACGGGGACCCGTGCGCCTCCACGTCACATCCCCCGGACGTGACGGGGATAACTTCATAGGCCCTGGGCCGATA
>CAZDGP010000117.1:0-2553 GCA_964505085.1 uncultured Thermoplasmatales archaeon
TGGAGGAAGCGGTGGCGGGGCGGGGCCACGAGGGCCGCCAGGCCCTCGGAGAGGGGTGGGCGGTGGGACCGCTACGGCCATGGGGTGGAGGAAGCGGTGGCGGGGCGGGGCCACGAGGGCCGCCAGGCCCTCGGAGAGGGATGGGCGGTGGGATCACCATCAAAGCCTGAACAGCCTCGATCACCGGACCCCAGAGCACCGACACGGCCATATGGCCCCGGACCCATCCTGGGGCCATGTACCTCGCCGTGCACCACCCCTGGCGCTCCGGGGCCAAGGGCGACCTCACGCTGCTCCTGGACCCGAACGAGCCCGAGCTCCGGTTGGGCTTCCTCCCGGAGGATACGGAGCCGGAGCCCGGCGACGAGGTGGAGCCCACGAAGGTCCTGGGCGAGTTCACGCTCCACCGGTCCCCCGACGACCGCGTGCCCGACGTGGCGGAGACCGTGGCGCAGGTGCTGGTGGATCAGCGCCCCGCCTGGCTGGAGGAGCGGTTGCTGGAGCTCCTGAACAACATCCACGGCTTCGGCACGAGCCGCAACCCCCGGGGCCCCGGCGGGAAGATGGGGATGGACCATCCCCTGGCGCCCCTGGGCGTGTGGGGTCCGAACATCGAGCAGGTGGGGCGGGAGGTTCGGGCGGGGAAGTTCACGTCCTGGGAGGGGATGCGGGAGCGCGTGGGACCGCAGGTGTACCAACCCATCCGCGAGGCGCTCCCGAAGGCGCTGCGGGACGACGTCCTGGGCGCGAGCTCCCCCCAGATCCTCCTGCGGAAGCCCCTCTGAACCGTTCAGCGGTCCACGGACCCAGGCGAACCCTTCATATGCACCCAGGGGGATGGCTGGAGCACCCATGACGGACCCCCAGCCCGCGCGACGTGTGGCTCTCCGGTGGCCCCCCGGCACCGAGGAGGATGCCGTGCTCGACGCCGCCGAGGGCATCGGAGCGCGGTTGGAGGAGAGGACGGTGCGCCTGGGGGACGCCGTCACCGTGGGATCCTCCGGTGAGGAGGGGATCGAGCTCGTGGTGGACGCGACGGAGCCCCGGGGCCGTGTGACGGTGGGGGAGGACACGCGCCTGGAGCTCGTGGGCCCCCCCAGAAGCCCCCGGCGGGACGTTCTGGACCTCCTGGTGCTCGTGGACGGGTCCTACACCATGCGGAAGCGCTTCCGCGGTGTGCCACGTTTCGACCACGCCACCCGGGCGGTGGACGCGCTCCTCAGGTCCTCCCAGGACTCCGTGCGCCACGCCGGCGTCTGGGTGGTGCAGCACGAGGCCCGGGCCCTGGAGGAGCTCGCGCCCCTCCGGGAGGTGGACCCCGGCGTGCTCCAGGACGTGAAGCCCCGGGGCCGCTCCCGCCCCGTCCCCGCCCTCGCGCAGGCGCTGGAGACCCTCCGGTACGAGGGGGACCTCCGGAACCAGCAGGCCGTGGTGCTCGTCACCGACGGGGAGGCCCCCATGGAGGGTCTGCGGGAGAGCGTGGAGCGGGCCGAGAACCTGGGCGTCACCGTCCACGGAGCCCGCGTGGGGGAGCCCCCCGGCCGACGCGATCCCTTCGGCGACGCCGTGGAGTCCGGCGGGGGCGTCTACCAGGCGGAGGGCCCCGCGGACCTCCTGGAGCCCGTGCACGACGCTCTGCAGGAGGCCGTGGGGTTGCCGCCGGCGTGGGTGGCTCCCCAGGGACCAGGGGGCGAGGTGGAGTTCGAGGTGGTGCTGCGGACGGCACGCCAACCGGAGGAAGACGCATGACGGGACCCAACGACGAAGCCGAGGACACGGGAGCGGACGAGGGACGCAACGGCGTGCGCCGCGAGGTGGTGGAGGAGGACCAGGAGGTCATCCACGTCCTCGAGCAGGGCGGTCTCTCCCTGGACGAGCGCGTGGAGCAGGAGGCGGGGTTCCTGGACGAGGGGGACGAGGTGGAGCTCAGCGAGAAGGCCTGGCGCAAGCAGGCTGACGAGGACCTCGACGCCATCCACGAGGCCGTGGACGCCATGGAGGCACCCGCGAGCCCCCCGGGACCTCACGAGGACGCGGTGGAGGACGCCGCACCGGGTCACGACCCCGCGCCCCAGGCGCCCGCCCCGGAACCGGAGCCGGAGCCGGAACCCGCCCCGGAGCCGGAGGTGGCGCCCAAGGACCCGACGGCGGACCTGGATCCGCTCACGGAGGTGCAGAAGGAGGCTCTGGCCGAGCACGTGCCGGGGGAGATGCTCACCGCCTCCCCCATCTACCGGACGCGACGCGGGCAGGTGGTGGAGGTCACGTACCAGGACACCGGGCGGGTGGAGCGCACGCTCCTCACCCTCGCGGGGAACGAGGTGCGGGACCTGAACGCGGTGGCGGAGCGCGTGGACGCCATGGAGACCAGAGCCCGCGTGAAGCCCGCATCCGAGGCGCCGGACGCGGAGGATGCGGAGGACGTCCAGGAGGAGCCCGAGGACCTGGAGGGGGGAGAGGTCGATGAACTGGAGGGCTCCGGTGGAGGCCTCGGTAGCCGCGTGAAGGGGCTCTTCGGGCGGGGCGATGACGAGCCCGAAGGGCCCGAGTCCG
>CAZDGP010000117.1:2653-4497 GCA_964505085.1 uncultured Thermoplasmatales archaeon
TGCGCCCCAACCATTCATATCCTAGAGGGGTGTAGGGACGCTGTTGACGATGTTCGAGCCACGGGTACGGGACGGTGCGGCACGTTGCGCCACGTGGGAGCTCGACGGGCGGGAGCTCACGAGCCCCCTGGTGCTCTACGTGGATGCGGAGCGCATCCCAGCCCCCAGCTTCGCCCAGGTGCGCATCAGCCACCGGGACCCCGAGGCGGAGGGCACGTGGGTGCGGGATGCGGGAAGCGTCTTCACCCAGGGATCCCCCGGCGCCGTGGAGGGCGCTCCGGCGCTCACGATCCCGCGGGACCTCCCCTACCATCCCGCGGGGGGCATGCAGCTCGTGGAGGCGGCGGACGAGCGCCATCGGGAGGCGGGGGGACGCGTCTTCGTGGCCTCCGCTCCCGAGGGACCGGTGCCGGAGGAGGCGGAGGTCGTGGTCATGGCGAACGCCGCGAGCTTCGTCACGGACCCCTTCACGTTCGCTAAGCGCGTGACGTCCCTCAGGGAGCGGGCGGGGCCCGGTCGTCTCCTCTACCTCCCGGGGGCAGCGACGCCCTGGAACCTGGCGCTCCTCGCGTACGCGGGGGTGGACCTGGTGGACAGCGCCGCGGTGGCCCTGGAGGCCCGCCGGGGCCGGTTCGTGACGACCGCGGGCCCCATCCCCATGGAGGAGCTGGGGGACGGGGTGCCCTGCGCCTGCCCCGCCTGCCAACGGTTGGGCCCGGAGGACGGGTTCACGTGGTTGCGGGACCACGCCTTCCACGCGTTGGAGACGGAGCTCCGGCTCGTGCGCACCGCCATCCGGCGGGGGGCGCTGCGGGAGCTCGTGGAGCAGCGGGTGCGGTCCCGGCCGGAGCTCGTGGCGCACCTCCGCCGCTTCGACCACGACCACGCTGCGTTCTTCGAGGAGCGCGTGCCCGTGCTCCGGGACCGGGAGGTCGTGGTGGCGAGCGACGAGGCGCTGCACCGGCCGGCGGTGAAGCGGTTCCGGGACCGCCTGGGGTCCAGGTACCGGCCCCCGGTCATGAGCCGCGTGCTCGTGCTTCTCCCATGCAGCCACCGGAAGCCCTACAGCTCCAGCCGCACGCACCGCCGCCTCGAGCGGGGGTTGGACGTGCCGAACCGCGGGGCCGTGCACGAGGTCATCCTCACGTCGCCCCTGGGTCTCGTGCCCCGGGAGCTGGAGCGCACGTACCCCGCCGCCCACTACGACCTCCCCGTGACGGGGCGGTGGACGGAGGCCGAATCCACCGTGGTGGAGGAGGCGCTGGACGCCATCACGCGGCATCACGCGTACGATGACGTGGTGGTGCACCTGGTGGAGGAGGAGGCGGAGCTCGTGCTCCCGCACCTGGAGGATCCGGTGCGCACGGTGCAGGGGAACGACCCCCTGAGCGACGAGAGCCTTGACCTCCTGCGGTCCACGTTGCGGAAGCTCACGAGCGACGGCGCCGTGGACCCGGACCATCGGGAGGTCGAGGACCTCCGGTCGCTGGCGCGGTACCAGTTCGGGTCCGGCGCCGACGCCCTCTTCGAGGACGTGTCGGTGCGGGGTCGTGCGCCCTGGCTCAAGGTGGACGACGCGGGGGGGACGCAGGTGGCCATGCAGGTGCCGGACCGCGGTCTCCTGAGCTTGACGCTGGAGGGTGGGAAGCGGGTCGCGGAGGCCGGGGACGCGTACACGGTGGAGATCGAGGACTTCCACCCGGAAGGCAGCGTCTTCGCCGTGGGCGTGGTGGACGCCGACCCCGGCATCCGGGTGGAGGACGACGTGGTGGTGACGCACGGGGGGGAGGTGCGGGCCGTGGGCCGGGCCGTGATGCCCGGACCGGAGATGGTGCAGATGGAGA
>CAZDGP010000118.1:0-4461 GCA_964505085.1 uncultured Thermoplasmatales archaeon
GCACTTGGGTGCATCGGTGCCGCACCGGCGGTGCGTCCGTGAGGCGGGGAAGCAGGCAAGGGTATATGAGGGTGCAGGGGGACGGGGGCGGTGATGAGCTCTCGGAGCGTGGAACTCGACGAGGATGCGATGGACCTGCTGGAGGTCATCAAGCGACCAGGTGAGAGCTGGAGCGACGTGGTACGGCGCCTCGCCCGGCGGGCACCGAGCGCGAAGGAGCTCGCAGCCTTCCTCCCCGAGGAGGAGGCGGATCCGCTGGTGCAGATCATCCAGGAGAACCGCGAGCTGCGCTTGCAGGCGCGGCGGCGGAAGCTCCTGTAGGACCGGCGCGGAACCGGTTCCTCCCGACCTTCCTTCTGCCAGCCTGAGCTACCGCACGAAGCGGCGGCGCCACACCACCTGCCCCACGGCGGCCACCAGCACGAGGCCCACGGGGAACCAGGCGATGGAGGCGGCGGGAAGCTCGGCCTCCGCGAGCACACGGAAGGCCTGCCCCTCACCGCCCACCTGGCTGGCATCTGCCGGGTAGAACACCCCATCCTTCACAGCGAAGGGTACGACGGCGTAGGAGCCTGCAGCCTTCGCCACCACCCGGGCGTCCACGTGGAGGACGCTGCCGTTCTGGATGGTCACGCGCTCGGGCGCCCCTGAGACGGTGACGAAGTCGTCTGATGTGACGAACCGCACGAAGCTCATGTCCCCCGTGGCACGGTGCGTCTGGGGCGCGGCGGCGAACCGCAACCGCACGTCCCCGAGCTCCCGCAACCCGGTGAGGTTGAAGCTCCAGTCCACGCTCCCGCCCACAGAGGGCTCCAGCGTCGAACTTGGCGTGTCGAGCTGGATCGCACTGGGGACGGGAAGCTCCTTGTAGTTGCCGCTGCGGTGCCCCTGGAAGCTCGTCTGCGTCTCCACCGTCATCGGTCCCGCGACACGGGGAACGAAGGTGAAGTTCAGGGGCCGGCGTTCCCCAGCGTCCAAGCGGAGGACCCGCGTCTCCTCGAAGGAGGAGCCGGGACCATAGTAGATGGAGCTCCGCGGGCGCACCACCACATCCACCACCACGGTCTGGGCTACGTTCCCGAAGTTCCCCACCGTGACCTCCAGCCACGAGGGCCCGCCCACCTGGACATGCTCCGCTGTCGTGTAGGAGGCGGGCTGGGCGTGGGCGCGCACAGAAAGCGACGCCCAACGCGCATCCAGCACACGAGCCCCGTCTAGGCGGAAGCTGAAAGCTGACAACGGTTCACCCTCCTGGAGGAACACCGCCACCAAGCCAACGTTCACTGTTCCGAGGAAGGACTCGGACCGGCGCGGTTGGTCGTCCAAGAGGCTCCGCACGGTCCCCATGTCTATCCTGGCTGTGTGGGACGCGCCGGGTGCGAGGCTCGGCACCAGCACAGGGTCCCGGCCCCTCTCCGTCTCGTGTCCCCGGCCCTGCACAAGCAATGTCAGTTCTCGCGCCGAGCTTTCGATCTGGGTGGGGTTCGTCACCACGAGGCGGACGCTCAGGGGCTCGTCGAGGCCCACGTGCACGGTCTGGTCGGTTCGCTCCGGCGCCACCGCCATCATGGACACGCTGAGAGGAGGCACCACGGAGAGGGTAGCAACGTGCACGACGTCACGCCCGGCGGGCCCGGTGGTGTTGGGCGCCGTGGTCTGGATGATGACCTCCCCCCCGGTGGTGTTCCGCACCTCCACGGGGAACGTCACCTGGCCGTTGGCGGGTACCTCCACGGGGATGCGGGTGCGGTTCAGCACCGCCTGGCCCTTGAGGATATCGAGGTGGAGCGTGGATACCAGGGGTTCGTCCCCGCGCCACGTAACCTCGGCCCAGAGCTTGGTGGGGCGATCCTCCACCACGAGGGCCCCCCCTTCCTCGGGGCCGGTGCGGTAGGTCACCACGAAGGGATCCCGCTCCCGCTCTCGGCCCGCGTCCGAGGGTACCGCCTCGGAGGCGAGAGCGCCAGGAGCCGTGAGGGGAAGGGTGAGCGCCACAGCGAGGCAGAGCACGAGGAGCTGGAGAGCGCATGCACCGCCTGTCGCTGCGCTACTTGATGACGCCACCACCCCACCGCCCCGTCGCCCACCGGCGCCGCCACCGCGCGGGGCGAACGCATGAACCTCCGCTGCGCTCCGGTTCATGCGTCCACCTCCACCCGCTGGAACAGGGCGAAGGCGGCGCCGTGCAGCACCAACCCCATGGCCAAGGTGAGGAGCAGGGGGAACCAGGGGAAGGGCACCCCGTAGAGGAGGTCCTGGCCCGTGCCCATGGCCACCTGGAAGGGGTTGTACGCCAGGAGCTCCCAGAGCGCCGGGAACCGCTCCTCGAAGAGGAACCCGAGGCCCGGGGGCTCCTGCATGAGGAAGAGGAGCGTGAGCCCCGCCGCGAAGGCACCGCCGAAGCTCGCGCGCGTCGTACCCGTTACGACGCTCAGGAGCACCGCGAGGCCCGTGGCGAACACGTAGAACGCGAGGAACGGGACGAGGAACAACCACAGGATGATCTCCAGCATCACGAGCCCGTGGCCGAGGGCGAAGGGGAGGAAGAAGAGGAGCACGAACCCCAGCATCGCCACGTACGCGAGGGCGGGGGCCGCGAGCTTCCCAAGGAGCACACCCGCGGGGGATGTGGGGCTCGTGGTGAGCAACGCGAGGGTGTGACCTTCCACCTCCTTGCTCACGAGGTCCGCCGCGAACACCACCGCCACCACCATGAGGACGAGGGGCCCCACGAACACCACCGGGGTGAGGAGGTTCCACAGGGGCTCCCGGCCCCCCTGCCAGAGGAGCACGCTGTAGGGCACCGCAAGGAGCAAGCCCACCACGAGGAGCAACCCCAGGAGGCGGCGCTTCCGCAGGAGCTCCCCCAGCTCCTTCGTGGCGGTGCTCAGGGCTCCTGCGAAGACGGTCATGCCGACCCCTCCCCGCGGTCCACGGGCTGGAAGGTCGCCGGTTTCGACGAGGTGGGGCCGTCCCCCTCCACGTACCGCTTGTAGAGGTCCTCCAACCGCACCTCGGACTCCTCGAGCCCCAGGACCACGGCCCCCGCCTCCTGCACGGCGCGGGCGATGCCGCGGCGGTCCGCCGGGCCCACGAACCGCACGCGCAACCCCTTCGTCACGGCCTGGGCGCTCCGCACGCCCTCCAGACGCGCCACCTGCTCCGCCACGCGCTCCGCGTCCCCGTCGAGTTCCACCGTGAGCACACGCACGTCCATGGCGTCGGCGCGCACCGGTCGCACGGCCACGAGCTCCCCCCCACGGATGAACGCGATGCGGTGGCACACCTCCTGGGCCTCCCCGAGGTCGTGGGTGCAGAGGAAGATCGTCTTCCCGGTGTCCGCAAGACGACGCATGAGCGCCCGGATCTCCCGCTGCCCCGTGGGGTCCAGGCCCGACGCGGGTTCGTCCAGGAAGAGCACGTCGGGGTCGTGGAGCAGCGCCCGGGCGAGACCCAACCGCTGCGTCATCCCCTTGCTGAACTCCCCCGTGGGCTTCCCCTCGACGCCCTGGAGCTTCACGCGAGCGAGCAGGTCCTCGATGCGGTCCTCCCGCTCCCCCCGGGGCACACCGTGGACGCGGGCGAAGGTGCGGAGGAACTCCCGCGCGGTCATGTCCGGGTACACGGGCATGCGCTCCGGCAGGACCCCGATGCTTCGCCGCACCGCCAGCGGGTCCGCGTGCACGTCGTGGCCCGCCACGGTGGCGGCACCGTCGGTGACGCGGATCTGCGTCGTGAGCATCTTCACCATGGTGGACTTCCCGGCGCCGTTGGGACCCAGGAACCCGAAGACCTCCCCCCGAGGCACCTGGAGGGTGACCGCGTCCACGGCGGTGAGGTCCCCGTACCGGCGGGTGAGGTCCCGCGTCTCGATGGCGGGAGGCATGGCTTGTGGAACCGTGGTGCAGCGTTTAACGTTGTCGAAGACGTTGGTTGCGGACCCCCCCGTCTCCGCAGGGAGCCGACCTAGCCGTCCTCCGCGAACCGCAGCTCCAGGGGCGGGACGGCTCCCACGTCGAAGCTGCTGGAGCCCAGATGCAGGTCGTCCCTGTCCTCGAGCTCCTGCAGGACCCGTTCGATGATGCGGGTGCGGATGCTCCCCCGGGTCTGGACGCGGCTCAGGTACCGGATGCGGACGACGAGGTAGTTGTCGGTGATGCGGAGGTTCATGCTCGGCTCCACGTCCACGTTCCCCAGGTAGTACCGGCTCATGAGGCGTGGGAGCTCCCGACGGGCGGCCTCCCGGACCTCGGCGTTCTCCTCCCGCACGATCTCCAGGAGCCGGGGCAGGGTGTCGCGCCAGCTGGCCTCGTAGCGGATGGGGAGCTCGAGGTCGTCCCAGAGGTAGTCGTGGTCCCGCGTGTAGTTGCTCACGTTCTCCGTGAGGACGCGGGCGTTGGGCACCTGCACGATGCCGCCGGTGGCGGCCCCCTCGAGGCCGTGGGTGCGGAGCTCCTGCAC
>CAZDGP010000119.1:0-4280 GCA_964505085.1 uncultured Thermoplasmatales archaeon
CGGCGCCAGCGGTTGACGAGGCTCTCGTAGGTGATCTCCTCGCCGGCCATGGTCCACGTAGAGCGCGCCACCCGTAAAGTGCTTTGCGCGCCGCGTCGAACGGGCCCTGTGGTGGAGGGGGCGCAGGGTCGGCGGCCCGAACCCTCACCTATAGAGACCTATAGGTGACTATAGGTCACGCTACGGTGGCCCAGACATCCTCTTCACCAGGGTTGGGGCGGCGGCACAGGAGGCGGCGGTGGGGTACGACGGCGGCCGCGCCAACGGCGCGCGCCGCCGGCGGGGGCGGGTGGTGGGAACCGAAGCCCAGATGCGGAGGGCCCGATGCACCCACCGCCACCACGGTTACCGTTCCTCGACGCTCACCCGAAGCGACCCCACGGTGGGGATCTCACCACCGGCTCGGGTTCCGTCGTCACCCTCGCCGGCGCTGGCCCCCACCGCCACCCCCGCGTTCCCGTCACCTCTCGGTGACGCTCACGCGAAGCGACCCCACGGTGGGGATCTCCGCCTCCACCACGTCCCCGGGCTGGACGGGGCCCACGCCCTCGGGGGTGCCGGTGGCCACGATGTCGCCGCGCTCGAGGGTCATGTACCGGCTCACGTAGGCCATGAGCTCGCCGGGGCCCTGGAGCATGAGCTTGGTCTCGGCGTCCTGCACGACGTTCCCGTTGTTCCTGCAGATGAGGCGGAGGTCCCGCGGGTCGGGCACAGCGTCGCTGGGGGCTGCGTCGCTTATGGGGGCGAAGGTGTCCATGCCCTTGCTTAGGTCCCAGCTCGCCTTCGCCTCCTTGGCGGCGCGCTGCATCTCCCGGGCGGTCATGTCCAGGAGCACGCACCACCCGGCCACGCGCTCCATGGCCTCCTCGGGCGTGACGTCGGTGCAGGTCTCGCCCACGACGGCGGCGAGCTCCACCTCGTGATGCACCTCGCCCACGCCCTCGGGGATGCGGATGGCGCCGCCGTCGTGGACGATGGCGGTGCTGGGCTTGAGGAAGACCACGGGCTCCCCCAGGTCGGGGTCGCCCATCTCCTCCACGTGGTCCGCGTAGTTGCGGCCCACGCACACGATCTTCCCCACGTCCCACTCCTCGCCGCTTCCGCGGAACCGGATGAAGCTCATGGTGGCGCCACGCCCGTGGGGGGGTATGAGGGTTGCGGCCCGAGGATCCCCGGAACGTCAGTTCACCACAGGTGCGAGCCCCTGGAAGGCCTCGTCGAAGGTGGCGATGCTCCCGTCGAGGTGGTGGGCGTGGGCGAGGAGGACGCAGTCGGTGAAGCTCAACCCCTGGTCGTAGAGGTCGAAGTGGAGGCGACGGGCTTCCCAGTGGAGGGCAGGCGGGGTGACCAGCGGTTCCAGCGGAGGCCGCTCGTCTCCTTCGCGGAAGAAGAACCCATCGTACCCCCTGGAGAGGTCCCGTCGGCCGAACCGGGTACGGAGGAAGTTCAGGCCCTCTGCGTGAACCCTGTCCACACCCAGGGGGACACCGTGGTCCCCGTCCCAGATGCGGTCCATGAGGGTCACGCTTCGGCCGTGGTGGCCGGCGCGGGGCGTGAGGTACGAGAGGAGGACGTTGGTGTCCAGGAGGACAGGCATCTACGCATTCTCCTCCCCCAGGATCGTCCCGGGGCTGTAGGCGACCGCGTCCACGTCCCCCACCTGGAACTCGACGTCGTACCTGCCCGCGAGCTCCCTCAGGCGCTCCCGCTCCTCCCCCGCGATGGGGCGCCAGATGGACGCCTGCAGGAACTCGTCCCGGTGGTCCTCAAGGTACTCGAGGGCCCTCGAAAGGAGCTCCTTCTGGCTGGGTTGCTCGCCCTTGAGCTCACGCCAGGCGTCCTGGAGGCGGTGGAGGCGCTCCCTCGCCTCAGGGTCGATGCGCACCGTGGACATGGCGTATACGTGTATACGTCCTTCGTGATAAGGGTTGCCCCGACGAGGCTACACGGGGGGGCGATGGTTCCGCCGCACCGTCACACGCCGGGGGCGGCGCCATGGTCCCGGAGCGCGTCCACGAGGCGCTCGTTGTCCCCTGGGGTGTTGTAGAAGTAGGGGGAGACGCGGAGACGGCCGGGGCGGTGATCCACGATGACGTCGTCCCGGGCGAGGGCCTCCACGGCGCTGGCGGGGTCCTGCAGGGGGATGGTGACGATGCCGGTGCGGTCCTCCCGGTTGGGGGCGAGGCGCGGGGGCATGCCAGCGTCCTCGAGGCGGTCCACGAGGTCGTCCACGAGCTCCAGGGTGCGGGTGCGGATGGCCTCCACCCCCACCTCCTGGACGAGGTCCACGCCGGCGCGGGCGGCGGCGACGCTGGCCATGCTGGGGGTGCCGGTCTCGAAGCGGCGGGCGTCCTCGCGCGGTTGGAAGCGGTGCGGTTGGAACTCGAACTGCTCCGCGTGGGCGAACCACCCGGCGCCATGGGGCTCCAGGGTCTCGTGGAGGCCCTCGCGAACGTACATGGTGACGACGCCGGGGCCGCCCAGGAGCCACTTGAGGCCGCCGGTGAGGAGCACGTCCACGCCCAGGTCCTTCACGTCCGTGGGGAGCTGGCCGGTGGCCTGGTAGGCGTCCACGATGCTCACCGCGCCGCGGTCCCGGGCGATGTCCGCGATGGCTTCGATGTCCTGCGTGAAGCCGGTGGTGTAGAAGACGTGGCTCGTGGCCACGGCGAGGGTCTCGTCCGTTACGTGCGCCTCGAAGTCCCGGGGGTCGCTGGTGACACCGTCGGGGCTCTTCACCGTGCGGAGGGCGGCGTCGCGGCGCGTCATCCACTGGTAGGGGACGGTGGGGAAATCCAGGGCGTGGGTCACGACCTCGGCCCGGTCCCGGTGCTGGAGGGCGTCGGCCAGGACGTCCAATGCTACGCTCACGCTGGGGAGCACCGCCACCTCGTGGGTGCCGCATCCGAGGAGGTTGGCGGTGGACTCGCGGAGCGCCTGCACCTCCTGGAGCCATGTGTCGTACCAGGCGCTGGCGCCGCGGCGCTCCCACTCGTCGAGGAAGGCCTCCACACCGCGGCGGCTACGTCGACCAAGGAGCCCCAGGCTGCACGTGTTGAGGTACGTGGTATGCCCAAGGGTGGGGAACTCCCTGCGCCAAGCCTCCGCATCCATATCCGTGCCAGGCGGGCACTGGCTGTTACGTGTTTCGGGTTCCCTGGGCGGGGTTACGCTTTCAGGGCGTTGCGGCGGAGCATGAGGAACATGGCGGCCTTCTCCGGGAGCTCCTGGACGCCGGGGTCGGGGTCGAAGACCTCGCCGTCGAGGCGGAAGCTCTCGGGGCTCGTGACCTTCACCTCCACGGGGTCGTCGCCGAAGGCGACGGCGTCGCGGAAGGGGTCGAAGTCGTCGAGGCCGTCCAGGGGGAGGGGTGTGACGCGGAGGCCGCTCTTCCCGTGGACGCTTCCGGGGAGGCGGATGAGGCGCTTGATGTCGCTCGTGACGGGTTCGTCGGCTTCCCCCTCGCTCTCCAGATGCACCTGGGGCACGATGGCCTTCAGCGCTTGCTTGGGGAAGATGTCGACGTTCATCTCGGTGGTGCCGTCGACCTCGGCGACGCCGTGGCTTGCTCCCCACTGGCTCCCGTCGAGCTTGGCCAGCACCTTCCCGGCGGTCTTGGGGCCGACGCCGGGGAGCTCGGTGAGGCGGTGGTGGGCGTCGTCCCGGGGGAGGTCCCGGAGGGTGTCCATGAAGCGGATGAAGCTCCGGCTTACGAGGCCCTGCCATCCGGGGCCGTCGGGGGGGTAGAGGACGTTGGCCTTCTGGGGGTGGCCGAAGCGGTCCTGGCTGAAGGCCTTCTCCCGGATGATGGTGTCGTCGTCGAGGCCCAAGCCGGTGACGTAGTCCACGATCTCGCGGCGCTCCTGGCTCCCGAGGTCACGCACGCGGGGGTCGGTGACGTGGATGTGGTACCCGCGGTTGCCGCTGAAGACGAGGCGCACGTGCTCCTCGTCGAAGCCCAGGTGCCCGAGGACGAACTCCTCGAGCACCCACTTGGCCTCGTCCTTCACCTCCTCCACCTGCTGCTGGTAGGGGAGCTCGTCGGCGCCCTCGAGGTGGTCGGCGTCGAGGTCGAAGATGAGGTCGGCGCCGAGCCAGTCCTTCTCGGCCATGGTGCGGGCGCCGGGAACGCGGTAGTACGCGGTGCTGTAGTACGCGTGCTCGGGGCCGTTGCTTCGGAGGTACCGCGCGAGGTCGTCGCGGTGGCGGAAGCCCTTGTGGCGCTCGAAGCGTCCGCCGTCGAGGTAGAGGAACCCCCACTCGCGGCGGAGGAACCGGTC
>CAZDGP010000120.1:0-4214 GCA_964505085.1 uncultured Thermoplasmatales archaeon
AGGTGGGGTACCTCCCCGAGGAGTCCAGCGTCTACGAGGAGATGAGCCCCCACGCGTACCTCCGGTTCTTCGCCCGGCTCTACGACGTGGAACGGGACGTGGCCGACGCCCGCATCGCCTCGGTGCTCGACGAGCTGGAGCTTACGGCCCGGGACAGGCCCCTGGGGGACATGAGCAAGGGCATGCGCCGGAAGGTCGCCATCGCCCGCAGCCTCATCCAGGACCCCAGCGTGCTCCTCTACGACGAGCCCGCCAGCGGCCTCGACCCCCTGGCCACCAGCACCGTCCTCGAGTTCATCCAGCGCAAGCGCAACGAGGACCGTGCCGTCATCTTCAGCGCCCACAACCTCTTCCACGTGGAGCGCCTCTGCGACCGCATCGTGATCCTCCGGCGGGGCCACGTGGCCGCCGCGGGCCCCGTGCAGGAGGTGCTGGCGGAGGCCGGCGGCCGCACCTACGTGGTCGTGGTGGACGAGCCCGTGCTCGAGGAGGCGACGCGTCGCAACGGCGCCTACGAGGTGGAGACCTCGACCTTCGAGGATGCCGAGGCCGTGCGCAAGCGCGCCGAGGACGCGGGTGCCCGGGTCCTGGACGTGCGCACCGAGGGCACCACCCTGGAGGAGCTCTTCATCCGCCTCGCCCGGGGTGGGAGGTGACCGTGGACGCGCTGCGGCGCGTGGGCGTCCTCTCCTGGGGTGAGTTCACGCGCGGCGGAGGCCGGTGGGACCGCCGCACCCTCCTCCTCGTGCTCGTGCTCGCCGTCGTGGCCGGTGCCCTCACCCCCGCCGCCTTCGAGCGGGGGGTGGACGTGGAGCACGGCCTCTACCGCGTGGCCGCCACCTCCGACGCGCCGCTCCGCGAGGCCGCCGCCAACGATCCGCGCTTCGCCGTCACCGTCACCCCCGACCCCCTCCGGTCCCTGGAGGCGGGGGAGGCCGACCTCGCCCTCCTCAGCACCCCGCCTCCCGGAGGCGACGGGAACACCACGGTGGTGCCGGTGGACGACGCCAAGGGCGAGGCCGCCGTGGAGGCGCTGCGGGAGGCGGCGGAGGTGGAGACGAACCGCCGCATGACGCGGGAGGCCGACCCCGCCGCCGCCTTCCCCGTGCGCGTCACCCTCGCGTACGCCGACGACACCGACCTCGCCGCGGCCTTCCCCGAACCCCTCCCCCCGGTTCCCTCCGAAGGTGGCGGGGGCGGCTCCGGGAGCGGGGGCAACGGCACCGGCGACGGCAACACCACCACGGAGCCCGACGAACCCGGGGACGACGGGGAGGCGTCCACCCGACCCCAGGCAAGCGAGCTCCCCATCAACATCGACCCGCCGCTTCCCTTCAAGCCCCTGCTCCTCGCC
The DNA here is from genome assembly GCA_964505085.1 of uncultured Thermoplasmatales archaeon. Taxonomy (GTDB): domain Archaea; phylum Thermoplasmatota; class SW-10-69-26; order JACQPN01; family CAZDGP01; genus CAZDGP01. Next base: position 1,355 of record CAZDGP010000120.1, read on the forward strand.
TACGCCTTCCTCATCCCCATGAACTTCGTGGTGCTCGCCTACGGCACCGCCGTCATCGAGGAGCGTCTCAACCGCCGGGGCGAGGCGGTGCTCCAGAGCCCCGCCCGCCCCTGGGAGATCGTCACGGGCAAGACCCTCCCCTACGCCATGGGGCTCCTGGTGACGAGCGCCGTCGTCGCCGCCCTCGTGGGCGGGGGATGGGTGAGCGTCGTCGCCATCCTGCCGCTGGCCTTCGTCTTCCTGGCGCTTCAGTTCGGCGCCGCGCTCTTCGCCCGGAGCTTCCGCGAGCTCACGTTCCTCACGGTCTTCATCAGCGTCCTCGTCACCACGTACGCCTTCCTCCCCGCGGTCTTCGGCGAGGTGCATCCCGTGGCCCTCATCAGCCCCATCACCCTCGTGGTGTGGGACATCCAGAACCGCCCCATCACGTGGGCGCAGTTCCTCTTCAGCACCCTCCCCCTCACCCTCGTGGGGTTCGTGCTCTTCCGCCTGGGCACCGCCCTCTACCGGGAGGAGGACCTCTTCACGCAACGCACCATCCCCGGGAAGGCCGTGGACGCCGTGGGACGCCTCGTCCACAGCCCCATGAGCTGCATGAAGGTGAGCATCCTCCTCATCCCCCTGGTCTTCGTCACGGAGCTCCTCCTCATCAGCTTCCTCTTCGCCTGGCCCTTCGGCGCCCGCCTCGTGGTGGCCCTGGCCCTCGTGAGCCTCGTGGAGGAGACCTTCAAGGCCGCCGGCCCCGTGGCGGGCCTGGCCAAGGGCGTGGTGCCCAGCACCTGGGCCGGGGTCCTCGCCGCCGGCATGGCCTCGGGCATCGGGTTCTTCCTGGCGGAGAAGGGCGTGATCTTCGCGAGCCTCGTGGGCCTCGCGAGCCTGCCCGCGGGGCAGGCCGTCTTCGGCATCCCCGCCGTGGGGGGACTCGCCCCCGCCCCCGCCCTCGCCGTGCTCCCGCTCCTCCTCCACGTGAGCACCGCCACCCTCACCGCCGTCTCCGCCCGCTACGGGCCCCTGGGCCTCACCGGCGGGTTCCTCGGAGCCGTGAGCATCCACACCGCGTACAACCTGGGGGTGCTTGAGCTCCTTGGGTGAACGTTGGGTGGTTGCGGACCGGGAGCTCCGCAACATCGTGGGCGAGAAGACCTTCATCCTAGCCATCGCCATCCAGGTGTTCGTGGCAGCCTTCAGCAGCTTCCTCGTGGTGGGGCTCGCCACCCTCTTCGACCCCACCGCCGCCGGCTCCGACGGTGGCGTCGCGGTGGCCCTCGAGGGGAACGAGGACCTCCGGGAGCTCCTGGAGGAGCGCGGCGTGGAGGTGCTCTTGGTGTCGGGGCCCGACCGGGGCCAGCAGCTCATGGAACAGGACCGCGTCCACGCCTTCGTCCAGGTGGAACGCGTCGAACCGAACGCCACCGACCCGGTGGCCGTGCATATGGTGGTGCCGGAGGGCCGCTTCCGCACCCCCGTCACCGTGGTGGTGCTCCAGGACACCCTCAAGGCCTACGAGCAGGAGCTCCGGGAGGCCCGGGGCGACCGCCTGGAGCATGCACCCCTGGAGGTCACGGTGGAGGAGACCACCTCCAGCTACTACGAGTTCGTGTACACGCTCCTGGTGCCCCTGCTCCTCTTCCTGCCGGCGTTCCTCGCCGGCGCCCTCGTGGCCGACAGCCTCACGGAGGAGCTCCAGCGGGGGAACCTCCCGCTCCTCCTCGTCACGCGCCTGGACATCGCCGACGTGGCCGACGGCAAGGTGCTGGCCAACGCCGTGCTGAGCCCCGCGCTGGGTCTGGCGTGGATCCTGCTCCTGGAGGTGAACGGCATCCCCGTAGCGAACGTCGTCTGGCTCCTGCTCCAGGTGGCGGGCACCGCCGTGCTCTTCGGCGTCGCCGCCACCCTCGTGGCGCTCCTCACCCGGGAGCGGAACAAGGCCCAGGTAGCGTACACGAGCCTGCTCCTGGTGCTGCTGCTTGCCAGCAACCTCCTCCCCGAGTCCCCCCTGGGCGCCGCCGCCCGCCTCGCCGCCGGCTCCGCCACGCCCCTCACGGTGGCCACCGCCGCAGGCACCGCCGCCCTGGGCGTGGCGAGCCTCCTCGTCCTCAGGGCGCTCCTCCAACGGTACCGCGTCCCCCTCCTGGAGGGCCCCCAAGCCGCCTCCAAAGGTACATAAGCGAGGGAGAGCTTAGCGGGGGAAGAGGTACCCCTCCATGGCTTCCGACCGTTACCAAGACCTCCTCAACCGCGCCCGGGAGGACATCCCGGACGACCTCACCAGCGGCGAGCGGTTCCAGGTCCCCGAGGTGGACATCTTCTACGAGGGCAAGAGCACCGTCGTGAAGAACTTCGGCGACATCCTGGACCGCCTCAACCGGTCCAGCGACCACGCTCTCCCCCGCCTCCTCCGGGAGCTCGGCACCGCCGGCGACCTCGAGGACGGGCGCCTCACCCTCCAGGGCCGCATGAACGCGGGGAAGATCAACGACCGCATCGAGTCCTACGTGGAGGCCTTCGTCATCTGCAGCGAGTGCGGGCGACCTGACACGCACCTGGACCGCGAGGGCCGCACCGTCATCGTGAAGTGCGACGCCTGCGGCGGTCACCGCCCCGTGAAGGCGCGGAAGCGCCAGCAGGCCCCCGACAAGCCCAAGGAGGCCGTGGAGGAGGGCGGCATCTACGAGGTGAAGATCGAGGACACCGGCAAGAAGGGCGACGGCGTCACCCACCTCGACAAGTACACGGTCTTCGTCAACGGCGCCGCCGAGGGCCTCGCCTACAAGATCAAGGTGAACAAGGTCACCGGCACCCTCGCCTTCGCCGACATCGTGGAGCAGATCGAGGACCCCACCGCGGAGTAGCCGGCACC
>CAZDGP010000121.1:0-4201 GCA_964505085.1 uncultured Thermoplasmatales archaeon
CAAGCGCACCTCGATCACGGTGCCCTCCCAGAGCACGTAGCCCTCGATGCTCACGGCGCTGAAGGCCATGGCCTGGCTGGCGCGGGCCTCCCGCTGGAGCGTGTCGATGCTTGCGTTGAGGCCCTCCCCCGCGAACCGGTGCTCCCCCTGGAGCGCGTGGTCCAGCGCCGCGGCGAGAGCCGGCGTACGCTGGCGCACGCGTTCGTCGTCGAGGATGAGGTGGGGCCGCGTCTGGTCGTCGGCGGGCTGCATGTGGAGGTGGCGACCCGCCTCGTCGCCCGCCGTAACGACCTCGTACAGGTACCCGCCACCAGCCACGACACCCGACAGGATGAGGACGAGGGCGAGGGCGGCGAGGAACCGGCGACCGTTCTCCAGAGGTTGTAACACTTGGAAGCGCTCCCAGCGGGGCGCCGGTTCTCTGGCTTATCGTACTTCAAGGTGCCGTGACGGATGACACCCGGCCCCGGGTCCCTGGGGCCCAGGGGACGTGGGGAGGTAGGGACCTCACGTGCTGGGGGCCTGGTGGTAGACCTCGTTGCAGACATCGCAGATGTGGAGGTCGCAGCGTTCGCAGTAACCGAAGCACGCTTGGCATGTGGGGTAGCCGCATCCCTCGCAGGTGCGGGCGTGGTCGGGGCAGAGCCCGGCGGTCTGGCACGTCTCGCAACGGACGAAGCACGCTGCGCACCCGTGGCTTGGGCACTCGCTGCACTCCGCCATGCATCGGGGGCAGGCGGGAAGCTGGCACTCGGGGCACGTGTCCACGCAGGTGCCGCAGGTCTCCTCCCGGCAGATGCTGCACCGCGTGAGCGCTCCGTAGCGTTCCTCCGTGCCGCAGTGGCGGCAGTTGTAGAGCACGTCGTCCAGGTGGATCCTCGGAGCGTTAGCGCCTGAGGATGCTGGAGCCTGGGACGTGTCCTCGTTGGCGGGTCGGCCGCAACTGAAGCAGAAGCTCATCGTCTCGTCGAGGGTCTCCCCGCACCCCTGGCACGTCAGCTCCGGCATCACCCTCGCATGAGCGGGGCATGGGGGATAAGCTTTCGGCGAACCCCGCCCCCACGGAGCATCATGTTCTTGTGCGTCGCGCGCGTACGGAGGGTGATGCGCTCCAGCGTGCGCGTGGTGGCGACGAGCGTCGAACCCGCAGGGGAGGCCGTTCTGGACGAGGTGCCGAACCTCACCCGCACGGGGGACGGCCTCTCACCCTCGACGCCTGGGCTCGAGGATGCGGAGGCGCTCCTGGTGAGCGTCCACGACGAGGTGACGCGGGAGGTGCTGGATGCGGCGGGGGAGCTGGAGCTCGTGGTGACGCGGTCCACGGGCATCGACAACGTGGACCTCGAGGCATGCCGCGAGCGCGGCGTCACCGCCACGGCTCTCCCCGAGTACGCCACGGAGGCCGTGGCGGAGATGGTGCTGGCGGCGTCCACCCTCCTGCTGCGGAACGCCCCGGAGGGGCACCATCGCGCGCGGTCGGGGCGCTGGGACCGGAGCGGCCTGCTCTCCCGCAGCGTGGCGGACGCCACCGTGGGGGTGGTGGGCGTGGGCCGCATCGGGAAGGAGGTCGCCCGGCGGTTCTGCCACCGTGGCGCCCGCGTCCTGGGGTACGATATCGAGGACTACCCGGGGTTCGGGCCGGAGGGCTTCACGTGGGTCGATACGTTGGAGGACGCGTTGGCGGAGAGCGACCTCGTGACGTTCCACGTGCCCCTGGACGGGACCACCCGGGGGATGGTGGACCGGAAGACGCTCGCCATGCTCCCGGAGGGCGCGGTGCTCGTGAACGCCGCCCGGGGCCACGTGGTGGAGACGGATGCGCTCCTGGAGGCGTTGGAGAGCGGTCACCTCGGCGGGGTGTACCTGGACGTCGTAGCGGGCGAGGGCTCGGGGGAGCCCCCGCTGCTGGAGGCGGTGGCGAACCACCCCCGGGTCCTGGTGACGCCGCACCTCGCCGCCTTCGACGAGGGCACGGTGCGGGCCCGCTACGAGCTCGCGGTGGAGCTCCTGGACGCGCATCTGGGCTCCCAACCGGAGCGGTGAGGGGGGTCCCTCCAGCATGGGGGAACCTTCATACCTCCATGGGGCCATCTTGGGAGGCTCTGGCATGGCCTCTGGCCGTGCCCGGGAGGCCGTCCCGTGGCGAAGTTCAGCTCGAACGACCGACTCACCCTAGGTATCGAGGAGGAGCTCCAGATCGTGGACCCGTCCACGGGCGAGCTCGTCTCCCACGTGGAACCCATCCTCGAGCACGTGGATGAGGGGGAGCGCGCCCACATCCACGGCGAGTTCTACCAGTCCATGGTGGAGATCGCGACGCCCGTGTGCGGGAGCGTGGACCAGGTGCGGGAAGCGCTCACGCGGCTCCGGGGGCGGTTGAGCGAGGTGGCGGCCCGGGACGACCTCGCCATCGCGGCGGCGGGCACCCATCCCATGGCGCGGTGGGAGGAGCAGGACGTCACGCGGAAGCAACGCTACCGGGACACCATCGAGCTCGTGGGGTTGCCCGCGCGCTTCGAGCTGGTCTTCGGCCAGCACGTGCACGTGGCGGTGGGGAGCCGGGCGGAGGCCATCTTCGTGATGAACAACCTCCGGCCCTTCCTCCCGGTGCTCCTGGCGCTCAGCGCCAACAGCCCCATGTGGAAGGGGTACGACACGGGGCTCCGGTCCACGCGGCTGCGGACCTTCGACGCCATGCCGCGCACGGGCCTGCCCAGGACCTTCCGGGACTGGGAGGACTTCCGCTCGGCCCTGGACCTCTACGTGAAGACCGGGGGCATCGACGACATCACGCGGTTGTGGTGGGACGTGCGCCCCCGCCCCAGTTACGGGACGCTGGAGGTGCGCATCTGCGACGTCAGCACGGACGTGGACACGAGCGTGGCGCTGGCGGGCCTCGTGCAGGCCCTCGTCGCCACCCTCACCCAGGCCCATGACCGGGGGTTGGAGCCGCCGGAACAGCACGATCACGAGGTCATCGTGGAGAACCGGTGGCGCGCGCTGCGGTACGGGTTGGAGGCGGGCATCGTCCAACGGGGACCCGACGGCTCAGTTGAAGAAGTAGCCGTGGTGGACGCCCTCGACACCACCCTCGAGCACGTGGGGGACGCCGTGGCGGACCTCGGGCTCGAGGACGAGATGGCGCACCTGCGCTCCCGAGCCAAGCAACGGGTGACGGGGGCGCAGCGGCAGCTCGATGTGCTCCACCGCACGGGGGAGCCCCGGGCCGTGGTGGACGATATCCTGGAGCGCACGAGCGTGGGTTGAGGGGGGGAGCCTCACCCAACCTCCCGCGGGTCGAGCCGCTCCACGATCCCGTCGAAGTCGGTGTCGAAGCTCGCCACGGCGTCGATGCCCCGCTCCTCCACGAGGGCCACGGTGGTAGCGTCGGTGAAGCTCAAGCCGTGGTCGCGGTACGTCTCGAAGGCGTCCACGGCGGCGCGGAACCGGACCGCGTCCACGTGGAGCATGTGGAGGACGCGGGGGAAGGGGTCGCGACCGAGGATGCGGTCGCCGATGAGCTTCGCCTCGTCGAAGCTGCCGGTGCGGGCCCGCATGAGCGTGACGGCCTCGTTGTAGATGGAGGAGGTGGTGAAGGCGGCCCCCCGCTCGCCACGGACCACCGCCTCCAGGGCGCGCTTCGCCGCGGTGTGGTGCTGGTCACGGTGGTTGTGGGCGCCGAAGAACACGCCCGTGTCCACGAGGACGGTCATACTCCGTCCCCTCCCTCGCCTGCTTGGGGGAGTCCGGGGCTCATACGGGGTCCTCGTAGCCTTCCCCGTAGAGGATCTCGTCGATCTCCTCCTCGGTGGACTCGAACCCGAGGTCCTTCGTGCCACTGAAGAACCGCTCCATCTCCTCCTCCGTGAGGGGGAGGCGGGGCTCGCGGAAGCTGTCCACGATCTCATCCCGGTCCTCTACGCCGTGCTCCACGAGGCGCTCCAGGAGCTCCTGCTGGGTGACCTTGCGCCCGGTCTCGAGCTTGATCACCGCCTGGAGCTCCTCGAGACGATGCTTCGTATCCTCCCCCATACGCACCGCAGTTGACATCGTAACTCAGTTGCGTTTGCAACGGCTTAGGTGTTTCGGTGGCCTGTCGAAGGTCACCCGGTGGCCTGCTTCTCCGCCCACACGGCGTTCTGGAGCACCTGGATCCCCGTGATGAGGGACCAGATCCACCCGATGATGATGAGGCTCAGGA
>CAZDGP010000122.1:0-1549 GCA_964505085.1 uncultured Thermoplasmatales archaeon
CGTCACGACTCCACGATGGTGTTCAGCGTCTCGAAGGCGGGCACCATCTGGGTCTTCTCCAGGACGAAGATGGTGTCGCGGTACGTGCTGATGACCTCGAGGAGGTTGATGCCGCGGCTTGCGAGGGTGGTGCTGAGGTAGGCGAGGATGCCGGGGGTGTCGCCGATGCTCTCGGGGCTCGTGACCACGAGCTCCACGAGGTCGCTGCGGCGGTCCAGGAGCTGGTCCTCGCCCAGGAGGTCGGCGATGTCGTCGGCGTAGGCGCCGTCGGTGATGATGGTGACGCCGGCGCTTCCGCGGATGACGTGGAGGGCGGCGTTGGTGCCCTGGAGGAGGTTGAAGGCGTCCTCGAGCTTGCGGAAGATGTGCCAGCTGGGGCGCACGGTGAGGGTGGTGACCTTCGTGCGGATCTCGAGCTTGCTGGCGCTGAGGACGCGCATGATGTCCGCTTCCACGAGGCGGCTCTGGGGGTCGAGCTCGTAGCGGCGGCAGGCGATGAGGGCGGCGTCCTCGCTGGTGACCTCGGGTTCCTCGTCCATGATGCGGCGGGCGAGGGCGCTGAGGTTCACGATGCCCATGCGGAGGCCGTCCTTCACGCTGGGGTGGAGGTCGATGTACTCCCGCACGATCTCGGCGGTGGAGCGCGCGTCGGGGTCCCGTGGCGCCATGGCGACGCATCCCCCTCCCTCTACTTGTCTGTTCCTGGACACGCTTGCAGGGTTACTGGGGCGGTGCCGTCCACCAACTGGGGTGGTCGTCCACCCGTTGGGGGCGGGTTCAGGACCGGCTAAGCTGCACCGCGCGTTGGAGCGCCGCCACCATGTTGCCGTCGCGACCGGCGAGGACGGCGCCGGCGGCGTCGTGGATGTGGCTTGCCTCCCACTTGTAGAGGTCCATGTCCGGGGGCCACATGAGGGCCTCGTGGACGGTGTCCCGCACCTCGCCCTTCGATGCGGAGCGCTTGCCGGCCACCACCTCCTTCACCATGTTGGGCGTCACCCACTCGACGGGCACGTCCTCGATCTCCACGAGGGTGCTGATGATGGCGGTGGCCATGCCCATGGCGCGGTTCGCTCGCGCGGATTGGGCGCCGGCGTTGGGAAGCTCCACGATCCAGCCCATGGGCTGGTGCTCGCGGTGGGCTTCCAGGATGCGTCGTGCCACCTTCTGGCAGCGCCGTGCGTCGTCGTCGGCGACGCGGAGCCCGCGCTTGTCCGATTGCTTCCGCGTCTTCAACGCCTCGTAGTGCACGACCTCGTCCCGTGCGAGGTCCACGAGGACCCAACCGACCGCGCCGAACCCGGCATCGATGCCCATGACCAGGACCATGGTGATTCCACGGGGGGGAAGCACCTCTAGTGGCCTAAGTGTACGGGGGGGTTCACCGAAGCTACAGGCGGGGGGACGACGGCGTCACGCGCCGGGCCGGAGCTTCCCGGACCACCGCTTCCGGAGCTTCTGGAGCTTGGGCTGGATGACGGTGCGGCAGTACGCGCGCTCCGGGTGCTTCTTGAAGTAATCCTGGTGGTACTTCTCCGCCTCGTAGAAG
>CAZDGP010000122.1:1649-4163 GCA_964505085.1 uncultured Thermoplasmatales archaeon
TCGTGGGTGAGGATGATGCTGCGGTACTGCCGCCCCACGTCCGCACCCTGCCGGTCCTTCGTGGTGGGATCGTGGACGGTGAAGAAGATCTCGAGGAGCTCCCGGTACGAGATGCGCTCGGGGTCGAAGGTCACCTGCACCACCTCCGCGTGGCTCGTGCTCCCCCGGGACACCTCCTCGTAGCTGGGGTCCTTGGCGTCGCCGCCGGCGTACCCGTTCACGGCGGACCGCACACCCTCCACGCGGTCGAAGACGGCCTCGATGCACCAGAAGCACCCGCCGCCCAAGGTAGCCTTGGAGAGGTTCGAGGGGGACATCGTATCAGGTATGGGGGGCCTGGGCGATGAAGGTTGGGACCGTCACCCCGATTCAAGTAGGGGCAACGGCATACGGGGGGGCATGGCACCGGTGAAGGAGGTGGATCGCAAGGCCATCGCCGAGGCCCTCTCCGGGGTGCCGGAGGTCGTGGCCGCGTACCTCTACGGGAGCCACGCCCGGGGCGAGGCAGGCCCCCTCTCGGACGTGGACGTGGGGGTGCTCCTCGACGAGAGGATGGACCGCGAGGAACGGTTCCGCCTCCAGCTCAAGCTCTTCGGCACCGTCGAGGATGCCATCGGGGGTGGCGATGTCGACGTGAAGGTACTGAACGACGTACCCCAGCGCCTGGCCCACGAGATGCTCAAGGGGGACCGATTGTTCGCACGGGACCTGGACGTGGTCCTCGCCTTCGAGGTTCGCGTCATGGACCGTGTGCTCGACCGGCGCGTGCCCGACGATCGGTACGACGAGATCTTCCTGGAGCGTGCCTCCTCGTGAACCGCCGTTCGGAGGTGGTGGACAAGCTCCGGGACCTGGAGCACTACCTCGGGCGGTTGGAGGAGCTCGCCCGCCACGACCTCGGGACCCTGGAGGAGGACGCCATCCTCTCCGCGGCCACCGAACGGGTGCTGCAGATCGCCCTCCAGGCGTGCATCGACGCAGGGGAGATCATCATCGCCGTCGAGGGCGCGGAGCGACCCGACACCTACCGGCAGGTCATCCTCACGTTGGGGAAGCTCGAGGTCCTCGACCAGGGCTTCGCGGAGCGTTTCGCCCCCGCCGCAGGTCTCCGGAACGTCCTCGTCCACCTGTACGCGGACGTGGACCTGGAGCGCGTCCACCGTTTCCTCCAGGAGGACCTGGACGACCTCCGTACCTTCCTCCAGAGCGTCGCAAGGTACGTCGAGGGGAGGAGCTGACTCCCCCGCTTCTCACGCGTACGCCGGGAGCTCCCGCCCCCGCCACGTGAAGAGCACCACGCCGAGGAGGCCCACGAGGCTCGCCACGGTGAACGCGAGCACGGGGCTCACGCCGTAGAGCAACCCGCCCAGCACGGCGCTTGGCACCACGAGGACGTTCCGCAGGAGGTAGTACGACCCCGTCACCGTGCCTCCGCGGCGCTCCGCCGCTGGCCCCACGATGAGGGCCTTGTGCGCCGGGAGCCCCGCGAAGCGCAGACCGGAGAAGGCGAAGAGCGCCACGAGGACCCGCGGGTCCGCCGGCGCGTGGATGAGGAGCACCGGGAACACCGCGTACACGAGGAACCCCGCCGCCACCACGGGCTTGAGGCCCGTGCGCTCCGCCACCTGCGCCGCCGGCACCATCACGAGGAGCGCCACCCCCATCTCCACCGCGAGCAGCACACCGAAGAACGCGTCCGGCCTGAGCGACCACGGCCCCACGTCGAGCCCCACCCCAAGGAACTGCGTCACCACGATGACGAAGAAGACGTACACCATGCCGTTGGCGAAGCGCACCAGCGTGTCCCCCAGGAGCAGGGGCCGGAGCTCCGAGGGGAGGTTCCGCAGGTCCTCCACCACCTGCGCGAGGCCCTGGAAGGCCTTCCCCACGGGCGCATCCTCCTGGTAGAGGAGGTGCTGCAGCAGCGTGCCCCCCGCCGCGACGCCCACGGCCACGAGGAGCACCGCTCGGAACCCCACCTGGAAGGCGGGCGCCGCCGTGAGGAGGCCCGCCGCGACGAGCGGGCCCGCCAGGAACCCCACGCGGCGGAACACCTCCGTGCTCGCGAACCCCCGCGCCAACCTGGACGCCGGCACGTTCTCCCGCACCAGTGCGAAGGTCGCTCCCAGACCCAGGCTCCCCCACGCCTGCGTCAGAACCAGCCCCACGAAGATCCACGCCCACGCCGGCAGCACCACCCCCGCAAGGCGCAGCGTGCCCAGGGTCGGCGCCAGGAACCACAGGAGGAACCCCACGCTCGAGACCAACCCGAAGAGCGTGAGCGCCGACCGGGACCCCACGCGGTCCGACACCGCACCCCCCGGGTACGGGTACAGGGCCCCCAGCAGGTTCCCCAAGCTCCCGTACAACCCGATGACGCCCGCCCCCGCCCCCAGCACCCGCAGGTACTCCGGCACGTACCGGTTCGTCATCTGGAAGGCGAGGCTGAAGGCGAGCATCGCCACGCTCAGCACGAGGACGTCCGGCTCCAGCGCGAGGAAGCGGCGGAGGGTG
>CAZDGP010000123.1:0-4150 GCA_964505085.1 uncultured Thermoplasmatales archaeon
GGTCCAGTCGCCGGGGGCGTAGTCCCGGGTGACGTTGAAGTTGAACTCGTCCTCCTGGCTGAGGCTGAAGCTGCGCTCGTACACGGCGTTGTCGTCGCCGTCGCGGATCTCGACCTCGGCGCTGTCGGTGCTGTCGGGGTTGGGGATGGTGACCTGGACGTTGTACGCCACGAGGTCGTAGGCGCCGTACTTCCCGGCCTTGTCCGACTCGCCCTGCACGAGCACCTGCTCCTGGCAGTTGGGGAGGCAGTCGTTGGCTTGGTAGTGCCGGTCGAAGATGTCGCTGCCGCGGACGAACCAGGCCGTCCCCGAGCCGTCGGTGGTGAAGTCCTGGGCGATGAGGCGGTTCACCTCGGTGCCGTCGCTGGTGGTGACGATGAGCTTGCTGAACCACTGGACCTCCGGGATGTAATCGTACGTGACGGTGAAGCCCTCGTCGTTGGTGGCCTCCACCTCGAAGCCCTCCAGGCTCCCCATGGGGGTGCTGATGCTGTCGCTGTACGTGGCGGTGGCCTGGAGGGTGCCGCCGTGTTGGCTCACGAAGAGCGCGGTGGTCCAGGTCTTCCCGTCCTCCAGGGGGAAGTCGTACATGTTCCTGGGTTCGCCGTCCTCGTACACGCCGAGGTTCCCCTTCTGGATGCGCCCGATCTGGGGGTTCACGTTGAAGAGGCTGTGGATGAGGGCCTGACGCCGGTCCGTGGTGCCGATGCGGTAGTTGTTCCCGTCATCGTCGAAGATCATCATCGTGGTGGTGGTCTGCGGGAACTCGTTGGTCTCCACCTCGTACGTCCAGGCGTAACCCACGTCCCAGTTGGGGGTCTCCGCCGTGAACGTGGCGGGGTCATCGTCGCCATCACCGTCGTCGTCGGGGCCGTTGACGGGGGCGGGGTCGCCTCCGAGGCATCCGGCCATGGCGCTCATCATGAGGAGCAGGAGGGCGAGCATGGGGGTCCAGCGGTGCCGCGTCATCGTGGGCTGCACCCTCGCGGGGGGAGTTAAGGGTTCTGGCTACGGCGTCCCACCGGCGCTTCACCCCTGGCGCAGGGTGCTCGATTGGAAGCTCCGCACGGCCCATGCGCCCATGGCGGCGCCTACGAGAAGCGCCATGAGGAGGAGCCCCAGGAGCGCCAGGAGCGTGGTGCGGGCGAGGGCGGCGGGGTCGATGGGGGCGAGGGGGAATGCGAGGCCCGTGAGGTTCGCGAGGGCCGGACCCAAGCGCATGACGGCGATGGCCGCCAGCACGCCTCCGGCCAGGAGGGGGAGCACCACCTCGGTGGCGAGGCCGGTGGCGATGCCCCAGGGGCGGGCGCCGAGGGCCACGAGGACGGCGTCGCTTCCGCGGCGTTCGCTGCGGGCGCGGATGCCCAGGAGCGCCACGAGGAGGATGGCGGCGCCGAGGCCGAGCCCCGCCAGGGCTTGGAGGGTGGCGCCGGCGCGGCGTTGGTCCGCGAGGCGTTCCTCGGCGAGGGCGTGGGCGCTGCGGGCGGTGACGCCGCTGGCGGCGGTGGCATCCTGGAATCGGTCAGCGTACGCGTCGGCGTCGGTGCTCGCGGGGAGGAGCACCCGGAGCTCGCCCTGGAACTGGGGGTAGTGCACGGGGAAGCTCGCTTTGCTGAGGTAGACGCCGGGGAGGAGCCGCGTGTCCACGATGCCCACGACCTCGTACTGGGTGCGGCCCAGGGGGCCCTCCACGGTGACGGTGGGGTTGGGGAGGGTGTTCCAGACGTCGCGGCTGACGACGGCGGCGTCGTCGGCGGTGGCCACGCGGCGGAAGGGCTCGCTCACCTCGCCCACGGGTTCCACGGCGTGCTCGTGGCGTTGGGCGAGGCTCGTGTCGATGCCGTAGATGGTGACCTCCCGCGTGGGCGTGTCGGAGACGAGGCCGACGCCGGTGACGCGCATGAGGGTCTCGACGCCCTGGGTGGCTTGGAGGAGCGCGTCGGCGTCGGGCCCTTGCACGAGTTGGGTGAGGTCCTCGGTGTAGGAGGGGGTGGTGGCTACCACGGCGTACCCGCCGGTCTCCCGGAGGGGGTCGGGGGCCGTGGCCATGCCGAGGGCGGTGCCTCCGAGGGCGCTGGCGACCACGAGGGCGACCACGGCGGCGGCGAGGGCCATGGGGCCGTGGCTTCGGCGGGTGCGGTAGAGGCCCAGCCGTGGCACGGTGGGGTTCCCGAGGCGGTGGAGGAGGCCGTCGGCGAGGGGTGCCCAGAGGAGGGCGGCGGCGGCGAGGGCGGCGGCGGTGGCGCCGGCGAGGAACCGCGTGGCGGGGTCGGTGAGGAGGATCGTGGCGGCGAGGGCTCCGAGAGCTGCCAAGGCCAGGAGGGTGGCGAGGGCTACGCGGTGGCGCGTGGTGGGGATGGCGGTGGCGTCCCGGGGGTCGCCGCCCTGGAGCACGCCGCGGAGGCCCCAGGCGGCGGTGGCGGCCACGAGGATGGCGCCGGCCAGGGGCACGAGGAGGGCGTCGGCGCCGGGGAGGCCCGTGGTGGCGGCGGGGAGGCCCGTGCCCTGGGCGATGCCTTCGGCGAGGAGGGGGCTCAGGAGGATCGCGGTGAGGGCTCCGAGGATGACGGGGGGTGCGAGGTGGAGGGTGACGAGGAGGCTGCTGCGTGCGCGGGATTGGCCGAGGCCGGCGAGGACGCGCACCTCGTCCCGGAGGCGGCGCACGTGGAGGCCGGTGGCCCAGGCGGCGAGGAGGAGCCCGGCGGGGACGCCGCTGGCGAGGACGACGTCCAGGAGGTCGCTGGTGCTGGCGATGCGTTGGGTGCGCTCCTCGGCCATGCGGTGGGCGCGGTGCTCGAAGCGGAGCCCGCGGAGAGGATCGTAGTCGGCGTCGGCCTGCGCTTCCGTGGTGCGGGTGACGGCGTCGGTGACGCGTTGCGCTTCCTCCTCCGAGAGCCCCACGAGAGGGGACTGATTCGGGCCGGCTAGGACGAGGAGGCCGCTGGCGCGGTCTGGGAGGTCCAGGAGGGTCTGGGCTTGCGTGAGGGTGGTGACGAGGAGGCCGCCGGGGCCGGGGCCAAGGGGTGAGAGGTCGGTGCTGCGGGGTGTGAGGGGGAGTTGGGCTTGCTCGGTGAAGCCGAGGTCGGCGCCGACGGCGCGCCATCCGGCGCCGGTGAGGAGCTGGCCGAGGGCTTGGGCGTCGCGGGCGTCGAAGACGTGGGCGATGCCGACGCGGAAGGCGGTGGATTCGGCGAGGTCGCTGTGGACGCGGAGCGTCCAGTTCCCGGGGGGTGGGTTCGGGACCTCGAGGGTGCTGAGGGTGGGGGTGTTGGCGGTGCCGCTGGCGTTCACGTGGAGGGTGCCGTTGGGGGCTTCCACCTCGAGGTCGAGGTCGGTGTCGTTGGTGGCGGCGCTCGTGTTGAGGCGGAGGGCTTGGGCGCCGGCGGGGACGGTGAGTTGGAAGATGTACTCGTCGTCGGGGTGGTGTTGGGGTTCGCCGGCGGTGCGGGTGGCGAGGCGGAGGTGGCCGAGGCGGTCCTCGGTGAGGGTGACGTTGCCGCGGGGGGCGCGTTGGACGCGCACGGTGGTGTCGCCGGTGAGGTCCACGGGGCGTCCGGCGGCGTCCACGAGCACCTCGCCCTCGCGGGGTACGGGGAGGTCGAGGGCTTCGAGGCTCTCGGCCTCGAGGGCCAGGAGGGTCCATCCGGCTTGCGTGCCCTCGTTGGTGGTGAGGAGCGCGTTCCGCTCCAGGAAGAGGGGGTGGTGCCGGATGGGGTCGAGGCCGCGGGTGGTGGCCACCTCCTCCCGGACGGTGGTGAGGTCCTGCACTTGGGGCGTGTACCCGCCAGGGGTCCACACGCGCCCCAGTTCCTCCCCGAGGATGGTCTGGTCCTCGAGCTTGGCGCCTTGCGCGGCGCCCTGGAGGGCGAGGGTGGTGCCGGTGGCGAGGAGGCTGGCGATGAGGATGCCTAGGAGGACGAGGGCGGGGCCGGCGGGGCGCCGGGTCCAGGTGCGGAGGGCTCCCCGGGCGAGGAGCTTCATGACGGGGGCGTGGCCTCCTGGAGGATGCCGTTCCGCATCTGGAGGCGGTGGTGGGCGGCGTCGGCGAGGATGTCGTCGTGGGTGACGGCGAGGCAGGCGCGGGCGTCCTGGTCCACGTACGTGGTGAGGACGGCGGTGACGGTGCGGGCGCTGTCGTGGTCGAGCTCGG
>CAZDGP010000124.1:0-4112 GCA_964505085.1 uncultured Thermoplasmatales archaeon
GTGCTCTCGGAGCACCCGCAACCCACGCGGGATGCCCGACGCCTCATCGGGTACGAGCGCCTCGTGGTCTTCACCCCTGACCCGGAGAGCGACGCCCTCGCACGCATCCGGGAGATGGAGAGCATCACCGGCGACGAGGTGGAGGTGGTGGAGGTGGACCCCCACGACGCCCTGGGGACGCTCCAGCGTATGGAGGAGACCATCGACACCTACCGGGGCGAGACCGTGCGCTTCCAGGTGAACGCCCGGGAGAACCGCCTCACCCACCCTGCGCTCCTCTGCTGCTTCCAGCACGGCATCGAGGCGTGGTTCTGCCATGAGGAAGGCGCCCAGCGCCTCCCCGTGGTGCAGACCGTGGACCTCGTGGAGCGCTTCCCCGCCCACGAGCGCACCGTGCTCCACCACCTCGATGACGCCATCCGCAGGGAGGCCCTCGTGGAGGCGGTGGACCTCCAGCGTGGCCGCGTCCTCGATGCGTTGCTGAACCTCAAGGCCAAGGGGCTCCTGGAGGTGGACGGCGCCACGGTGGCCCTCAACGACCGGGGGCGGTACTTCCGCGATCACGTGGTCCGGGCCGACGCTGAAGCCAGTGCCTCCAAGGAGGAGGGTGGGGAGGCGGAGCCCGGCGCCGTCGCAGCGTGACGGTGGGGAGGCGGAGCCCGGCGCCGTCGCAGCGTGACGGTGGGGAGGCGGAGCCCGGCGCCGTCGCAGCGTGGTGGCGTTCATGCCGGCGTCCAGGGGGTTGCGTCCGGGTCGTCCTCCAGCAGGCTCCGGACGAGGTGGTCCCCCCGGAACTCCCCCAGGCTGAACCATCTCAGGAAGGGCTCGCGGCCCAGGAGCTCCCGCCGGATCCGCGCCACGCTCCATCCCGCCTCCGACAGCGTCCGGGCCTCCTTCTGGAGCTTCCGAAGGGACCCCACCACGGCCTCGATGGCGCCCTGGGGGTCCCGCACCACGGGGCCGTGACCCGGGAGCAGGACATCGGGGTCCGCTGCGGCCAACCGTTCGAGGCTCGCCATCCACTGGGGCACGTTCTCCACGGGCCGGGCCAACCGCACCCGGGACGTGTACACGTCGCCGGAGAAGCACGTGCCCGTCCCCTCCTCGATGTACGCCACGTGGTCCGGCGCGTGCCCCGGGGTGGGTACCACGCGGAACGTGCGCCCTGCCACCTCCAGGGTCTCCCCCGTCACCACGTGGAGGTCCAAGCCCTCGCGGGGCGGTGGTTGCCCCCAAGCGAAGCGGCGGTACGCGGGCACCCGTGGCCCGGTCCCCATCAGCACCTCCGCCGTGAGCGGGGGCGCGTACACGGGCACCCCCTGCAGGAGGTGGTGGTTCCCGATGTGGTCCTCGTGGTGGTGCGTGGTGAGCACCGCCTCCACGCGGTGGTCGTCCAGGAACGCCGCGAAGGCCTCCTCGGCCAGGGACACGCCGGTGTCCACGAGGATGCCATCCCAGTGGTAGAAGCTCACCTGGCGAAGCTCCCAGGGCCCCACGCGCCGCGAGAGGCGCACGCGCTTCACGGGCCCCACGTCCTCCTCGCGCCAGAGGATCCCTGCCATCGGTCCCCCATGGGGGCTCGTGGGTTTCAAGGTTCCCACGTACCCGGGGTCCGGGGCGTGTCCGCTCACCACGTGGACCCCGTTCCACGACACGCTTAAGTAGGAACCGTCCCTAGTTCCGGCCCGGCCTGGAGCCGATGGACGACCAACGCTTCCCCCCGGCGACGGGGGTTCGAAGTGAGGAAAGTCCCCGCTCCCCGCGGGAAGGGACCTGCCCTGCCAACCCTGGCAGGCGGGGCCAGGGAGACCTGGCGCGGAGGCGCAGAAACGCCACAGTCCGCCGGCATGGGGATGATGGGAGTTCAAGTCCCGGACGCCCCGGCGGGAACTGGTGAAACGGCCATCCGCCCCTGGAGAAAGTCCGAACCCCCCCAACCGGGGCCCGCGCCCACGGGGGAAGTTGGACGAAGCCCACCGCTTGCGTGCCCTGCGGGAACGTCATACCGCCCGAGGGTGCGTGGGACGGCGGGCAGCGGCGCGAGCCCTCGGGCCACGCCGCTAGGAGGATGTCGTCACCCCCGGACCCGCAAGGGTCCGCGGGCGAACAGAACGGGGCTTACTCCCGGCACCAGGCCACCCTCCTCCTTATCCCCCTGGCACCTCCCCACATCGCACTGCCCCGCTCCTTCGCGGACCCTCAGACCTACCGCAACCTTCATGATGCGACGAGCACCTCCTAAGGGTGGAGGCTTGGAACATGACCACCCCGCGATGGACGCACCGTGAGGTTCCGACCAGACGGTGCGCCACCGCCCTCATCGTATCGCTTCTCGTCCTGGCGCCCGTGGCGCTCCTCGCGGCGTCCTCACCGGCCGAGGCAACGCACACCATCCAGTGCAAGGAGGAGGGCTTCCTCTACTGGGAGAACGATGTCTACGTCTCCGACGGCGAGTACCGGAACCTCGCGAGCTTCGACGTGTCCGAAGACTGCGGGCTCTCGCTCACGGTCACGTACCACTACGAGGTGGGGGAGAGCAAGGTGACGGTGCGGGGCGTGACCCCTCCCGTCATTGGGGTGAGCTCCTTCCTGGAGGATCCGGGCACGACGCTCACCACCAACACCGGACACGAGGACCCTGTGAAGGTGCAGACCTACCTCCTCGATGTGAAGAGCACGGGCTTCCACCTCATGGAGATCAAGGTGAAGGCTTACACCGTGAAGTGACAACGCTTTTCCCCCGGGACGCGTCTCCGGAGGCAACCATGCACCCCACCGCCGAGCGGTTCCGGCACCTGGCGGAGCGGCGCCACGGCCTCGACCTCGAGGTCCACGCCTTCCCCCAGGGCACCAAGACCGCCCAGGACGCCGCCGACGCCATCGGTTGCACCGTGGACCAGATCGTGAAGAGCGTCGTCATCAAGACCCCCGTGCAGTTCGTGGTGGTCCTCACGAGCGGCGCCCACCGCGTGGACACGGCGGCGCTGGCGGAGCACTACGACGTGGCGCCCGGGAGCGTACGCTCCGCCGAGGCGGGGGAGGTGAAGGAGCTTCTGGGTTGGAGCATCGGCGGCGTGCCACCCTTCGGGCACCTGGGGGAGGTCCCGGTGCTCATGGACCCCCACCTCCTCACCTTCGACGAGGTGTGGGCTGCCGCCGGCACCCCGAACACGGTCTTCCCCATGGACCCCGAGGTCCTGCGGGAGGTGGCCCAGGCTCGCCCGCGGGATGGGATCTTCGAAGAAGCCTAGGCTCGACGGCCGTGGGTCGGGGTCAGGACGCGCCGGGTCCCGGACCCGCGCTGGTGGCCCCCTCCACGGGCTCCGCGGTGTCGGGGCCAGGTGCGGGGGGAGTGTCCAGGAGGGCTTCCCGGAGGTCCCGCCGCCGCACGTGGTTCGCGATCTCCTCAAGCAACGCCACGCCTTGCACGCTCCACCCCAGGGTCTGTGGGTTCCCCCTTACGCGGGTCTCGGTTCCTCCCAGCGACCGCTTCACCCAAGCTCCCCAGGGGAAAGGGTGAGATGGTGCGGTGGGGGATGGACGGGAGCGATGAGCCTCAACCGGCCAGCGGTGCGATGCCCACCCCCCACCCCCGGCCGATGCGTCGCTACGCGCCGCATCGCCCGTACACCCCACCCCGCCGCCCGGCGCCACCGCCCCTATGGATGCCTCGGGGAGGATCACCTATAGTCACCTATAGGTCACTATAGGTGGTCTGGGTCGTCGGGGCCTCCTCCCCCCGAAAACCTCAAGGCCCCCAGCCACCTTGCCCCGACCATGACCCCCGAGGCCGCGGAAGAGGAAGCACCGGAGCAAGCGGACGGCGCCGACCTCCTCACGCGCTTCCAGACCGCCGCCATCCAGCAGGTGGCGGACATCACCTTCCCCATGACGCGGAAGAACGTCCTCAAGGTGGCCGGTCACCGCCTCATCGAGGTCGAGGGCGTGGAGCATGACATCACCGTGAACATGCTCGTCTCCAAGATCCGCGGCGACAACTGGCGCACCGGTCAGGACTTCCACAAGGCGATAGAAAGAGCTTGGGACGATATCCGCGAGAACTACCTCTGACCTGTTCTTCAGCTCTCGCGGATACCGCCGTTGGGAGGTTC
>CAZDGP010000125.1:0-4112 GCA_964505085.1 uncultured Thermoplasmatales archaeon
ACGAGGGTGTCGGGGTACCCGGGGATGATGCCGGTCTCGATGCTGAAGGTGACGATGGCGAGGAACCCGGCGATGCCGTTCCCCAGGGTGAGGATGTCGGCGGGGGCGAAGGCGCGCTCGCGGGGTCCGTGGGGGGTCATGGGGTCGTCCTCAGGGCCAGGGGGGTCTCGCCGGCGCGGACGCGGTCCCCCTCATCCACCTGGGAGGTGAAACCGGAGGGGAGGTGGAGGTCCACGCGGGACCCTAGGCGTATGATGCCGATGCGTTCCCCTTTCTTCACGGTTTCGCCTTCTGCGACGTAGGGGACGATGCGTCGCGCCACGGTGCCGGCGATCTGCACCACCTCCACGGGTCCGTGGTCGGTGAGGAGGTGGAGGTGCACGCGTTCGTTGTGCTCGCTCTCCTTGGTGAAGGCGGGGCGTTTCGCTCCGGGCACGTGCTCCACGGTTTCCACGGTGCCCGGGAGGGGGGCGCGGTTCACGTGGACGTTGTGGAGGTTCATGAAGACGGCCACGTGGAGCCTGCCGTCCGCCCCCTCGTCCACGAACTGGATGCGGCCGTCGGCGGGGCTCACCACGCCCTCCCCCACGGTGCGGTCGGGGTCGCGGAAGAAGACGGTGAGGAGGAGCGCGAGGACGAGGAGCGCCGCGCCGATGCCCGTGGTGTTGGGGAGGGGTGCGAGGATGAGGAGGATGCCCAGGAGGGCGGGGGTGAGGACCCAGGCGAGGGTGCCCCGGGCGAGAGCGGGCATGGGTCACCTGCTTAGGTTTCGGCACCGGGGGCG
Organism: uncultured Thermoplasmatales archaeon; assembly: GCA_964505085.1. GTDB lineage: Archaea > Thermoplasmatota > SW-10-69-26 > JACQPN01 > CAZDGP01 > CAZDGP01. Next base: position 785 of record CAZDGP010000125.1, read on the forward strand.
TCGGGTGCCGTGTCCCGCGTGGGGGGGCGGGGGGGTTGGTCGTCGTCGTAGAACCCGGGTTCCCGGCGTTTGGGGAGGTCGAAGACGTCGAGGACGTTCTTGTGGAGCTCGGGGAGGGTGGTGAAGACGGCGAGGGCGATGAGGACGAGGGCGATGAGGCTCCCGATCTTCATGACGTAGCTGTGCATCCACTCGAAGCTGGGGATGCCGAACATGCTCCACCCCACGACCTTGTACCCGTAGACGATGCCGGCGTTCCGTAGGAGGTTCAGGACGTAGATGACGGGGACGGTGTAGAGGTAGGCGCGGACCTTCCGGTCCTTGGGGGCCACGGTGCTGTAGATGGCGCCCACGAAGATCATGATGCTCTGGATGGCGGTGCAGGCGAGGATGACGGTGACGGCGTACTCGCTGCTTCCGAGGTAGATGTGGGCGCCGCCGCTGGCGTCGATGACGGTGCGGGCGCTCCCCACGCCGAAGAGGTACTTCAGCACCCAGACGGACTGGTACGTGGTGGATTGGATGAGCCACGTGGTGACGGCCTCGATCTTGTAGATGATGAAGTACGTGGCGGCGCTGATGAAGCTCGCGCCGGCGAGCCACCGGAGCGCTTGCGGGTCCTCGCCCCACTGGAGGCTCTTCCACTCGTGGTACGCCACGTAGAGGAGCGCCAGGGGCCCGAGGAGGGTGAACCACGCGTTCACGGGGTCGCTCACCTCGAAGAAGTGGGCGGCCTGCGTGGGCCAGTACGCGGCGAAGAGCACCCATCCCGCGATGCGGAGCTTGTGACTGCGGGGCCCTTGGGTGAAGAACCCGGCGCCAAGCAGCGCCAGGCTCGTGAAGACGAGGACGAGCAGATGCGTCTCGTACACCACGGCCAGGTGGGCGAGGTCCATCACCGGTGAAGTCACCCTGCTCCCATAAGAATGCTTCGTGCGGGGGTTGGGGAGGGCTTCAAGGCCCCCTCGGCGGGGAAGGTTCTTGGGAGGTGGCGCCCTTCGGGGCGTGAGGGACCCTCATGGTGCTCTTGCTCGTCTTCGCTGGCGTGTTCCTGGCGTGCTTCACGTTCCTCATCCTGCAGGAGCCCGGGGAGGCGGGGGAGGGCTCGTGGCTTCGGAGGCTCGCGCTCCTGGGGATGGCGGCGAGCGTGGTGGGGATCATGGCGACGATCTTCATGAGCATCGCCCTCTGAGGCGTGGGGTCCATGGTTGGGGGCCCGCACCTTCATTACGGGGGAGGAGCCTGGTGGCGGTGATGACGAGCGAGCCCGCGAGCGTGGGCCGCGCCTCGAACCTTCGGGGTGTGGCGGGCATCGACGAGGCCGGGCGTGGCCCGGTGCTGGGTCCCCTGGTTGTGGCGGGGGTCCTGGTGGAGGACGCCGGGGACCTGGAGGTGTTGGGGGTGCGGGACTCGAAGCGCCTCTCGGCGAAGCGCCGGGAGGAGCTCCAGGGAGCCATCCGGGAGGTGGCGGATGCGGTGCAGGTGCGCGTCGTCCCCCCGGGGGAGGTGGACGGGGCCGTGGACGGGGACGGGTTGAACCGCTTCACCGCCCGGGCCTTCGGCGAGCTCGCGGCGACGCTTGCCCCCCGACGCGTGGTGGTGGATGCGTGCGACACGGACGCGGCGCGCTTCGGCCGCCGCGTGGCGGGGCACGCGGGCCTCGAGGGGTTGCACGTGGTGAGCGAGCACGGGGCCGACGACGCGCACGCGGTGGTGAGCGCGGCGAGCATCGTGGCGAAGGTCACGCGGGACGCGCACGCGACGCGCCTCGCCGAGGAGGTGGGTCGGGAGGTGGGGAGCGGGTACGCGAGCGATCCGCGCACCCAAGCGTTCCTGGAGGACTGGGTGGGGGAGCATGGGGAGCTCCCGCCGGGGACGCGGCGGAGCTGGGCCACGGCGAAGCGCCTGGTGCCCCGGGACCACAGCCTCCTGGAGTTCGGGGGTGAGGCGTGATGGTGGAGACCGTGGAGGACGCGGTGGCCTTCATCCGGTCCCGGTTCGAGCGCATGCACGAGGAGAACGCGAAGCTCCGGCGGAGCCTCCGGGGGAAGGACCGGGACATCCTCATCGAGCTCACGGACGCCCCCGACCAGCGCGTCATCGTGGCGGACGGGCGGATCGTGGAGGCCGGCGAGGGGAGCCTGGACGACCCGGACGTGCGCGTGACCCTGAGCCGGGACGACCTCCTGGCGGTGCTCAACGGGGAGCTGCACCCCGTGACGGCGTACCTCACGCGGCGCGTGAGGGTGAAGGCGCCCATCCGGGACGTGGCGCTTGTGAAGGGGTTCCTTTAACCAGGACTTGGCCAACCTATAGCTCCCTATAGGTGGCGATGGGCAGGGGTGGGGGTTCGGGAAGCGGCACGGGTGCTACCCGTCGTTGTACCACGTGGTCACGTGACCGAGGGACACATAGAGAGGAAGCGAGGGCGTGGAACGCGTCGAGGGGATTCAGCGGGCGGACTCTTCAAGCTCGCGATCGAGCGCGTCCACGGCTTCGGCGGGCGGTTGCACGTTCTTCTCCTGGAGGTGGTTGATCATGGCCCACACGCTGACATCCGCCTGGTTGGCAGCTTCCTCGACGCTGGCGCGGCCCTCGCGGATGGCGTCGATGGCCTCGTTCAACCGGTACGTCTCGATGTCCTCGGCGAGCATCTTCCGGATGAGGGCGGAGCGGTCGAGGCGCTCGCGGCGGGCGATGCGCTCGAGCTCCCGCACTTCGTCTTCGGAGAGTCGCGTGCTCACGGTCTTGGTCATGGTGGTGGCTCCCTTCACTTCACGTTTCGCGTTCGTCGGCCTTGCTCAGGAGGAAGCGCAGGCGAGCGTCGGTGGTTCCGCCCACGCTTCGAAGCTGGATGAGGTGACGGTCGAGGTCCGGCCGGGTGAGTCCGCTGTCCTGGAACTGGCGGTAAATGAGCATGTCCGTGCGGACGGCGTGGACCCCGCGGGCCCGGAGCCTCCTGCGCGCCACGCGGTCCGAGGTGACGGCGGTGCAGTCCGCGTCCCGAGCAAGCAGGAACACGTTCGTCTCGCCCCGGCCCCGGAAGTAGGCCATCTCCCGCGCGAAGGCGTCCCGGTCCTTCAGCGGCTTCCGCTGGAAGCGTCGCTCGACGTGGCGCTCCAGGATGAACGCGTCGGCCCAGCCCTCCGCCTTCCCACGCTCCACCGCCTCCTCGTACACGACCTCGCCCACCCACACGGTGTAGGGGTCGAGGACGTGGAGCAGGTCGGCCTTCGCCAGGTAGATGAGCGTGTTGGCGTCGGGAACGACGATCACACCCCTATTGTGTACATCCCCCCATTTATAGCCACCGGTTGCACACGATCGA
>CAZDGP010000126.1:0-4100 GCA_964505085.1 uncultured Thermoplasmatales archaeon
GAGGCGGTACTGGTCCTCGTCGGTGATGGCCACGGTGACGGAGACGCTCCCCACCTCGCACGTGATGGGTTCGCCCACGTGCACGGGGGCGGAGCCCACGGCGTCGTCCTCGTCGGGCAGGGGGCAGGCGACGCGCACGGGGTCCGTGATCACGGGGCTGTGCTGGCCTTGAGCTTGGGGCCCGGTGGCGCCCTGGGCAAGCAGGGTGCCGGCCTGGGTGAGCTTCGTGAGGTTCACCTTGGAGACGGCGCTGCGGTACGCGTCGAGGCGCTGCGCTTCGGTGGCGTTGAGGCCGTCGGAGCGGTCCACCAGGAGAGGCACCTGCCCGGTGACGAGACCCTGCTCCAGGGGCGTGAGCTCCTGGAAGGCCTCCTCACGGAGCGCCATGGCGTGGAGTAGGTTCCGGAGGTTCCCGGCGAGGTCCGCCTGCACGGAGGGGTGGAGGCCGCTGGCGGAGTGCAGCGAGGCCCGGGTCTCGAGGTCCAGGGGGAGGCCCAGGGCGCTGTAGGTGGTGATGAGGAGCTCGGGGAGGGTGGCCTCCTGGAGCTCCTGGGGCGTGGTGAGGTCGGTGACGGTCCCGCCCTGGAGCGCCACCACGGCCTCGAGGAGGTCCGTGGGTCCGGTGCTTCCGCGGACGGAGTCCACGATGTGCACGGGGTCGAGCTGGCGATCGAAGAGCGTCTCGCCCTCCTGCAGACCGAAGCGCGTGGGGTTGGCCTCGTCCAGGATGATGCCCCACCGGACGAGGTCCTGCCGGGTCTCCTGGACGGCGGCGTCCATGAGGAGCGTCGCCTGGAGGCTCTTGCGCATGTCCACGCGGTGCTGGACCTCGGAGGGTGCGAGCTCGCCGGCGGCCAGGGCCTGGACCTCCTGTGGGGAGAGGTCGGAGAGCGCCTCCTGCTGGAGCTCGCGGGCGTTGGCGCTGGCGAGGACCAGGGTGGCAAGGGGCCGCTGGAGGTCCGTGGGCAGGGCGGCGGCGTCGGATCGCGTCGCCGACCACGCCTCGGTGGATGTGGGTACCCCGGTGGTTCGGGCCAGGGCATCCAGGGCGCTGGGGAGTGGGGATGTTCCGCGGGCCGTGGGCACGGGCGGTGCCTCAGCGTCGACGCCGCGCTTGGCTGCCTGGTGGGCAAGAAGGGTGCTGGCGTCGGAGGTGGCGCCCCTCAGCGCCGCCGCGTCCTCGAGGGAGGGTGCGGAAGCTGTGGTGGTGGAGGATGCGTCATCCTCGCTGGCCCCGCTAACGTTGCCGGTGAAGCTGGGGACGAAGGACACGGCAACGAGCGCGCCCACGAGGAGCAACACGCCAACGATCTTGAGGGGTTTGCGGAAGGGGATCTTCATCCTGGCCTCACTCCGTGCAACGAACCTCCGGGAAGAGGGGTCCTCGGGGGGTCTTGCCAATCCCCCTCACGCCTCGCGGAACCGGCCCGAAGTTCGGGAAGGTCGTCTTAAACTTTGTGGCACACTGGGTGGCCTGGTACGCCCATGTGAACCCTTCACACGGCCGGGGTCCGCGGGCCGGGTGATGGCGGGTGCGAGGGATCCCGGGGTGGACCCGCGTCACGTGCGACGCCGTCCCCTGAGGCTGCGGCTGAGGGCGAGCGCAAGCACCGCCAGGAGGACGCCGGGACCCGGGATGCCCCGGTCCTCCCCCTGGAGCACGTGGGGGTCGTCCCCGGAGGAGGAGCCGTCACCGCTCTCCCCGCCGTCGGACGAGGAGGAGCCGTCGTCGCTCCCGGTGTTGCCCACGGTGTCGTTGTAGGGGTCGGTGTTGTCGAAGATCCCGTCGTCCCCGCTGGAGGAGGACCCGTCCCCGTCGGACCCGTCGTCGGAGGACCCGGAACCGTCGTCGCTCCCCGAGCCATCGTCCTCCCCGGGTGGGGGGGTGGTGAGGTCCACGGTGACGGGGGCGGACCACGCGGTGGTGGTGGCGCCGCAGGTGGTGGCCTGGACGCGGTAGTGGAGGGGTCCGTCCTCCGGGGTCTGGTTCACGGTGGCGTTGGGGGTGGTCCCCTCGTACACCGTGGTGATGTTCTCCAGGAACGCGTCGTCAGGGCTCACCTGGAGCTCGTAGTGGAGCTCGCTCGCGTTGAACCCGTAGCGGGCGCCGAGGTCGCTCCAGGCCACGGTGGCGGAGGTCTCGTTCCGGTCCTGCAACCGCGCGTGCATGTTCCCGTCGTAGTCCACGCAGAAGGCCACCACGTCCGGCGGGCCCACGATGACGGAGTCGCGGGAACGCACGTACACGCCCTTGTGCCCGGGCCCGGCGTCCCGGGGATCGGCCTCGGTGGTCCAGGTGGCGTTACCGTCGGGTTGGAGGGTCCAGTTGGCGTCGTCGATGCTGCGCCAGGCACCCTCCTCGCCCACGCGCACCTCGATGCGGGTGAGGGTGAGGTTGTCGTCCTTGGGGGTGGCGGTGCCCTCGAAGGTCACGGGTCCGGTAGCGTGACCGGCGGAGCTGGGGCTCGTGATGGTGACGGAGGGCATGCCGAAGGGGTCGTAGCGGAAGAACCCGGATTGCGCGGGGAAGATGGCGTAGGACCCGGTGGGGTGCCACTCCACCTCCTGCATCTTGGGCTCCCGCATGTCCAGGAGCGTCGTGAAGCCCCAGGTGGTGCCGTTGTCCCGGGGTTCCATGGTCATGACCTGGCGCTCGATGCTGCTTCCCAGGAGCGCCCAGTCCTCCGTGGGGTGCCAGGCGAGGTCCGTGATCTCCCCGAACTTGGTGCTGTTGGGTTCGTCGATGCTCGCGGGTTCGACGTAGCGGCGGGACCACGTGCTCGTGTCGGTGCTGTTCACACCGCTGATCTCGAGGATGAGGCCCTTCTGGTGGTTCATGCCGGAGACGAAGACCTTGGACCCGTCCTTGCTGAAGGTGATGTCCTCGATGACGGCGGACCCGTTGTACTTCCCGAAGAAGAACGTCTGCACCTGGAGGTCCGTCTTGTTGAGGCACGGGGTTTCGCAGAGCGCCAGGGCGTTGAGGTCCTTCTGGATGAGGGCGTAGTCCCCGCTGGGGTGGAACGCGACGCTGTCGTAGAAGGTCTCGACGCCGGGGTCCACGAGGTGGAACTGCTGACCCGTCCACACCAGGAGCCCGTTGCCTGTGAGGACCGCGTGGGTGCTGTTGGGGTGCCATGCGATCTGCCGCCCCTCGAAGCCGCAGCGGCTCCCGGAGCAGTAGGGGTTGTGCTCCCCGGGTTGCCACAGCTCCACCATGTCCTGGGTGCTGGTGCAGGGAGCCTCGCACTGCACGATGCTGCCGTGGTAGCGGGACCCGCCGCCCAGGATGAGGGCGAGGTTCCCGTTGGGTGCCCACTCCACATCAACGAAGGGACCCTTCCGCGTGTCCTGGTCGTTCAGCAACATGCCGTGGTCCGCCCCGTTGTAGAGGGAGACGTACCGGTGGCCCCGGTACTCGCCGTAGGCGCCGCCCACGATGAGGGCGTTGGACCCGTTGGGGTGGAAGTCCGCCGCGAAGGCGCCGGTCTCCTCCTCCAACCGCACGTAGCGGAACTTCCCGGGCTCCACGTACGTGCCGGAGACCGCGGGGAGGAGGGCCGGTCCGAGGAGGATGATGGTCAACACTACAAGCAGCGGCACCTTGGGAAGTGCCTGAAGGGTGTCGTCGAGCGTACGCGGCAACAAGCGTCGCATAGGGGAACCTCGCAAGGTACGGCCAGGTAGCCGGTCCACCAAGCCTTGTTGGGCCCCACGGGAGCTTGGGTGAGCATATACTTTTCGGATACCTTTTTAGGTCGGAAGGGTGATTCGCGGGCTCCCTACCGGAAGTGGAACCCCATGGATACCCCACGTCTCCTCCCTCTCTTCGCCGTCATCCTGCTCATCGGAAGCTCTGTCGTGCCCGCCCCCGCCGCAGCGCAGGACCCTCGCCTGGACCTGCCCAGCGAGGCCCGGACCCTCCAGTGGTCGTGGATCCAGGACCTGGACCGGGACCTCACGCGGGACAGCAACCGGTACCAACTGGATGCGCAGCACCGGGAGGGTATCCAGCGGGGGTTCAACCAGACGCTGGATTCCTACCGGAACAACCACTGGGACTCCATGGTCCGGAGCATCCTGGGCCTGGGACCCCTCCC
>CAZDGP010000127.1:0-4011 GCA_964505085.1 uncultured Thermoplasmatales archaeon
GGACATCCTGGCCTCAGCACACGTGGCCCACTTCCTCCTGAGACGGGGTGAGAAGAGGAAGTGGGCTCGCGCGGATTCGAACCGCGGATCTCCGCTGTGTGAGAGCGACGTCATAACCAACTAGACTACGAGCCCAGGTCGATGACGAGCCCCTGATGCCCGACCTTCCATAAAAAGCATTCCCTCCCGGGGGGTCCAGGTGGGTTGTGGAGCATGGTTCCCCCGAGCCCAAGGCAACCTTTTTCCCCCATGGCACCCTTGCCTCGTCCATGGGACTCATCGGGAAGATCGTGGGCGCCGTGCTCGTCCTCGTCCTGATCATCGTGGGTGTGCTCTGGCTCTACGGTTCGCCACCAGCTGCGCAGGCGACGGACAGCCAGGGCTGGCAGGCCTCGGAGTCGGAGAAGCGCTACGGCATCGTCACCGTCACCACGTGGAACTACGAGGCGCCCGCTGGCGCCGGAGGCGGTATCGTGGCCACAGCCCCGGACCTGCCGCTCCTGGACGAGGGCAGGTACTCCCAGGACATCGTGAAGAGCGTCGCCCAGAAGAAGGGCATCGAGCTCACGGAGACGGGCACGAACCCCTTCAGCGTCACGAAGCTCGGCATCACCGCCCGCGGCGTCTACTACGACGCGAACATCGACGGGGCCACGGGCCGGGCCGTGGTGGTGGACTACCCCTGCCCCAACGGTGACGGGTACCTCATCACCGTGGGGTACGGTGCCACGCAACTTCCCACGCCCTACTGGAACCAGGCCCAGGACCTCCTGAAGAGCGTCACCTGCGGTGCCTGACGCCACGCGGGCCTGAGGGGTTGAGGGGTCGCGAGAGGAAGGAACGGAGGAAGAGGGGCACCGACCGGACGGAGGGTGTTGCCCCTCCCTGAGCTACCTCAGTCAGCCTGGGACATGTCCTCCTCGCGCCAGCTCGACACGAGGTTCTCGATGCGCTCCTCCAGCGCCCGCTTCCGAGCCTTCACCTGCTCCCGCACCTTGGGCAGGTCCGGGTGGTGCTCCTCGTAGGGCTCGCTGTCGGCCAGGTAGGAGTTGAGGATGCGGAGAGGCTCCTCCCAGCGGTCCATCTCCTCCACGTTGCTCACCTCGGCATCCAGGGCCGTGTCCGCCTCGGGCACGATGAGCTCCTTCCCCGCCAGCGCGAGGTCCTCGGCCTCCACCTCCGCCGGGGGCCGGGGGGGCACCTCCTCCCCAGCTTGCTCCGCGAGGAAGGCCGTGACGCGCTGGTCGAGCTCGTCCTTGAGCTCCCGGAGCTCCCCGCGCTTCTCGGCGAGGTCGGGGTGGTCATCGACCAGGTCCTCGGTGTTCGCGAGGTACTCGTCCAGGACCTCCACCTGGTTCTGCCAGATGTAGAGGTCCTCCTCGCCCTTGACCGTCCGGTCCAGGGCGTCCTTGGCGTTCTTCTTGTAACGGTCCCCCTCCACCAAGAGCTGGTCCACGTCCACGGGCGTCACCTCGTGGGGGAGACCGGTGGGGGTACATGAGGTTTCCCATCTTCCAACCCCGATATCCGACCGTCGGGGGCTCAGACGATGCTGGCGCCGAGCATGCTCTCCAGGAGCTTGGCGCTCACGAGCGCCGTCACCATGCTCACCCACGTGAAGAGGCTGAAGTCCTCGAAGGCTCGCACCTGCGTGCCTCCGTCCACGAAGCGGATCATGATGGCGCTGATAGCGGCGTTGGCCACCAGGAGCACGAGGACGATGACCACGAGCATGGGCACGTTGATGCCGGAGGTGTGGATGATGGTGGGGATGCTCACGGCCCCCGCGTCGATGTCCCCGATCTTGCTGAAGAGCCCCGTGAGCATCTGGAGGACGCCCACGCCGATGAAGAGGCTGAAGGCCATGGCGGCCGCGGTGCCCAGGAGGGTGCCGCGGAACCCGCTGGCCTTCTGGTACCGGAGCTTCCGCAAGCCGATGATCTGCACCATGTTGTCGCTGATGATGCGGCCTACAGCGTCGGGGCGCCCCCCGGTGTCGATGGCCTCCTCGTACATCCGCGTGAAGCGCTCCACGAGCATGCTGCCGGTCTCCCGCGTGAAGTGGTTCCAGGCGGCGGGGTCGTCGATGCGGAGCTGCAGGCGCTTGAAGAGGTTCTGGATGTCCTCCGTGAGGGGGCCGAAGTCGTGGTGGCGGAGATGCCGGAGCACCTCGCGGGCGTCACCACCGCGGGCGGCGGTGCTGGCGCCGAGGCTCCGCATGAAGGCCGGGTAGTTGTCGTCGCGACGCTTCACACCCGCTTCCTCGCGTGTGGCGATGAAGCCTGGGACCACGAGGGGGGTGGCGGCCAGGGCGATGCTCACGGGGTGGGGCAGGTTCGTGGCCAGGAGGAGCACCGGAGCCAGCGCCAGGGCGAGGACGATGCTCACGGGGGCCACGAGCTTCACGCGGTCCCAGAGGGGGGTGCGGAGCGCGATGTCGCGCCACACGGGATCGGGGGGGACCTGGCTCTTGATGAGGATGAGGAAACCCCCCTGGATGACGAGGGTGAGGAGGAACACCAGGAGGAGGATGAGGGTGCTGGACCCGCCCACGAGCACGGGCATGAGGAGACCGAAGAGCACGAGGAAGATGACGGTCATCATGAGGCCGTTGTAGAGACCGTCCAGGTGGTCGAGGCGGTCGAGGCTGTTTCGGTAGATGGTCTCGTAGTCGCTCATGACCACCTCCTGCTCGCTCTGGAGGAAGGCCTCCATCTCGGCGCCGGACTCCACGCCGAAGGCGAAGCGCTCGAGGAAGTCGCTGAAGATGAGGCTGGGGGTGCGGTGGGCGATGAAGCGGCAGGCCTCGCTGAGGCTCATGTTCCACCGCTTCACCAGGGTGGAGACCTTCTTCGCCTCCTCGGCCAGGGGCCCGTACTCCTCGGTCTTCTCCCCGATGAGGTCGAAGAGCTCCACCCGGGGCACCTCGCTGGTGCTGAGCACGCCCAGGTGCGTGATGAAGTAGTGCATGTTGTGGTCCATGTCCTGGCGCATGCTCTGGGCCACCTGCAGGGGGTAGAGGAGCACGGCACCCACGATGAAGACGGGGAGGACCAGGGGCACGAGGGCGAAGATGCCGCTGAAGATCCCGGAGAGGAGGAGGACGAGGAGACCGGCCACGATGATGCTTCCCACGAGGGCAGGGAGGACACGGGTGAACGCGAACCGGCTCACGGGCATGTTCAATGCCTCGATGGCGCGCCGGTACCCGATCTTCTCTACCATGCGTGGTCACCTCAGAGCGTGAAGGGAAGGCCCTGGACGCCGTCCTTGTAGAAGTTCCAGATGACGTCCTTCACATCGTAGTAGTCGAAGATCCCCGCCTCGATCATGCGCTCGATGATGCGGGTGCGCGTGTCGAGCTCCGTGTAGATCTCGCGCTTGTCCGTGTACCCGGCCACCTGAGCGATGCGTTCCTCGAGGACGTAGCTGTTGTTTCGACCGCGGAAGAGGTGCTCGTCCTTGCCGGGGTCCCACTGGAAGACACCCCGGGTCATGACGCCGTCCTGCACCTCGCTGTACCCCTCGATCTCGTGGACGCCCAGGACGCGGCGCAGCATCTTGCCCTGGTGGTAGACGGCCATCTGGATGAGGGCCACGTTGAGGTTGTCCATGAAGCGCTCGGGCACGCTGATGGGTTCGCTGCTCAAGCGCTGGATCATCTTCTGGGTGCTGGAGGCGTGGAAGGTGGCCATGACGGGGTGGCCGGTCTGCATGGCCTGGAAGGCGACGTTCCCCTCGGCGCCCCGGATCTCGCCCACGATGATGTAGTTGGGGCGGGACCGCAACGCGGCCTTGAGGAGGTCGAACATGTCGACGCGTGATTCCTCGGGGCCCTGCTCACGGGTGACGAGCTGCTGCCACGTGGGTTGGGGCGGTTGGACCTCGGGGGTGTCCTCGGCGCTGTACACCTTCTCGTCGGGTTGGACGAAGCTCAGGATGGCGTTGAGGGTGGTGGTCTTGCCCGAGGCGGTCTCGCCGCAGACGAAGACGGACTGCCCGTGCTCGAGG
>CAZDGP010000128.1:0-3985 GCA_964505085.1 uncultured Thermoplasmatales archaeon
GCGCCCGACGCGCCCGAGACGGTGTGGAGCCGGAAAGGTTCCCCAAGTACCCGGCGGTGCCGATGGTGGAGTGCGATGGGTACGAGGAGGACGAGGGGAGCGGGACGGATGGAGATGGTGAAGGGGATGGGGACGGAGGGGATGACGGACCCACGTCCCCGGACCTATAGTCACCTATAGGGGCCTATAGGTCCAGGGGGTCACCGCTCGATGAGCTCCACCCAGTTCCCGTCGGGGTCATGGACGAAGGCGATGGTCGACGAGGAGCTGCTCAGGCTGTACGGCTCCTTCGCGATGCGGACCCCCCGCTCCCGCAGGTCCTCCACCACGGTCTCCACGTCCGCCACCACGATGGCGATGTGGTCGAAGAGCGCCCCCTCCTCGTAATCCGAAGCCTCCCAGTCGCCCCAGTGCGTGAGCTCGAGCTTCATGGCCTCGCTCCCCTTCTCGCCCCACCCCACGAAGGCGATCTCCGCGTTGTTCTCCGGCACCTCCTTCCGGGAGAGGAGCTCCATGCCGAAGTTCGTCGTGTAGAACGCGATGGACTCGTCCATGTCCCGCACGTTGAGGCACGCGTGGTCCAGGTGCATGGGCCGGGGACGGGCGTGGAACGCCAAGAAGGTTCGGGGCCACCAGCGCAAGGCGCAAGAACCCGCTCGACCCAAGGGAACCCATGACGGAGCCGGTCTTCGAGGTCCACCCCGCCTCACCGGAGCGATGGGCGGACCTCCAGAGGCTCTTCGGGACGCGCGGAGCCCACGGTGGGTGCTGGTGCGCGTACTGGCGCCTCACGATGAAGGGGTTCGACGCCACCGGAAGCCAGGAGCACAAGGCGGTGCTCGAGGACCGCGTCGCCGCAGGTCGGGAACCCGGTCTCATCGGGTACCAGGACGGCGAGCCCGTGGCGTGGGTGTCGGTGGAGCCCCGGAGCGCCTTCGCGGGGCTCGAGGCGAGCCGCGTCCTCAAGGCTCACGATGACGAGCCGGTGTGGAGCATCACGTGCTTCGTCGTCCGCGCCGACCACCGGGGCGAGGGCTGGAGCGCCAGGATGCTCGAGGCCGCCAAGGAGCACGCTCGCACCCACGGCGCCACCATCCTCGAGGGCTACCCCCAGGACGCCAGCGACCTGGAGTTCACGGGGTACCAGGGGTACATGGGGACCCTGGGAACGTTCCAGCGCGCGGGGTTCGAAGCCGTGGAGGACGGGCCGCGGCGGTACGGGCGCTGGGTCGTGCGGTGCGAGCTCTGAACGCCTCTAACCGTGCAGCAGCGTCTCCAGGTTCACGTCCCAGCTCGCCTCCGTGGTGCCGTCGGGGCCCAGGGCCTTCCACCGCTCCAGGAACGCCTCCAATGGACCCACCAGGCTCCCGTCGAAGGGGTCGTTCCCCACGATGCGCTGGTCGCCGAAGACGAAGGTGGGCACCCGCTGCACGCCCAGCGCCTCCGCCGCCCGGTCCACGCCGTCGAGGCGCGCCTGGTACGCGGGATGGCGCACCGCCTCCAGGAAGGCGTCGGGGTCGAGGCCCGCCTCCCCAGCCACGGTCCGGAGCACCGCCTCGTCCCCGAGGTTGCGGCCCTCCTGCCACACGGCCTGGAAGGCGGCCTCGTGGTAGTCCCGGAAGGCACCGCGGTCCCTCGCGAGCTCGGCACCCCGGAGAGCCAGGTTCGAGTTCACGCCCACGTCGGGCCCGTCAAGGTCCACGTCCACCTCGCCGGCGAGGCGCTCCAGCCACTCCACGTTCGCCTCAGGGGGTTCATGCTCGTACGCTTCCCCCGCGGGGTCCGTGGTGGGGTGGATCTCCCACGGCAGGAACGTGAACTCCACGTCGAAGCGCCGCTCCAGCGCCTTCGTGCGCTCCCACCCGATGTACGCGTAGGGGCAGACGTAATCGTAGAAGACGTGCACGGTGGGTGCAGGATGCTCGGGGCTCATGCACCCACCACGATGCCCGGGCGTCAAAGGTCCTCGGTACCCTCTACCTCACCGCCGCCGAGGGCACGAGCCACCGCCAGGGCGCGCTCCCGGAAGAGCCCCCGGAGGTCCCGCGCCACCACGGGATGCACCACGCGGCTCAGGGGCTCCAGGGGCAGGCGGTACGTCACATCGTCCACGATGGCGGTGCCACCCTGCACCTCCCGGAGGCTGTGGACGTGACGCCAGGACGCGAAGGGGCCCTCCTCCATCTCGTCGGTGAAGCGGCGTCCCTCCACCACGTCCCCGATGCGGCTCACCCACGTCACGGGAACACCCCGCACCCGTTGCCGGTGCACGATGCGCACCCCCTCCTCCACGCGGTCACCCGACGACTCCACCACCTCCAGGCCGAAGCGCTCCGGCACGATGCGTTCCAGGTGCCCCAGGTCCTCGAAGAACGCCCACACCGCCTCCCGGTCCACCGGCACCACCTGGCGCATGTGCAGGTGGTACCCGTCGTCCTCCCGGGAGACGCGGGGGCCGAGGAGGTCCACGGGTCCCGCGGGGTCCTCGACCTCCCCATCCATCGGACCATCTACCGGGGTGAGCTCCACGTCCCGACCGCCGTGGTCCTCGACGTGCGTCACGAGGATCCTGCCCCCTCGTCCTCCCCAAGCAGGTCCTCCAGCGCCTCCGCCACGGTGGGGTAGCGCCACGTGAAACCGCTCTCCTCCAGGCGGGTGGGTTCCACGCGCTGGCTCGCGGTGACGACGTCCGCCACCTCGCCGAAGAGGGCGCGGATGGCGAGCTTGGGCACCGGCAGGATCGTGGGGCGGTTCAGGACGCTCCCCAGTGCCTTCGTGAAGGCCTTGTTCCGCACCTGCTGGGGTGCATGGAGGTTCACGGGACCCTCCAACCCCTCGTCCAGCACGTGGAGGATGGCGCGGGCATGGTCCTCCTCGTGGATCCACGGGAACCACGCGCGACCCCGCCCGATGGGTCCGCCGATGCCCCAGTGGTAGGGCCTGACGCCTCCCACGGGGTTCAGCATCAGGGGCAGGGCCCCCTCCCGGGTGCTGAGCACCACCGATGTGCGGAGACGGGACACGTTGGTGTCCAGCGACGCGTCCGTCTCCACAGGTTCCACCGCGTCCTCCCAGGCCATGCAGACCTGCGCGAGGAAGTCGTCGCCGGGCCCGCTCGACTCCGTGAGCACCTCGTCGCCGCGGTCCCCGTAGTACCCCACGGCGCTGCCGCTGGCGAAGCCCTGGATCTCGCCGTGGTCCCGCACCGCCTGCGCCACCGTGGTGGTGCCCAGGACCCGCGACTCCAGGATCTCGTTCTTCACCTCCTCGTTCCACCGGTCCCCGTAGAGGCTCTCCCCCGCGAGGTGCACCACGTGGGTGACGTCCTCCGGGAGCACGAGGCTCCCCGGGTCCTTCGGGTCCCACGCGAGGTCCCCCCGCTCCGGCGACCGGCTTACCACCACCGCCTCGTCGCCGCGTTCCTCCAAGGTCCTCTGGAGCACCGTGCCCACGAGCCCCGTTCCCCCTGTGATGGCGACCTTCATGGTACCACGTCACCCTCCTCAAGGGTCCCCGGGGTCTTGAAACGGGCGGGTGCACCCCGTCCCGGGTTGCATCAGGTTCCACGCGGGTCGGACCCCACACGTACCGAAACGTTCAAATAGGAACCCAGGGTACGTGGGGATGTCCGGGGCTGGGTTGCTTGTGGAGGGCCCTTTCCTTCAGAGCCTGGCCTCGACAAGGTGAAGAAACGATGTCTGGAAGTTTCATCGAGATCACCGCGCCCGACCCGGTCAACGTTGGCGAGACCCACGAGGTCACCATCGAGGACACGGGAAGCCAGGGCGACGGTGTCGCACGGATCGACGGGCTCGTGACCTTCGTCCCCAACACGAACGTGGGCGACGAGGTCACCATCAAGATCACGAAGGTCGGCAAGCGTGTCGCCTTCGGTGAAAAGGTCTGAACTGACTACCCCTCGACCCTAGAGCTCAGCACACGAACGAACGCGTCTCCGCCCGGAGTCTCCGGGCACCCTCCGGCT
>CAZDGP010000129.1:0-3891 GCA_964505085.1 uncultured Thermoplasmatales archaeon
CCATACTGGAGGATCGAACGCGGGCAGGACCAAAGAGCGTTCGGGCCGTCGGGGGCCCTTCCCGTTGGGTACTGGGAGCCAGTTCAGCATGTGCGAACCCCGCCCCGGGGTCCATGAGGATGGAAGCCTATCTGCTCACCACGGAGGTAGCCTCTGGCATGCTCGATAGGGCAGGCCGGGGGCCTTCACCCACGCGCATGCAGTAGGTCCTCTACGCGCCTTAGCCGTCTGGCAGTGTGGGGGCGTACGCTACGTTGGACATCGGACCCTCCCCATGATGGTTCACCGCGCCCACGCGCCAGGCCCGCTGCGTGATGGTGTCCTTCACGTGGCCGCCGTCCACCACGACGCCGTAGGCCTGCTCGAGGTCCATCCCCTCGGGGCCCTGGGGCTCCAGGATGATCTCGTCGTCACGGATGATCTTCCACGTGGGGCTGGCGCGTTCAGGTTGCACGATCCAGTCGTCGTTGATCCCGAGGTCGGTGTAGAGGGTGTACCACCGGATGAGGGATGCCCCTGGGTCAGCTGGTGGGTCCCAGACGAGGAGCGTGGTCCCCGGCTCCTCGCCGGGGAGGGCGGTCAGGTTCGTGGGCTCCGTGGGGGTCTCTTCCGGGGTGGCGACCTCCATGAAGTTGTTGCGATCGTGCGCGATGTTCCAGTGCGTGTCGAGGTACGAGCCCGGCTCCGGGTCGGGGTTCCAGTAATCGTCCTTCCCGCAGTCCCACTGCTCGACCCCGCACCGCCAGTAGGTGTCGGGGCCGTAGCACATGATATCGTACTCGTCGCTGCAATGGGGCCCTCCGTAGTTGTCGTAGAAGTTCGGGGACGAGGACTGCACCGCGCCCATGACGTGTCCGAGCTCGTGCATCGCTGTGCGCCAGGCACCGTCACCGTAGCCCCAACGGAAGTTGCCGGAGACCACCGCGTAGCTTGGGCCCCTGTTGTTCATGTTCTCAGAGGATGCGGAATCATCCGCTTCGTAGGTGGCGATACCCCCGCAATTGCAGTCGAGCTCGTTCTCGTACCAGATGAGGTACTTCGCGAACTTGTAATCGTACCCGACATCGCGGAGATCGTCGATGATGGTGCTGAAGGACGTCTGCGTCGAATGGGTGGGAAGGGTCTCGTGGTAAATCCGTACCGTCCCCTGGTCGTTGCACGCGAAGCGGTACGCCACGTATCGATCGAAGGCCTCAGCCTCCGAGAACTGGAAGCGAGCCATATCGTCGATGGCCCCCCGGATGATATGGTCGGTAGTTCGGTCCGTCTTGTCGTATGGGTGGGCGGCGATCACCACCGTGCGGGGTGGTGCCTCACCGAACTCACAGTAGGGCGCGACGGGTGGAGCGGTGGCCCCGGGAGCTTCCGACGCCAGCGCCCCGGGAAGATGCGTCGGGAAGAACGCGTCACCAGCACCTGCGGTTGTGGGGCTCGGGGATGGTGCTTCAGGGACCGGATCCCAACCATGGGTGCGGACCGTGGTCCCATCCTCCAGTAGCAGCTCCAGGGTCGTACCTTCACGACAGACCCGGCCAAGGCCCGCCACATGGACCAGGTCGGAGGTGTCGCTCGTGCGGCAATCCGGGATCTGCCGTTGACCGATCTCGGCTGTTACGCCTGGGACCCCAGAAGCTGCCAGGCTGATCACGAGGATGAGGGGGACGATGCTCTTGCGGATGGGAAGCCTCCCACATGGACGTAAGGTTGTACCATCTTCAATCTTATGCAGCCAGCGCCGGGGTCGGGCGAACCCTGGTGAGCAGAAGCATTAAGCAACTTTCGCTACGATACCCCCACGATGAGGCCCCTCCACCCGAGATGCCCTGCGCCACATGACGGTACGAAGCTCGTTGGCGCCCCGAAGCTTCGGAAGGTGATTGCCTGAACGTCCACCGCCTCCGTGACCCCGCCTTCGCCGTGAACCTCACGCTCGTGGGGAGCGCGGGGGAGTGGCTCCTCGTGGACGCGGGCACGGGGCAGGCCCACGAGGCGCTGCTGGAGCGCATCCGGGAGCACGTGGCGCCGGCGGGCATCGACCGCATCTACCTCACGCACTGGCACCACGATCACGTAGGCGGGGTGGCGCGATTGGCGGAGGACCTGGATGCGGAGGTGCTCATGCACGCGGACGAGGCGGTGGCGGTGCGGGAGGGCGATGCCCGGCGGACGCTGGCGGCCATGATGGGCCTCGACATGACGCCCTGCCCCGTGACGGAGGTGCAGGAGGGTGACACCGTCCAGGTGGGGGACGTGACCCTGGAGGCGTTGCTGGCCCCCGGCCACAGCCCGGCTCACACCGTGCTGTGGTCGTCGGAGGAGCAGGTGCTTCTGGCAGGGGACGTGGTCTTCGAGGGTGGGAGCTTCGGCCGCGTGGACCTCCCCGGCGGCGATGGCCCCCAGCTCGTGGAGAGCCTGGAGCGCCTGGCGGAGCTCCCGGTGGAGGCCTTCTACCCGGGGCATATGGACCCCGTGACGCGGGATGCGCGGGAGAGCATCGAGCTCAGCGCCCGGAACGCCCGCATGATGCTGGGGGCGCCGAAGAGGCCCTGACGGAGGACTAGCTCCATGACCGCCAACGTGCTCGGAGGGCGAAGCGATGGTGCGGACCTCTACGGTCCGCGCGAGGTCCTGAACGAGCTGCGGTACCGCGCGGATACGGAGTTGGAGCGAGCGCGGATCCGGTACGTGCACCGGGGGGCTCCCGGGGACCGCCGGTGGGTGGCCGGCGCCGACGTCCTGGAGGTGGACCCGTCCTTCATCACGGTGAACGTGGACGGGGAGGCGACGCGGGTCCCACACCACCGCGTGGACCGCATCGACTACGACGGGGAGCCCGCGTGGGAGCGGGATCCCGAGGGCGGGGTCGTGGTGCACTGAGGACCTGGCGCGGTGAGGAGGTGCCGTGATGACCAGCGCCCGGAGGGAACTTCATGCAAGGCCCATGGAGCGAGGGTTGAAAAGGGGGAAGCCCTGGAGATGAAGATGCCATGGCGTACGCGCGCTCCCGGGGACCAACCTTTGAATACCTTGATGCCGGTAACGTCCTCCCCATGACGAAGCCCCGGGTCCAGGACTACATGACCTCGGACGTGGTGAGCCTCGACGCCGGGATCTCCGTGAACGAGGCTATCGAGCGCATCACGGAGGAGCGCCATGTGGGCCTCCCCGTCACCGAGGGGGAGTACCTCGTGGGCTTCGTCACGCCGAAGGAGCTCCTGCGGCACCTGGACCAGCGGGACGCCGAGCTGGAGGAGATCATCGCCGAGGGGACCGTGGTGGCCCACCCGGACATGGACGTGCAGGACGCAGCCCGCATCCTCTTCCGCATGGGGGTGAAGGAGCTCCCGGTGGTGGACGACGAGGGGCGCATGGTAGGCATCATCAGCACCACGGATATCCTCCGCAGCCACATCGAGCGCGTGACGCCGCGGAAGATGCTCAAGCTCAAGGAGACCCTGGAGAACCTCTACGGCGTCGACATCGACGTGGAGGAGCGTGAGGTGGACATCACGAACCTCCTCCCCACGCAGAAGCGCATCTACGCCGACGAGCTCCAGGGGCGGCAGCGGGAGATCGAGCGGGGGCTCGCGGAGCCCATCCTCGTGGTGGACAAGGAGCCCCAGACGCTCCTGGTGGACGGGCATCACCGCGTCTTCGCGGCGCGGCAACTGGGCTTGACGCGGTTGGACGCGTACGTCCTCGCGCTGAAGGAGGACGTGGAGCTGGGGTTGGAGCGGAACGCCCGGGCGTCGGGGTTGAACAACCTCGACGACGTGGAGATCAACGACATCGGGCAGCATCCCCTGGTGGAGATCACCACCCGCCTCCTCAAGCGGGACAAAGACCGTTTCTTGAACCGATAGGGTCACGACCCAACATCCGCCGGAGCCG
>CAZDGP010000130.1:0-3869 GCA_964505085.1 uncultured Thermoplasmatales archaeon
ACCAGCAGACGCGGTTCTACGCGAACCTCAACCAGCTCTTCAACAAGGCCATCCAGCCGCCGGAGCCGCGGAGCCGCCCCTCCCGGGATGAGTCGCCGGAGGTGGCCTAAGATGCAGGCGAGCCCGGAGGACGTGGTGGAGGTCCTTGAGGACGCGGACGGGCCGGTGGCGAGTCGGGACCTGCAGTACGAGTTGAACCTCACGCCGCACGAGCTGGCGTGGATTACGCGGGTGCTGCGGGCGCGGGACTTGGTGGTGGTGACGCGGCATCATCACGCGGGCAGCACCACGACCGCGTACGAACTGCTAGATTCGGAATCGAACGATTCAGCGTCGCCCACGCGAGCGACAGGAGACACGAACGAGATGCCGAACGATGAGACGAGCGAGAGCAAGGGCCAGCAGGTGAACCTCGAGGGCGAGACCCTCAATGAGGTTCCGTACGAGGTCAAGACGCGCCACACGCACGAGTGGACGGGCGACGTCTTCGTGCTGAGGCTGAGCGACAAGAAGCTGGAGAAGTTCCAGGACGCCGACACCCGACGGCGCCGCGAGATCGTGGCCCGCTCGATGCGGGTGCAGAAGCACGCCGTGCCCACGGGCCAGCGGTTCGAGAACGAGCTCACGAAGTTCGTGCAGGCGGTGCGCGAGGACGCCGCGGAGGTGGCCTAGATGGGGCCTAGTGTGGGCACGTACCGCGAGGTCGTGCGCCGCTTGCTGGATGGGGAGGACGCGCCGCACGTGAGCCACGAGCTCGACGTGGGCCTCGGGTTCGTGAACCGGACGGAGCTCGCGTTGCGGACGGCGTTCGACCAGGACCTGCTGGATTTCACCGACGACCCCGCCAGCCGCCCCGGCTACCCCCGGCCCGGCGACGTCCTCGAGCTCAACGTCGTGGACGAGGGCCAGCACGGCGACGGCGTCGCCTACCTTGAGAACGGGCTGGTGGTGTTCGTGTCGGGGACGGAACCGCCGATGACCGTCGATGCGCGTGTGACGGTGGTGGAGGAGCGGTACGTGGTGGCGCGGCCCGTGAGCGCAGCAGCAAGTGGTGGAGGAGCGGGGCTCGCGGGCTCCCTAAGCGAGTGAGGGAGCCACCGAGCCCCTCAAGGTGACTAAGATGATAACGACGGAGTTCGAGAACATCAGAGAGCACCTGGTGGTGGAGTGCGGAGAGTGCAAGCGCCCCGTAGGCAGCTTCGGCTACGTGCCCCGCGACATCGCGATGGACCTCATGAACGAGGACGCGCTCGTCAGGGCGGACGCGACGCGGGCGGTGCTGGAGGATGGCAGGATCCGGTGCGCAAGCTGCCACACGGAGGGCGACCGGGCGCGGGCGGTCATCGTGAACGACGACCTGGCATCGCGGGAGGGGAACAACCCGTGTGAGATCTGCGGGTTCGTGGCGGAGATGGAGTTCGGCCGGTGGCGATTGTGTCCGCATCAAGTAGTGGATGCGAGTGGGTGGGTTGTGCAGTCTTAGGGTTGCCCTTTAGAGTTACTCGCCAATAGTGCTCATAGGTTCGGACAATGGCTTGGCGTAGCGGAGGTCATAGCAGGTGTTCGCCACGTGAGCGCATCCCATGGATTCCGCTCGCCATCCCAATACGTAGCTGATGTGGGGTCGGTTGCTCGTGTCCAAGGTAATCGCGCTTGCCCGCCCGTTCTGGTGGCCATCGTGGTCCACGATTTCCTTCACCCACGAGCCGTTCCCATCCTGACCTATGTAGTGGAGTTCACCCTTGTGCGTGGGATAGTCGAAAGCGGAGTCGCCCTTATACCCGTATGCGATGTGCACGCGGTCGTCCCTGTCCAAAGTTATGCTGGGTTCATGCCCAACATAAAATCCGTCGCGCGTGTACGCTGTACGGGCACCGTCATCGATGACGCCGAGGTTCCAGGAGCCGGAGACATTCCTTGTTGCGTATCCCAGGCCCCCATCGGGCACATGGCACGCGATGTGCGGCGAGTCCCCCGAGTCCAAGCCGATGGCTGGATCGATATTACATCCGTAGAATCGCTCCAAGTCCCACGACCCGTTGTCCTTCACCGCGTACTGGATCTCCCCCAACGGATCCTGCTCCGGGTGCTGGTCGGTCTCCCGCACTTCATGCGCGATGTGAGGCTTACCCTGGGAGTCTACAGCCAAGTCCAACCATCCCCACGCGGTACCACTGACGGTCACTTGCTCCCGCACCCATCCAGAATTGGTTAGTTTCTGGTGGTAGAGGTTGTTCCCTACCACGTACGCCACGTGCGGCGTGCCAGCTGGACCCAGCGCGATGTGCAACTCGAAATCCAGATCCCGATCATCCAGCTCGGTCGTCTCCCACGATCCGTTCGCCGCTTGTGTAGTGTAATGTACCTTCCCGGGGTACGGGCCCGAGTGCACTATGTGGGGCGTATCCGATGCATCCAGAGCAAGTTCCGACGACTGGCTCTCCACTCCCGTGAACAGAACCTCCCACAGCGCCCCATTGTGGCGAAGAACATAGAACTGCTGGGTTGTAGTGTACGTAATCCAAGGTTTGTCGTTCCTGTCCAGATCGATGCCCGTCTGATCCGAGGTAACCCACCTCTCATCCAACGTCTCCACACCCCACGCCCCCCACGGCGCACTCGTCACACCCGGCACGTCGCTGGGGAGGATGCCCGCGGCTGCGAGGGGGGCGAGGACCACGAGGGCGGTGAGGGCCAGGGTGAGGATGCGGGTGGGGGTGGTGTGAGGGGGGTTCACGGGGTGGGGCCTCCCGAAGCTTGCTCGTGGTTCACTTCAGGGGTCTTGAAGCTTCCCCATAGCTCAAGGGGGCACATCCTACGTCAGCCCCCCATCGTTCCACTGGAATTTATGCGACCCGACCTCCTGGGGACCACCCCCCGTGCCAGCGCAACCTTCGTACGAGTACAGCACCTCGTAGTCGCTCAAGCTCGCCCCCTCATGTTCCACCAGCAAGCTGTACGGCACCTGCACGTTATCGTCGTCGGGATCGAGGTACACCTCCTCCTTGTGGTACTCGGTGCTGTCGGGCCCCGTCTTCTCCACATCGTACAACCCCGTGTTGTACCCCAGATCCGAGGGATCTCCCCGACTCAGGTAGAAGTCCAGATCGTGACCGTCGAAGCCCTTCACCTGCACCTCGAAGGTATCCGCACATTCCCTCGGGAACACGATCCGATACAGGTCCTGATCCCCGGAACTGCTCAATGCCCCATACGTATACCACTCCTCCAGATCCTGGGCACCGTCCCGGTACGCGGTCGTATACACCTCGGGCGCGTCCGAAAACGTGGTCACCGCCTTACCCAACCGCGCGAAGAACTCCACCTCGTATTCCGTGCGGCTCGTGTCCGTGGTGTTCCACCACACCTCGAACTCCCCATTCGGTCGACGCGTGGGTGACCGATCCACTCGACCGAACGTCTGAGACACTAGGTTCCTAGGTGACCGTCCGCACCCGAAGCGCCACCCGGTCCACTCAACTGACCATCTGAGCCATCTAGTTTCTAGGTGACCGGCCGAGCGCGAAGCGCCGGCCGGACCACTCGACTGAACGACCCGAAGGGGAGAGAAGGAGTCTCCGCCGGCCGAGCGCGAAGCGCCGGCCGGTCCACTCGACCGACTGAGGCAAAGCGGAAGGAGGGAGAGTGGACCGGCCGAGATTTGAACTCGGGGCCTCGTCCATGCCAAGGACGCGATCTTCCAGGCTGATCTACCGGCCCAGTGCGTGTGCGCAGGCCACCCATCGCGTTCCTCGTCTTAAGGGTTTCGAGGTGGTGTGGTTCCAGGGTGGAACCGTGTTGCGTGATCCAACCGCGGAACTGCGCTGCAGTTCCGCGACGCTCCCGTGTTGGTAGAGACGGGCTGAGAC
>CAZDGP010000131.1:0-3791 GCA_964505085.1 uncultured Thermoplasmatales archaeon
GGCATGTCCACGGTCTCGGCGAAGCGCACGCTCTTCCGGATGTCCATGAGGGACACCTCCTGGGGCGTGGTGACGAGCACGAGGCCCTCGGCGTCCTTCACGAGCTGCGCGATGGTGAGGGGCTCGTCGCTGGTGCCCGGCGGCAGGTCGATGACGAGGTAGTCCAGGCTCCCCCACTCGACCTTCCCCAGGAGCTCCCGGATGACGTTCATCTTGATGGGGCCCCGCCAGACCACGGTGTCGTCCCTGTTGCCGAGGAGGTACTCCGTGCTCATGACGTGGAGGTTGTCCCCCACCCGTACGGGGCGGATGCCACCCTCGTGTTCCCCGGGCTCGGGCTTCTCGTCCCCGGTGTCCAGCATGGCGGGGGCGTTGGGGTTCGTGAGGTCCAGGTCCAGGAGCCCCACGTCGAAGCCCTGGTTCGCCAGGCTCGCGGCGAGGTTCACGGCCACGGTGGTCTTGCCCACGCCGCCCTTCCCGCTCATGACCACGAGCTTGTGGTCGATGTCCTTGAGGTTCTGCTGGATCTGCATGCGGAGCTTCATCTTCCGCTGCATGGCCTGCTGGCGCGCATCCTGGGGGTTGGGGCCGCCTCCACCCTGTCCTCCCGTGGGGTCGCTTCCCTTGCCGGGTCCGCGCACGGGCACGCCGCCGCCACCGCCTGGGCCGCTGGAGCTCATGGGCCCCGCTACGGGGGGCCTGCGTCTTGAAGGTGTTGGCCCCCGCGGGCATCGGTCCCCCGCATCCGCCACACCGGTCGTTTCGTTCATACGACCAAGAACGTTCTTACGGGAGGAGCTCCATAGGGGGTCCCACGAGTGTTGCCATGCCCGACGACGCGTTCACCATCTACGGTACCCCCGACGGGTACGTTGCTGTCACGAACCCCGTGCGCCGCGCCATCCTCGAGGAGCTGGAGAAGGGCGAGCGGGAGCTCCCGGACCTCGTGGAGGTCACGGGCCGCTCCAAGTCCAGCCTCTCCAGCAACCACGTGCCCAAGCTCCGGGAGAAGGGCGTGGTGGAGGAACGGCCCCACCCCACCGACGGCCGGAGGAAGATCTACGTCCTCATGGGGGAGCGCCTGGGCTCCAGCAGCGTCCCCGTGGACCAGCTCCGGGACGCGGTGAAGGACTACGTGACCACGGCGCCCCTGGCGGCGCGCCTCACCATCGCCGAGGCGCTGGACGCCGTGGGCGGTGGCGCGACCCCCTGGGAGCGTGGGGAGGAGCTCGGCGGGACCTGCGCCCGGTTCATCGAGGTGCAGGGTGCGGAACGCCCCCTCGTGGTCCTCTCGTCCTTCCTGGAGCGCGAGGGCCTCGCGGAGACCCTGCGCATCGACCTCGAGCACAGCCGCCTGGCCCTGGCTCCCAGGGGGGGCATGGACCCGGGGGAGGCCCCGGAGGTCCTGGGGGGCTTCGCCCAGAGCCTCCTACGTCATGGGGGCATCGGGGGGGTTGCGGTGACGGCCCACCGCCGCGAGGGCGAGGTGCTCCTCGACGTGGACCTCCCCGGATGACCAGAACGTTCTGTATGACCGGAACGTTTATGGTACTATGAACGTTCTATGGTGTTGGAGACGGGCCAAGGAAGGTTCCGCTCCAGGTGGAACGATGTCCGACGACAACACGAACATCCTTGTAGCGAAGATCTTCGGGGCCGTGCTCGTCCTGGTGGGTATCCTCGGGTTCTTCGTAGGAACCGGTACGCTGATCATCTTCGGGGTCAACCCCCTGCACAGCGTCGTGCACCTCGGGAGCGGCGCGGTGCTCCTGGGCGCGGCCTACGCGCTGGAGGGCCAGCACGCTGGCCAGGTCAACCTGGGCCTCGGCGTCGTGTACATCCTCGTGGCGCTCCTGGGCTTCATGGGGATCCTCGTGCCCGCGCTCCTGAACACCCACGCCGACGCCATCCCCCACGCCGACAACGTGCTGCACCTTCTCGTGGCCATCGTGCTCGTGGGTGCCGGCATGAAGAGCTTCTCCGACGCGGCGGAACCCGCGCCCCGGTGAAGCGGACCCCATCGGTCCCCGGACAGCCGCGGACCCCGGTCCTCTACCTCTTCCCTCTCAAGGGGCACGGTGCCCCGCAACCCCCTGCCACCCCGGATGGCCCGCCCCGGATCCCGCCGGTCCCTCCGACCGGGGCGGGCTCTACCTCTCCTTCATGTTGCCCTCACGTGTAGACGCGTCCCCGTGAGAGCTTAACCCCCTGGGGAACCACCTCTCCCACATGCACGCCACAGCCACCCCCCAAGAGCAAGGTACCCCCCTCGACCCGCCGGAGGACCAGCACCCCATCGTGGGTCGCATCTACGGGGACGTGGACACCGGGTCCTTCCGCTTCGCCGTCCAGGACCCGAGCCTCCAGCGCACCGCCTACGTCACCGTGGAGCACGAGGGCGTGGGCGCCGTCCTCGCCCAGGTCCTCGAGGTGGAGCGCGAGTCCGACCTCACCTTCCACGATGCTAACGGCCTCACCGACGAACAGGAGGGCGAGGTGGCGAGCCGCCTCACCGCCCACGCCAAGGTCATCGGGTACCGGGACAGCCGCAACCTCCTGCAGGTGCCGAGCACCCCTGTGCGCGCCGGCGCCCCCGTGCGCCAGGCGCCCCTGGACCAGATCGCCCGCGTCTTCGGCCTCCCCGACCCCGGCGGGCCACGTCCCCGGGGCGCGTACCTGGGGCAGGTGAAGGACTACGGCATCCCCGTGGTGCTGGACCTCAACGAGCTCGTGCAGAAGCACGTCTCCGTCCTGGCGAAGACCGGCGCCGGGAAATCCTACTGCGTGGGTGTCCTCATGGAGGAGATGGCGAAGCACGGGGTCCCCATCGTCGTCATCGACCCCCACGGCGAGCACGGGAGCCTCGGCCACCCCAACCGGGACGAGGGCGACTTCCCCGCCATGCGGGACTTCGACGTGCGCCCACGCCACTACGCCGACCACCTCCGCCAGGTCACCCCGGACCCCATGGCGAACCCCTCGGGGGAGCCCCTGAGCCTCGACGGTCGCGACCTCACCACGCGGGAGCTCACGGACCTCGTGGGCCAGAAGCTCACGAACACGCAGAGCGGCATCCTCCACGAGGCCCTCAAGCACCTGCAGGAGACGACCCGAACCTACGGCCTCGAGGACATCATCGAGGAGGTGAAGACCCACGACAGCAGCGCCCGATGGAACCTCCTCAGCGCCCTGGAGGGGCTCCACGGCCTCGGCCTCTTCGACGGTGCCGGCACCCCCACCTCGGAGCTCGTTGAGCGGGACCAGGTCACGGTGGTGAACCTCCGGGGGAGCGCCCCCCACGTGGCGGAGATCGTCGTCGCCCGCCTCGCCAAGAGCCTCTTCGAAGCCCGGAAGCGCGGCGACGTGCCGCCCTTCATGTTAGTGGTGGAGGAGGCGCACAACTTCTGCCCCGAACGCACCTACGATTCGGCCCTGAGCGGCGACGTGCTCCGCACCATCGCCAGCGAGGGCCGCAAGTTCGGCATGGGCCTCACCGTCATCAGCCAGCGCCCGGCGAAGGTGGACAAGAACGTCCTGAGCCAGTGCAACACGGAGATCCTGCTCAAGGTCACGAACCCCAACGACCTCAAGGCCCTCGTCTCCAGCGTCGAGGGTCTCACGCGGGACATGGAGGACGAGATCCAGCGCCTCCCCGTGGGCGTGGCGGTGGTGAGCCACCCCAGCATCAGCGAGCCCGTGCTCGTGGAGGTGCGCCCCCGGGAGACGCAGCACGGTGGCGGGAGCGTCTGCGTCCTGGGGGAGGATGCGGAGGACGAGGAGATGCCCCTCCC
>CAZDGP010000132.1:0-1322 GCA_964505085.1 uncultured Thermoplasmatales archaeon
CATCCTCCGCTACGCCCGCGCCATGCGCATCTTCGAGGGCACCAGCGAGATCCAGCGCGATACGATCGCGAAGATGATGGGTCTCTGACCCACCTATAGTCACCTATAGGTCCCTATAGGTCGGGGGGTCTGGCCCCCCCCTCGCAACCGCAACCTTCAACCCCCTCCCGTCCTATCGTGCCAACGTTGCCCATGGGAGCCCAGGGAGGCCCCGACGACCCCGCGTCCAACGACGCCCCCGCCACGCGCAGGGGCGTCCAGGCCGTGGGCCGCCTCGCGGTGGAGGCGTACCGCCATCCCCGCACCGTCCTCGCCACCATCCTCCTCGTCACCCTGCTCCTGGGTGCGGGGCTCCCGAAGATCCACACCGACGTGGACGTGGCCGACGTCCTCCCCCGCGGGAACAAGCACACGAAGGCCGCCCACAACATCACCACGCACTTCAAGTCCACCTACACGCAGGAGATGGAGCTCCAGTTCCGCATCGACCCCGACGCGTGCCGGGAGGACAGCCGCCGCAACATCCCCCTCCGAAGCGAGGAGAACACGCACTGCGGCAACATCACCGACGAGGTGTACATCCGCGCCATGGAGGAGCTCTTCCAGTTCCTCCAGGGGTACACGTACGAGGAGACCACCGGCTTCCTCTGGTGGAAGGAGACCCGCACCGTGGAGAGCCCCATCACGTACCAGATCGGGCTCCCGAGCTTCACCAAGCTCTTCAACTGGACCCTCGCCGGCGGCCAGGACGACCCCCGGGCACCCCCCGGCGCCTACAGCCTCCCCCACCCCGACGACCGCACCCGCAGCAACTTCATCCGCGAGGTCGGATGGCAGACGCTCCAGGACACCATGACCCCCACCATGGACCCCAGCCTCGAGCAAGCTGTGGTCCTCTACATGGTGCCCGCCAACACCACCTACACCAGCCAGGAGATCGGCGCCTTCATGCTCGAAGCCCGGGACGCCTACCTCGAGTGGGCGCCCGAGCACGGGAACTACACCGTCTTCACCGGCGACAACCCACCCCTCCACACCGTGGACTTCCCCGTGGCCAACGCCCACAGCAGCGAGCTCGCCCGGGAGGACTTCCGCCTCCTCCTCCCCCTCATCGCGCTTCTCGTGGGCGGCGCCCTCTACGCCGCCTTCCGCAACGGCCGCAGCGTCCTCCTCGCCGGCAGCACCATCACCCTGGGCGCCGTCTGGACCTACGGCCTCATGGGGCACATGGGCATCGCCATGAACCCCCTGAACCTCACCGTCCTCCCCCTCCTCCTCGGGAACGGCGTGGACTACGCCATCCACCTCGTGAACGAGTTCCT
>CAZDGP010000132.1:1422-3740 GCA_964505085.1 uncultured Thermoplasmatales archaeon
AACCTCACCAAGGAGGAGTTCGGCGAACCCGCCCTCAACTGGCCCCCGGACGACCCCCTGCGTCAGGAGCACGAGGAGGGTCTCCGCGGCTTCTACGACGTGGCGGAGGGCGACCCCATCTTCAAGACGAACATCGTCGTCGTCGAGGGCGACATCACCGACCCCGACACCCTCGCGTACATCGACGCCCTCAGCACATCCCTCAGGGACGAGTCCAACGCCACCACCGTCATGGACATGCACACGAGCCGTGACCTCCCCTTCCTCATCCGAAGCTGGCTCAAGGTCTGCTGCGGGCCCCAGAGCCCCGTCGCCGGCACCCTGAGCCAGGAGCTGGAGATGCGAGGGTACGAGGACGAGAGCCAGTACCCCCAGACCCGAAGCGAGGTCGAGACCACCCTGGACGACATGTTCCGCAGCCCCTACGCCACCTTCGCCAGCCTCTTCGTGGACCACCCCCGGAACAACATCACCGTCATCACGCTCGGCGTCGAAACCGGCTCATTCGAGAACGCCGAGACCGCCTGGAACGCCGTGGACCGGGCCGTGACGAACGTGGAACCCCAGCAACCCCGGGACACCCACGTGAGCTTCGTAGGCAACACCCCCACGAACTACCTCTTCATCCAGGAGGAGCTCCCCTACCTCAACTACATGGCCATGGTGAGCCTCGCCGTGGTGGTGCTCCTCGTGCTCCTCCTCACCCGGGACCTCAAAGCCACCCTCGCCGTGGGCGCCATCGTGGGAAGCACCAGCATCCTCGTCCTCGGGGTGCTTCCCCTCCTCGGCATCGGCCTCGCCATCACCCTCATGCTCCCCCTCGTCTTCGTCTTCAGCATCGGGAGCGACTACGCCGTGCACCTCGCGTGGAACATGCGCGAGACCAGGGACCACCCCCGCGTCTACCGCACCGTGGGGAAGGCCGTGCTCTTCAGCGCCCTCACCGACGCCGGCGCCTTCCTCCTCTTCCTCCCCATCCCCGGCACCCCCCTCACCGGCGTCCAGGACCTCATGGCCCGCGACGCCATGGCCGCCACCGTGGTGGCCATCATCCTCATCTTCGCCACCACCCTCGCCGTCATCGGCATCGCCTACGACCCCACCCCCGACGACACCCCCGACACCGACACCAGCTCCACCCCAGACCCTGCCTCCACGGCACGCTGACCACCCCCCACCCCCGGGACGAAGCGCGCGCTCGAGGGTCCGCAGGATGCGAGGCAAGGAAGATGGAAGGATGATGGGGGGAAGGGAGAGGGACGGAGGGACTGCGGGGGCGCCTAAGCTGCGCCGCCGGGACCCTGACCTCCACCCGCGCCGCCACCAGCACCGCCACCGGGGCCGCCCAGAGCCGCCTGGATCTCCTTCTGGAGGCTCGTCATACGCTCCTCCATGCGCTCCGCCTGGCGCTTCACCGTCTTGAGGCGCACCTCGGCGCTCTCCTTCTGGTCCTCCAGGTCCTCATGGAGCTCCTCCTGGTCCCGCGCCCGGATGAGGAGGTTCCCCACGCTCCGGTACACGGGCTGGTCCTCGTCCGTCTCATCCAGCGCCTCGAGGGTGCGGGTGAGCTCCCGCACCGTCATCTCGAGCTGCTGTTGCTGCTGCATGAGGGACTGCGTCTGCTGCTGGAGCTTCTGCAACTGCTGGATCTGGTTCTGGATCTGTGGCGGGAGGTCAGCGCTCATGGTGGGATGCTCCTTCGGGTGCCCCCGTGGCGACGTCCGCCACGTCGAGGCTCGTGTGCGCCCACCGCAGGTACGCGTTCACCGCAGCCCGGAGGGACGACACGTCCCCCGCGTCCACGATGACACCCACCCGGGAACCCTCCCGGGTGAGCTCAACCGACGTGCGCGGGACCTCGTCCCCGGCCTCGGGAGCCAGGGCGTCGGCGAGGACGCGGGCCCGGTGGGCGGTGCCCGCATCCAACGTGAGGTTCGCCTGGAGGGGAAGATCAGTCGGCCGAGATGCGCTTGGCAACCGTGGGCCGCTCCTTGTAGAACACCTTGCTCCCACAGTAGGGGCAACGCAAGCCCATGTTGTGCGCGTCGAACTCGATGGTGCGTCGGCACTTGCCGCAGCGGTAACCCATGGGGTGTCACTCCTCCTCGTCCTCTTCGGTCGCTTGCGCTCCCTCGGCGGGCTCTTCGTCGGGGTCCTCTTCGGGGATGAGCTCTTCGGGAGCCGGCTCGTCCTCGTCTACCTCGGGTTCGCCTTCGTCTGCTTCGGACCCGCCGGGTTCGTCGAAGACCCGCTCCTCGGGAGCGAGCTCCTCCGGTGCCACTCCGCCGGCTTCGCCGGATGTCGTGGCACCGGGTCCT
>CAZDGP010000133.1:0-3670 GCA_964505085.1 uncultured Thermoplasmatales archaeon
GTCCTGGACGAGGACCTTGCCCTCGGGGACCTCACCGTCGTGCTCCTCGGCCACCTTCTCCCACGTGATGGTCTCGTCGGGGAACTCCTCCTCGGCGACCTCGTAACCCCAGTCGCGGAAGGCGCCCTCGGTGAACTTCATGATGTTCCCCTTGTGCACGAGGGTGACGCTGTCGCGGTCGTGGTCCAGCGCGTACCGGATGGCCTTGCGCACGAGGCGCTTCGACCCCATCTCGCTGATGGGCTTGATGCCGATGCCCACGTTCTCACCCTGGATGTGGGCGCCGAACTCCTCCTGCAGGAAGGTGCGGAGCTTCGCGGATTCGTCGCTTCCGGCGCGGTACTCGATGCCGCTGTACACGTCCTCGGTGTTCTCCCGGAAGATCACGAGGTCGGCCTTCTCGGGCTCCCGCACGGGAGCCACGACGCCGGGGATGTACTTCACGGGGCGTACGCACGCGTAGAGGTCGAGCTTCTGCCGGATGGCGACGTTGAGGCTGCGGAACCCTCCTCCCACGGGCGTGGTGAGGGGACCTTTGATGCCCACGATGAAGTGCTCGAAGGCCTTCAGCGTGTCCTTGGGAAGCCACTCCCCGTACTTGTCCTGGGCATCCTCGCCGGCGAAGACCTGGAGCCACGTGATCTCGCGCTCGCCGTCGTAGGCAGCCTCGACGGCGGCGTCGAGCACGGGTTGGGCGGCGTTCCAGATGTCCGGGCCGATGCCATCGCCCTTGATGAACGGGAGGATGGGGTCGTCGGGGACCTGGATGGCGCCATCCTCCACGGTGATGCGTGAACCCTCGTCGGGAACGGTGAGCTTCTCGAACTGAACCATGGGACCACTCGCCGCCGCATCACCCTCCCCCTACATAAACGAAGGGGGCGGGCGGTACCCGGCGAAGCCGCCCGGTGCCTCCCGGCATCGCGTCGGGTCGCAGGGTGCACGTGACGCGGTGTCCACCTAGCTGTCTCGGAGGGACTCGATATCGTCGAGGACGCGCTCCAGCGCCTCCTCCTTCCGCTCCTTGATGCGTTGGAACTGGTGCTCCGTGATCTCGCCCTGGTCCAAGCGCTTGCGAGCGAGGTCGATGCCCCGCTGGTGGTCCTCGGCCTTCGCCTCCAGGATCTGGACCTCCCGGCTCTGCTGCGCCTGCTCCTGGGCCTCCCGCGCCTCCTCCATGGCCTCGGCTCGGGCGTCGGGCTTCCGCTCCTGCTCCGCCTCGAGCTCCTGGAGCGCCCGGCTCCGTCGGGGCGCCAGGGGTTCCTGCCGGCGCTTGTAGAGGGCGTACCCTCCGACGGCGCTCGCGGCCACCACCGCGCCCACGGCCCCGATGAGGAGCCAGTTGGGGTCCTCGTCAGGTCCCGCGGGGGGCGTGGGGGGTTGGACGATGTCCACGGTGGGGTTCAGCGTGCCCGAGCCCACCTCCGCCCACACCGTGGTGGTGTTCGTGGTGCCGTTCCCGGTGCCGTTCCGCTCCTGGGCCTCGTGGAGGGTGACGTTCACGGTGAAGCTCGCGGTCCCCGTGGAGCCCTCGGGTACGTGGAAGCTCAGGGACGACGCGTACTCGGGGGTGTCCCCGGTGGCGTTGGTCACGGTGAGGTTCCCGGTCTCGAAGCCTCCAACGTCCAGGACCTCCACGTTCCCGTCCCCGGTGACGGTCCAGGTGGCGTTGTACGTGCCGTTCTCGTGGAGGTCCAGCGCCAGGTCCAACGTGCCGTTGGTGCCGGCGGTAACGTTCGCACCTGCCACCCACGCGTAGACCGTGGCGGGGCCAACCTGCGCCTCCGCGGCGTCGTCGGGTACGGGGGGTGTTCCCTGGGTGGCCCCCAGGGGGGCGAGCACGAGCAGCGTCAACGCGATGACGAGGGTGAACCGGCTCCGGCGCATGGGCGTCGGCGCGGGGAACCCCGTGCACCTAGGTAAGCGTTGCGGGGGCCAACGTTAAATAGAGCGGGGCGGATAGCCCGCCGAAGTGACCCCCATGAAAGCCTTCCGAGTTTCGGGCACCTTCAAGATGGGTCGGGAGATGACCCGGTTCACCATGGAGACCGCCGACGAGTCCGAGGACGGCGCGCGGGAGCGCGTGGTGAGCACCATCGGGAGCCGCCACCGCGTCCGCCGCAACCGCGTGAACATCGACAGCATCGAGGAGGTCCCGGCGGAGGACCTCGAGGACGAGGCCGTCCGCAAGCGCGTGGAGGAGGCCTGAAACCCATGATGGGGGGCGGCGACGAGATGCAGCAGGCCTACATGCAGAGCCAGCAGCTCCAGCAGGAGCTCCAGGCCATCCAGGAGCAGCAGGAGCAGCTCCAGGCCATCGTCGAGGACGTGGACACGGGCCGCGGCACCGTGGAGGCCCTCGAGCAGGTGGACGAGGGGGAGGAGGTGCTCCTCCCCGTGGGCGCCGGCCTCTTCGTGCGCGCGAGCCTCGCGGACCCCGACCGCGTCGTGGTGAACGTGGGAAGCGACGTCCACGTGGAGAGCCCTCTGGACGAGGCGCTGGAGCACCTCGATGAGCGTTCCCAGAACCTCGAGGACGTCCGCGAGCAACTCCAGGAGGAGTCCCAGCGCATCCAGGAGAAGCTCCAGGACATCAGCGGGCGCCTCCAGGGCCTCCAGTCCGGAGGACAGGGGGGCGGTCAGCAGGGTGGCGGCCAACCCGGGCAAGGGTGAGACCCGTGGGGATGTTCGACACCCTCCGGGACAAGCTCAAAGGCATCTCGGAGGACGCCGAGGACGCGGTGGGTGACGCGCCGGAACCTACGCCCCAGCAGGCGCCCGCTCCCGCCGCCTCCTCGGGCTCCACCGACGCCGGCTCGGAGGGGACCGCCCCCCACGAGACCGAACCCACCTCCTCCGGCGGGAAGGCCATCGACCCCGACCGGGTGGAGGACCTCCTGTGGGACCTCGAGCTCAGCCTCCTGGAGTCCGACGTGGCGCTCCCGGTGGTGGAGCACATCAAGGACGACCTCAAGGAGCGGTTGAAGAGCATCCGCGTGGACAGCCGGGAGGAGATCCCGGGGGCCGTGGAGGACGCTCTCCGGGCGAGCATGCTCGAGGTGCTGCGCGTGGAGGAGATGGACTTCGACCTGTGGCTCATGGAGCAGGAGAAGCCCGTCACCATCATGTTCGTGGGCGTGAACGGCACGGGGAAGACCACCGCCATCGCCCGCATCGCCCACCGCCTCAAGGGCGACGGGTACGGGTGCGTCCTCGCCGCCGGTGACACGTTCCGCGCCGGCGCCATCGAGCAACTGGAGCGCCACGGCGAGAACCTGGGGTTGCGCACCATCAAGCACAGCCCCGGCGCCGACGCGGCGGCCGTCGCGTACGATGCGAAGGAGCACGCGAAGAGCCGCCGGAAGGACGTGGTGCTCCTGGACACGGCCGGCCGCATGCAGACGAACTCTAACCTCATGGACGAGCTGAAGAAGGTGCATCGCGTGGCGAGCCCGGACCTCGTGGTGTTCGTGGGGGACAGCCTCGCGGGGAACGACGCCATCGAGCAGGCGGAGAAGTTCGACGAGGCCGTGGGCGTGGACGCCGTCATCCTCACGAAGGTGGACACCGACGCCAAGGGCGGCGCCGCGTTGAGCATCGCCGACGCCGTGGGGAAGCCCATCCTCTTCCTGGGCGTGGGGCAGGGGTACGAGGACATCATCCCCTACGA
>CAZDGP010000134.1:0-3601 GCA_964505085.1 uncultured Thermoplasmatales archaeon
TCCCCGCCGGGAACATGGACTACACGGTGAAGGTGACCTTCGAGGCCACCCTCACCGACACCGAGCGCACGGCCATCGACGACGCGGACAACGGCGGCAACTCGCTCACCGACGAGACCATCGTCGACGTGGACTACCTGGCGCCCTCGGTGTGACACCCCCGTAGTGACGCACCCCGGGGGGCGGACCACCGCCCCCACCCCTTCCCCCCCGCTCTTCCCTCTCTTGTACGCTCTTGTGCATCCTTAGACGGTCTAAGCAGAAGCGTTATAGGCCCTCGATGTCGCTACACGGCCGACCCCATCATGACAGGTGATGGGAGGCTGGGGTGGCCGTGTCGGTCGCCCCGACCCTCGACCACGGAGGCTACATCCATGAGCATGCAACGTACCGTATCCATCATCGCCGCCATCCTGCTGGTGACGAGCCTGGCCCCTGCGGCCCTGGCCCAGACCAACACCCTCGGGATCGGCCCCAACGACGTGCGCGACGAACCCAACCACGACGACGATGCCAACGGCATCCCCCACCGGGAGTTCAGCCCCGGGAACAACGATGACCCCACCGACCAACTGATCCTGGAGTCCTACACGCAGGTGGACGCTCAGGTGGCTGGTGAGGACCTGAACAACATCCTCAACCGGGCCCTGAACGGGAACAACTACGAATCCTACGAGTACTACCTCTACCCCGGTCAGACCGACTTCCAGGCCTACTTCGGCTGGTGGACGGCCGACACCGGAAGCGGTGGCGGTCTCCAGGAGGACCAGGTGAAGGCCGACGACAACCTCGGCATCGACGGCGTCCCCGACGTGAACCTCGAGGGTGAGCCCAACGGCGCCATCGACGACGCCCTGGACAACGACACCGCCGCCGAGTGGGACGAGTTCGTGTGGCGCGGCAACAACGAGTACGCTGTCGACCACGGGTTCTGCGACGAGAACACCGACGGCCAGCTCGACGACGACTGCAAGAACGAGGAGATGTACGTGTTCATGCAGCCGGGCACGCACAACATCCACGTGAACTGCGTCTTCGACCCCCGCGGCGTCCTCTACGTTGCCGTGGACGGTTGCGCCCTGGACTCCGCCAGCGACTCCGGGTCCGTGCCGGACTTCACCATGGAGGACCGCACGAACATCGAGGAGTACGGCAGCCAGACGTGGATCGCCGAGAACGGCTTCGGCCGCGTCACCTACGACGCGTCCCTCCTCATCGGCACCACCGTCACCACCTCCGTGAACCCCACGAGCACCGGCAGCGGCTCCGGCGAGAACGTCTTCGACCCCGCAAGCGGGGACCTCGTGGACGTGGACGGTTACAGCACCGTGAACCCCCTCGTGGAGCAGCTCTACCGCACGGCCGTGTGGAACCCCGGCGGGAGCGACGAGGGCGCCAAGGAGTGCCTCAAGGACTGCGTGTCCATGGAGGACATCCCCAGCGCGGACGACGTCACCGAGCCCGTGGAGCCCACGGCGGGTCTGGCGAAGGCTCAGCTCTCGCCCATCCACGAGCACGAGCCCAACACGCAGTTCGACGACTTCAACGGCCACGCCACCCACGACCCCGCCACGAGCTACGGCGGGGACCCCTACTACGCTCCCGGTGAGGACCAGGACTACACGGGGTACCAAGAGGGTGAGCAACTGTGGCTCGACGGTCAGGCCATGTACGACGGCTGCCCCCTCTACCTGGTGGCGGTCTACTGCTACGGTGCCAACTACTACGCCCCCGGTGGGCAGGTTGCGAGCGACACCGGCTCCAACAACGCGGCGCCCGGAGGCCTCTACCTCCACGCCAACGTGGGTTCCTGGTGGGACTCCAACGGCGACACCTGGGTCGGCGACGTCTCCAACGCCAACAGCCACGTGGGCGCACCCGGTGACGTCCACGCCGAGATCCCCTCGGTCTTCCGTGCCGACGCCCCCGACGACCCCTACGCGAGCGGCATGGACGAGGACCCCAACCAGTACACGAGCGACGAGTTCCGGGGCGCCTGCGCCGCGAGCAACGTCGAGGCGACCCTCGTGCCCATGACGCCCAACCAGCAGTGGGGCGACACCGGCGTCTACGTGCACGACCAGACCTGGGACCCCTACTCGCCCATGGTGGCGGACGCCACCGGTGGCTTCCAGTTCGAGGGTCCCGGCGGCGCCAACGTGTACCTCAACGACACGGACACCTACGGCGATGGCGGCACCCTCAGCCGGTACGTGACCGAGGGCCCCATCACCATCACCGGCGGCACGGTGGGTTGCAGCTCCACCGACGCTGGCACCGGCGACTGGGAGGCCGGCCAGATCGTGGTCTTCCCCGCCGGCAACCTGGACTACGAGGTGCGCATCGACTTCACGGCCACCATCACCGAGGACTGGCCCGTGCGCGACGACGCGCCCAACAGCGGCGGCGACCTCTCCGGCGACAGCGTGCTCGACGTGGACTTCCTCGAGCCCGCGCAGCCCAGCGTCTGAGGTCGGCACCTCTGGGGGGCATCCTGCCCCCATCCTTCCCCCCTTCCTCCCCTCTTCTCTCTTCCACCTCGCACCGGCCAGCTGAGGCTCCACGATGCCACATACGGTCTCACGAGAACCCTTAAGGGGCCGTAGGTGGTCCTTCCGACGAATCGACGGCGTTCCATCGGGAGGCACGGATATCAGACGCGATGTCCCCGCCGGATCGGAACACGGCGATGGAGGCTCCACATGAACCGTAACACGATCATCAGCGTGGTCGCGTGCCTGATGTTGGTCCTGAGCCTGGTGCCCGGAGCACTGGCGCAGAACGCCAACGACCTGGGCATCGGCGACAACGACGTGCGCGACGAACCGCAGCTAACGAGCGAGAACAACGGGTTCCCCCACCAGGATTTCTCTCCCCAGACCGAGGCGCTCATCCTCGAGTCCTACACGGAGACCGGGGAGATCCCTGCCGAGGACATCAACAACATCCTCAACCGGGCTCTCTACGGGAGCAACTACGACTCCTACGAGTACACCATCTACCCCGGGTTCACGTGGTACGCCGCGTACTGGGGCTGGTGGACCGACACCGGACGGTACGACAACTTCCAGGAGGACCAGGTGGACGAGGACGACCAGCTGGGTGTCGACGGCGTCCCCGACGTGAAGCTCACGGGGCCGCCCAACGGCGCCATCGACGACGATGACGACAACGACACGTCCGCCTGGGACGAGTTCGTGTGGCGCGGCGACAACCCCGACGCCATCCTCCACGGGCACTGCGACGACAACGGTGACGGGGAGGTGGACGCCGAGTGCAAGAACGAGGAGATGTACGTGTTCATGCAGCCCGGCAGCCACAACATCCACGTGAACTGCGTCTTCATCAACGACGGCATCGTCTACGCCGCCGTGGACGGGTGCGCCCTCGACGCCAACAGCGACGACGGTCAGGCGCCGGACTTCACCATGGACGATTCCGGCCAGGGCTGGGGTGCGGAGAACGGCTTCGCGCGGGCGAGCTACGACCAGTCCCTCCTCATCAGCACCATCGTCACCACCACCGTGGACCCCGTGGACACGGGCGCCACCAACGAGGGGATCAACCTCTACGATCCCGAGAGCGGTGACGCCTGGGACAT
>CAZDGP010000135.1:0-3529 GCA_964505085.1 uncultured Thermoplasmatales archaeon
AGGACGTCGTGGAACTCCTCCACCGCGGCCTCGTACGCGTCCACGGTCTGGATGACGAGGCGCACGTGGGACTGGAACTCCCCCATGAGGGGTTGGGGGATGGGGGTGTGGCGCGCATCCATCATCTCCATGAGGTTCTCCACCTGGTCGAGGATGCTGTCCTGGAGGTGGAGGAGGTGCTGGAGGTCCCCCTTGTCCACGGGCATGAAGATGAACCGCGGGAGGTGCGCGCGGATGTTCGCCTTGATGCCGTCGGCCTCGTGCTCCAGCGTGTTCACGCGCTTCGTCGTCGCGTGGAACGCCTCCCACGAGCCCTGCACGTACTGCTCGATCCCCTCCTCCAGGAGGGCCACGCACTCCCGCACCTTCGAGGCGTGGGCGAAGACCCCCTCGAAGGGGTTCTTCCGCCGGAAGAGGCGGTCCAGGGGGTTCGTCGTGGGCACGTCGTCGCTTCCGTCGTCGTTGCCTTCGGGGACCATGGGGCGCACCTCGCTAGATACCTACCGCGCGGAGACCGTAAAAGATGATGGCTGCCGTCGCCCCCGCGATGGGGAGCGTCAGCACCCAACTCAGGAAGATCTTCCCCACCATGCGCAGGTCCAGGGCGGGGATGCCCCGGGCGAAGCCCACGCCGATGACGCTCCCCACGAGGGTGTGCGTCGTGCTGATGGGGACGCCCAGGCGGCTGAAGCTCAGGATGACGAGAGCGGCGCTGATCTCGGCGCTGTACCCTCGCGTGGGCGTGAGCTCCGTGATCTTCTCGCCGATGGTGCGGATGACGCGCCACCCGTACGTGGCGAGACCGATGACGATGCCCACACCTCCCAGCACGAGGACCCACAGGGGGACGTCGGCCTGGGCCACGATGCCGCCGGCGTCGAGGACCCCCACCACGGCGGCCAGGGGCCCGATGCTGTTGGCCACGTCGTTGGCGCCGTGGGCGAAGGCCACGGTGGCGGCGGTGGCCACCTGCAGGAACCCGAAGAGCTTCTCCACGAACTGCACCTTCTCCCGGTGGGTCGTGAGGTGGTCGTGCTCCACGCGCTTCAACCGCCACGTGGCGAACGCCGCGAAGGGCACGGCGATGGCGCTGGAGATGAGGAACGCGTCCACGAGGCCGAAGTCGAGGCTCAGGTTCTTCAGGCCCTTGAAGAGGGTGGCCATGCCCATGATGAGCACGGCGCTGTAGAAGAGGAGCGGCGCCGCGCGCACGGTGGCCTTCACGGGGTCGGGCTTGTCCAGGATGAAGACCTTGATGAGGGTGAAGACGAGGAAGGCGGCTGCGGCGCCCAGGAGCGGGGACGTCACCCAGCTCATGACGATCTTCCCGGTGGTGCCCCAGTCCACGACGCCGAGGCCCGCGCTCACGATGCCGAAGCCCAGGATGGCGCCCACGATGCTGTGGGTGGTGGAGACGGGGAGGCTGAGGTAGGAGGCGAGGGTGAGCCAGAGACCCGCCGCCAGGAGCGCTGCCACCATGCCGTACACGAAGATGGTGGGGTCGGCCGCGTAGGCGAAGGGGTCCACGATGCCCTTGCGGACGGTGCTCGTGACGTGGCTCCCCACGAGCACGGCGCCGGCGAACTCGAAGATGCCGGCGATGAGGATCGCTTGCTTGAACGTGATGGCGCCGCTGCCCACGCTGGTGCCCATGGCGTTGGCGACGTCGTTGGCGCCGATGCCCCAGGCGGTGTAGAGGGCGGCGAGGACCGCGAGGATCAGGATCGCTTCGAACCCGAAGAGCGGCATGGTGGTCGACCCCCGCAACAGGGCCGTTGTACTTCATAGTGACGGGGGTAGTCTATATAGGTGGTATAGTTCCCGTCGTGAGGGGTGCCTGTGGAGCGGGGGTGGGTAGGAGTTGGGGGGTGAAGGGGGGAACACGGGTCCTGGACAGGGAGGGCATGCCTCGTCAGAGGCCCAGGGGCTCCAGGAGCTCCCACTCGGAGACCACGAGCCACATCACGAGGAGGCCCAGGAGCACCGAGGGGACCACGAGGAGGCCGCTGGCGTAGCCGAGGTACGCCTCGAGCTCGATGAGGCCGAAGCCCAGGAGGAACCCGCCGGTGGTGATGGCGATGAGCCGGCCGGCGGCCTGGTAACCTTCGCGCATGCTCGACGCCATCAGTACGTGCCTCCAAGGGGGGAACAGGGGACCATCATGTTGTATCAGGCCCCTCGTACCTGCCGCCCCCTCATGAAGGTTGGGGTACGTCCGGGGTGCACCTCGGGGCGGAACGCGGGATGCACCTGCCCCGGCTGACGGCCCATGACCCCCACCCTCGACCCTGCGGTGCCTCGTGGCCGGGGGCGTACCTCCCAGAGCGAGCTTCCCTGGTGAGGCGCGGGAGAACGTTTATGAAGAATCCCATGGATCCCGGCCCGATGCGTTCCAAGCAGCGTGGAGCTGCCGTGGGCCTGCTGGCCCTGGCGCTCGTGCTCCTGGCCTTCGCCCACGCCACGGCCACCGCCGACGCCCAGGGCACCCAGGACGACACCATCGAGGTGCAGCACGAGGGCGAGGACCACAGCGGGGACGACGGCGGCAACTTCCTCCCCGGCTTCACCGCGTTGCTTGGCCTCGCCGCCGTGGCCGGCACCGCCATCGGGTTGGCTGCCCTGCGGCGATCCTAGCGGTCCCCCCGGCCACACCCCGGGTGCCGCACCGCGCACCTCCACCCACACCCTTATCACCCACCTTTCTATATAGACTTCTGAGAAGCTATGGACCTCCGCAAGGTGCAGAAGACCGGCGGCTCCACCTTCACCCTGAGCCTCCCCAAGGACTGGGCCGTCCACCACGACGTCCACGCCGGCGACACCCTGGGCATCCTCCGGCAACAGGACGGTAGCCTCCGCATCACGCTTCAGGAGGAGCCCCGGCGGGAGGTCCGCACCCGCCGCATCGACGTGGACGACCGCGGCCTCGACGAGGTGAGCCGCGAGGTCATCGCCAGCTACCTCGCCGGGTACGACACCCTCGACGTGCGCGCCCGGGGACGCCTCACCCCCGAGCTCCGGGACGGCCTCCGCCAGCTCACGCGGAAGGTCATCGGCCCCGAGATCGTGGACGAGGCCAGCGACCAGGTCGTGGTGCAGGACCTCCTGGACCCCGCCCACCTCCCCATCCGCAAGGGCGTCCAACGCATGTACTTCATCGCCCGCAGCATGCACCACGACGCCGTGGAGGCCCTGGGAGCCGCCGACCGTGACCTAGCTCAGGATGTGGTGGGTCGGGACGACGACGTGGACCGCCTCTTCTGGTTGGTGAGCAAGCAGTACCACCTCGTGCTCCGGGACGTGCGGGAGGGCGAGAAGATCGGGGTGACGCCCCAGGAGGGTCTCAACTACCTCCTGGTGGCCCGCATCCTCGAGCGCATCGCCGACCACGCCACCCGCATCGCCTCCAGCAGCCTCGACATCCAGGGGGAGGGCCTCGACAGCATCATGCCTCACATCCAGGAGGCAAGCGACGACACCCTCGCGCTCCTGGAGGATGCCTTCGACGCGCTCTTCCACCCCAACGTGG
>CAZDGP010000136.1:0-3462 GCA_964505085.1 uncultured Thermoplasmatales archaeon
CTCCACCTGGGCGATGGCGGTGCGGCACTCGGGGCACCAGATGGTGGGGTCCTCCCGGCGGTACGCGAGGTCCTCGTCCACGAGCTCCACGAAGCTCGATTGGCTCGTCTCCCGGGCGTGGTCCTCGATGGTGCGGTACGCAAGCTCCCAATCGCAGGACGTGCCGATGCGGCGCCACGACGCCTCCATGCGCTCCTCGGCCTTCGCGGTCTCCTGGAGGCACAGCTCCCGGAACTCCTTCCGGCTCACGTCGTGGATGTCGACGCC
Organism: uncultured Thermoplasmatales archaeon; assembly: GCA_964505085.1. Classification (GTDB taxonomy): domain Archaea; phylum Thermoplasmatota; class SW-10-69-26; order JACQPN01; family CAZDGP01; genus CAZDGP01. The sequence goes on from CAZDGP010000136.1 coordinate 268, forward strand.
GGTGCGCTTCGTGGTGTACCGCTCCGACGGGAGGCCGTTGTCGTCGAACCCGAAGGGGTAGAAGAGGTTGAAGCCCCGCATGCGCTTGAACCGGGCCACGAAGTCCATCTGGTTGTAGCTGTACGCGTGGCCGATGTGCATCTTGCCCGAGACCGTAGGCGGAGGCGTGTCGATAGCGTAGACGGGCGCCTCCGCGTCCGGGTCGAAGCGGTGTACACCCTCCTCCTCCCAGTACGCGAGCCAGCGCTCCTCCATGGCGTGCACGTCCTCCTGGGGGGAGGGTTCCGCTTCGTTGTCACCCGGGGTGGACATGGAGCGGGGAAGGACCCCACCCCCTCTTGAAGGTTCCGCGGGCCCCGGCCAGGGACGAGGGGCACGGTGGGTGGCCCGGAGGAGCGTAGAGGGTCACGCGCGACGCAGAGCGGGCTTACGACCCCACCACGCGCACCTTCCCCGCCGCCTCCGTCGCCTTCTCCCGCGCCTCCTCCACGGTGCCCGCGGTGGCCACGGCGACGCCCATACGGCGGCCGGGGTACGCCTTGGGCTTGCCGAAGAGACGCAGTTGCGTGGCGGGAGCCTCCAACGCGTCGGCGACGCCCTCGTACGCGGGCTCCGCGATCTCCTCGTCGGCGAGGATGACGGCGCTGGCGCCGGGGCGCTCGAGCTCGATGCGGGGGATGGGGAGCCCGAGGATGGCGCGCACGTGGAGCTCGAACTCGCTCATGTTCTGGGACCCGAGGGTGACGAGGCCGGTGTCGTGGGGGCGGGGGCTGAGCTCGCTGAAGAGCACCTCGTCGCCGCGGATGAAGAACTCCACACCGAAGATGCCGAGGCCCCCGAGGCCGTCGGTCACCTGCTTCGCCTGCTCCTCGGCCTCCGCGAGCACGTGCTGGGGGATGTCGGCGGGTTGCCAGGACTCGCGGTAGTCCCCGTCACCTTGGCGGTGCCCCACGGGGGGGCAGAAGCTCGTGCCGTCGCGGTGGCGCACGGTGAGGAGCGTGATCTCGTGGGTGAAGTCCACGAGCTCCTCCACGATGACGCGGCCCGTGTCCGCTCGCGTGCCCTCCCGCGCCGCCGTCCACGCGGCCTCCACGTCGCCGGGACCCTCCACCACGGTCTGGCCTTTCCCGCTGCTGCTCATGGTGGGTTTCACCACGACGGGGTACCCGATCTCCTCCGCGGCCTCCTGCAAGGCGGTGACGCTGTCGGCGAAGGCGTAATCGCTCGTGGGCACCCCAAGCTCCTCGGCGGCGAACTCCCGGATCCACTCCCGGTCCATGGTGAGGCGCGCCGCCTTCGCCGTGGGGATGACGGTGAAGCCCTCGTCCTCCAACCGCTGCAGCTCGTCCGTGGCGATGGCCTCGATCTCCGGCACGATGAGGTCCGGGTCCTCCCCCGTCACGACCTTCCGCACCTGCCCGGGGTCCGTCATGTCGATGACGTGCGAACGGTGCGCCACCTGCATGGCGGGGGCGTTCCCGTACCGGTCCACCGCGATGGTCTCCACGCCGAGGCGCTGCGCCTCGATGAGGACCTCCTTCCCCAGCTCCCCGCTTCCCAGGAGCAGGAGCTTCGTGGCGTTCGGGGCGAGGGGCGTTCCGATGCGGGTGGACGAGGACGGTCGTGAGGGCATGGCACGTTCTACGGGGTGGAGGGTCAAGAAGCTTCAGGGAGGGTTTCAGGTGGAGGAGGCATCATCCGCCCCCTCCCAGCCCCGCGCCCGCTCCACACCCCGTTCCCACCGCTCCAGCAGGCGCTCCCGCTCCCCCTCCGCCATGTGGGGGTACCACGTGTCGTCGCGGCGCCAGGCCTCCGCGATCTCCTCCATGCTGGACCAGACGCCCTCCTGGAGGCCCGCGAGGTACGCGGCGCCGAGCACCGTGGTCTCGGTGATCTCCGGGCGCTCCACGGGCACACCCAGGATGTCCGCCTGGAAGGAGAGCAGGAACGCGTTGGCGGTCATGCCCCCGTCCACGCGCACGCGTCGGAGGGGCACGTCCCCGGCGGCCTCCATGGCCTCGATGACGTCGCGGGACTGGTACGCGGCGGCCTCCAGCGTCGCCCGGGCGATGTGGGCGGGTGTGGTGCCGCGGGTGAGGCCCAGGAGGGTGCCGCGGGCATGGGGGTCCCAGTGGGGCGCACCCAACCCCGTGAGCGCGGGGACGAAGACGACGCCGTCGGTGCCGTCCACCTCCTCCACGAGGGCGTCGAGCTCGTCGTAGGTGGTGAAGAACCCGAGCTCGTCCCGGAGCCACTGGACGGCGGCGCCGGAGACGAAGACGCTGCCCTCGAGGGCGTACGTGACCTCGCCGCCGATGCTCCAGGCTACGGTGGTGAGGAGGTGCGGGCTCTCCACGCGCTCGCGCCCGGTGTTCATGAGGAGGAAGCTCCCGGTGCCGTACGTGTTCTTCACCGAGCCCGGCCGGAAGCACGCCTGCCCGAAGAGCGCCGCCTGCTGGTCCCCGGCGACGCCACCGATGGGCACCTCCGCGCCCAACGCGTCCCGGTGGGTGGTGCCGAAGCTCCCGCTGCTCGCCCGCACCTCCGGAAGCACCTCCATGGGGACGTCCAGGAGCTCGCAGAGCTCCTCGCTCCACGCCATCTCGTCGATGTCGTAGAGGAGCGTGCGGCTCGCGTTGCTCGGGTCGGTGGCATGGACCTCGCCGTCGGTGAGGTTCCACAGGAGCCACGAGTCCATGGTGCCGAAGGCCACCTCGCCGGCCTCGGCGCGGGCCCGGGCACCGGGCACGTGCTCCAGCAACCAGTGGACCTTCGTCCCGCTGAAGTACGCATCGAGCACGAGACCCGTGAGCTCCTTGATGCGGTCCGCGTGGCCGGCTTCCTCCAGCGCCTCGCACATGCTCGCGGTGCGGCGGTCCTGCCACACGATGGCCCGGTGCAGGGGCTCGCCGGTGATGCGGTCCCACAGGAGCGTGGTCTCCCGCTGGTTCGTGATGCCCACCGCCGCCAGGTCCCCCGCCTCGAGGCCCGCGTCCCCGATGGCGCCCCGGGCGGTGTCGAGCGCCACCTCCCGCACCTCCTCCGCGTCGTGCTCCACCCACCCCGGCTTGGGGTAGTGCTGCTCGAAGGTCCGGTACGCCTCCCCCTCCACGCGGGACGCGGTGTTGAAGACGATGGCGCGGACGCCGGTGGTCCCCTCGTCGATGCCCAGCACGTGGTCCTCGGCCATGGTGC
>CAZDGP010000137.1:0-3415 GCA_964505085.1 uncultured Thermoplasmatales archaeon
GCGCGCTCCTGGTACGTGAGGAGCTTGTACTGCGCCACCACGGCCTTGTCCGAGGGCACACCCAGGGTCCCATCCTGGATGGCCTGCGTCGCGTCGGGGATGACCCGCGCGTCCACGTGGCCCCACTGCGCCGTGAGCCACGGGGCTCCCGGCGGGTGCGCGTGGTCACCGTTGTAGTGGATGCCTGCCGCGTACCCGTCCCACGCCGGCAGCACCGCCGTGCGGTTCAACGATGCGCGGACGTCGGCGTTCGTGACGCCCGGCGCGAGCTCCCCGGCCACGATGCCGTCGGTGTGACCTGCGTCCTCCCGAAGGTTGTGCACGATGCCCGCCACCGTGCCCGCCACCGTGGGGCAGCTGAAGCTCGTGCCGCCGATGCGCACGTACTCGTCCTCCGTGGTGCCGGCAGCCGCCGCCTGCACCGTGTAATCTGACGTGTAGTCGGGGTACTGGTTCCCCGAGAGCACCTCGTGGCTTCGACCGTCGGCCTGGCTCCCGGTGACGCTCATGACCCACGGAGGACCGTCGGTGCTATCGGTGGGCGCAGGGCTTGGATCGTTCCCGGCGCTCACCACCACGACCTTGCCGTTCTCGTGGGCGGTGCGCGTGGCGTTGGGCATCTCCGAGATGGTGGGAGCGTTCCCCGGCACGCCCATGCTCACGCTGATGACGTCGATCCACGGTTGCTCCGCGGCCCACTGCACACCCTCGGCGATGCTCGGCATCATGTCGGTGCCGATGGCGAGCACAGGGTCCACCTGCACCATCACGATGATGGCATCGGGGTGGTTCGCCAGCACCGTGCTGCTCGTGGCGGTGCCATGGACGCCGCTGTCCAGCACCTTCGTCGAGGGGCTGTCGGCGAAGCTGATGCCCAGGGCGTTCGTGCCCTCGAAGTGCACGAGCTCCTCCTGCCCGATGCTCGCCCAGTTCGCCCGGTCCTTCCGGTAGCTCTTCACGCGTTCCTCGAAGGAGCCCGAGTCCGCGAGGTCGATGGTCTCCGTGGCGTTCCCCGTGCGGGTGTCCACGAAGGCCGGGACGTCGGCGCCGGGCCGCTGGTACACGGGGTGGTAGGGGTTGATGCCGGTGTCCACCACCGCCACCACGGTGCGGCTCTCGTTCACGAAGTCCCGCTGGTTGACGTGGAACTCCAGGGTGCGCGACACCTGGTTCCCATCGTCGTCCGTCACCGTCACGGTGGCGCTGGCGGGGCCCCGGTCCGCGAAGCCGTGCTCCACGGTGGCGCCGGTGGCGCTCCCGCCGTCGCTGAAGCTCCACGTGAACGTGTGCGGCGCGGTGCCGCCCACGGCCTCCGCGCTGAAGGTGGCGTTGGCGCCGGCCATGACCTTCGCCTCGTCCACGCTCGCCGCCACCTGCAGGGGGAGGCCCGGAGCCACGGGGACGCTGATGCGGCTCGCGTGGTCCCCCTCGTACCCCAGGACGTACCCCTGGCTGCTTGCCTCCGCCCGAAGCTCCGCCTGGAGGCTCCCGCGGTCCACGTCGGTGACCTGCGGGGTGAAGGCGAAGCTCACGGGGATCCAGCTCTCCTCCGTGTAGGGCACCTGCTGGACGTCCCGACCCACCACGTCCCCGCCGTTGGCGAGGAGCGTGAGCTCGAGCTCCAGGTACCCGGGGGTGTCGTCCCGCTCCGCCGCCTCGGCGTTGGGGATGCTCTCCATGCCGTTCACGTACACGGTGGCGGTGACGTCCCGCGTGGTGTCCAGCGTGAGCGCCGGAAGCACCGGATCCTGCGCCGGGTACGCGTCGAAGACCGGGATGGTGGTGACGCCCGTCTGGTGGTTCGCGGTGGCTACGGCACCACCGAGGCTGTTCCACCCGCGACCGTCGTTGTCCCCGGACTCGTTGAACTCGTTCATGAACTCCCGGAATTCGGGGCCCTGGTTGTGGAGGTAGAGCGTGCTCGTGGTATCGAGCGTCACGGTGCTCGAGGAGGTGTTCGCGTTCCCCGCCAGGTCCGTGGTCTCCACGTCCACCGTGACCGTGGAACCGGGTTCGAGGTCCGACACCCGCACGTCATGGTCCGTGCCCAGGCTCGAGGTGAGGGTCTGGGAGCCCACGGTAACCTCCCCGGTGGAGGCCTCCGCCGTGGACCACGTGACACGGAGGCTGGAGGCACCGGCCTCCAGCGCCAGGTCCGCCAGGGACGGGGCCACCGTGTCGCTGGATTCCGTGGTGGCGTTCACGGGATCGCTGGGCAACGTGGCGTTCCCGTCGAAGGCCACAGCTTCCACCTCGTACGCGTACGTGGTGCTCGCGTCGAGACCCGTGTCCAGGAAGCTCGCGCTCTCGGGTTCCGCCACCGCCGTGCCATCCCGGAGCACGCGGTAGTGGTCCAGCTCCCCACCCAGGTCGGTCTCGTTCCACGAGAGCGCCACGTGCGTGGAACCCGTGCCGTCCACGCTGAGGTTCTCCACACCGGTCTCCGGCGCGGGATCGCTGATGGAGAGGTTCGAGTCGTAGTCCACCGAATCGTAGAGGATGGCGTTGGACTCGTCGCTGTCGATGTAGTAGGGGTTGAGGCGGAGCGAGAGCTCCTCCCCCACGAGGGTGACGTTGGCGAGGGTCACCTCGAAGCGGGCCGGGGTGCCGGCGTCGGCGGGGTCCAGATCGCCCTCCGGGTGCTCCGCCACCACGGCGCCGTCCACCAGGACCTGCACGTTCCACCCGCCGCTGTCGTAGAGCGTGCCCGGGGTGAGGGCCCAGAAGCTCGCGGTAACGTCCATGTTCGTGAGGTTGAACCCGTCGGCGGGGCTCCACGTCCACGTGGCGTCCGCGGCGTCCCCGTTGAAGATGCCGCTGCTGTGCCACACGCTGGGCTCGTCCTTCGTGGGAGCCGTGGCGTTCATGGTGCTCGCACCCTGCACCGCGTCCACGTTCCCGACGCCCGTGGGGCCGCTGCGGAGGAAGAGCGTCACGGGGTCCGACGCGGCGTCGGGGCCCGGCGTGAAGTTCCCGCCCGTGGTGGGTGGAGGTGCCTGGAACGTGTAGGTTCCCGCGGCGCCGGACCAGTACACGATGCGGGCTTCCACGGCGCTCGCGGGGATGGTTCCCGACTCGTCGCCGGCGCCGTTCGTGTACGCGTCCAGGTCGTTCCCGTCAGCGTCGAAGAAGTCCACGTCGAAGTCGTCACCCGGGTTCGACCCCTCCAGGGTGAAGTCCTCACCCTGGCACGCGCTGGGGATGTCCTCCCACGCGTAGGTGGCGTTCTCCACCGTGGTGAACCCCAGGTCCCCCGCCACGAGGGTGTCGGTGCGGGACACGTCGCAGGTGGAGCTGTCGCCGGAGCTCGTGGTAGCGCCCAGCACCGCAGGGAACCCCGCGGTGACCAGGAGCACGGTGATGATGAGCGTGGGAACTAGCAGGTGTCGTTGCATGGGAAGCCTCCGTTCAAGCC
>CAZDGP010000138.1:0-3410 GCA_964505085.1 uncultured Thermoplasmatales archaeon
GCGTGGGGGCTCATCTCCTCGTAGACGCTGGACTCCTCGGGGAGGTACCCCACCTTCACGCGGGCGTCGGCCTCGTGGGCCGGTTGCCCATCCACGCGGGCTGAGCCCTCCGTGGGCTCCAGGAGCCCCGCGAGCATCTTCAGGGTCGTGGTCTTGCCGGCGCCGTTGGGGCCGATGAGGCCCAGGATCTCCCCCCTCTCCACGGTGAAGCTCACGTCGTCCACGGCGGTGACGGCGTCGCCGCTGGCGTTCCCCAGGAGGCGCCCGGTGAAGCTCGCGCTGGACCCGTAGCGCTTCACCAGGTTCTGGGCCTCGATGAGGTGCCCCATGGACGCGACCCCGCGGCGCCCACTTGGGTCCTCCCCCTTCTTACGTGTTGCGATGGGGGAAGAACGAAGGCTTCAGGAGCTCGAACCCCGTGGGGGACCCATGGAGCGTCACGAGGCCCTGCAGGACCTAAGCCGCGACCACTTCGATGCCCTGGTGCGGGTGAAGATGGTGGAGCGGGCGCTCGCGGGGGAACCGGATGCCCGATCCCCGCGGGAGGAGGCGGAGCGGTTCCTGGAGGCGTGGGAGGACGAGGTGCGGCACCACTTCCGGGAGGAGGAGGACGTGCTCCTGCCCGTGCTGGCGCGGCACGGCCCCGTCACGGGGTGGGAGGAGGTGCGCCGCTTAGTGGACGACCACGCGTGGTTCCGGTGGCGCGTGCCGGAGCTGGGGGAGCGCCTGGAGGCGGACGCGGGGTGGTTGGAGCTCCTGGAGGAGGTGGCGACGCGGCTCAAGGAGCATGCGCGCTTCGAGGAGCGGGAGCTCTTCAAGCGCGCCCAGGAGGTGCTCACGGAGGGGGACCTGGAGGACCTGCACGAGCGGAGCGTCGCCTTCCGCACCCGGCACCGGGGACCGGGGTCGGTGGGGCCGGACACCCACGACGCCGAACTATAGGAACCTATAGGTAACTATAGGTCGGCATCCTGGGGCCACTCAGGGCATGAGCAAGCCACCGTTCACGTGGATGACCTGCCCCGTGACGTAGGAGGCGTCCTCCGATAGGAGGAAGTGCACGACCCCCGCGATCTCCTCCGGTTGCCCCACGCGACCCAGGGGGATGGTGTCCTCCCGCTGCGAGCGCTTCTCCGGCGAATCCTCGGCGATCATGTCGGTCTCGATGGCGCCCGGCGCCACCGCGTTCACGAGGATGCCCTCCGGCGCGAGCTCCCGGGCGAGGCTCTTCGTGAGGGCGATGACGCCGCCCTTGCTCGCCGTGTAGTGGGTGCCGTGCTTGCTCCCGCGGGCACCCAGGATGCTCGCGAGGTTCACGATACGTGCCCCCGGCGAGGTGAGGTGCGGGAGCACCGCCTTCGCCGTGTGGAACACACCCCCAAGGTTCGTGGCGAGGGTCGCCTCCCAGTCCTCCTCCGACACATCGTCGATGGTGGCACGGTGGTAGACGCCGGCGTTGTTCACCAGGGCGTCGATGCCGTCGAACTCCAGCACCGCCCGGTCCACCATGTCCCGCACCTCCTCCGGGTCCGAGACGTCGGCCCGCACCCGCAGGGCGCGCTGGCCCAGCTCCTCCACGTCCCCCGCCACCGTCTCGGCGCCCTCCGCCGACCGATGGTAGTTCACCACCACGTCCCACCCCTCGCGGGCCAAGCGCCGTGCCGTGGCAGCGCCCAACCCCCGGGATGCCCCCGTAACGAGGGCCACCCTTGCGTCGGTCATCGCAGAGCCTAGGGAACCCCCCTGCAAAAGGGTTGGGGTGGACCCTTGGGGCGCAGGCCGACAACCTTACCATGCCGGTACGCGTTCCCGCCGCCCATGCAGCGCCGGATCCTCGTGGTGGGCCTCCTCGCGGCGGTGACGCTCGCGACGCTCCCGGGAGCGAGCGCAGCCACCGCGGACGGGTGGGAGGTCAGGGTGAACCCCCAGGTCACCACCGGCCACGAGATCGTGGTAGCCCACGCCAAGCTCCAGGCACCCGGGTACGTGGTGGTGTACTCCGACCAGGACGGGACCCCCCAGGAGGAGCTCGGTGCCAGCACCCTCCTCACCAAGGGTCAGCACACCGGCATCATCGTCCCCCTGAACGAGACGATCCCCAACGGCACCGACCGCCTCCACGCCGTGCTCCACCGCGACAACGGCGACGGCACATGGCAGGGGAGCGCCTGGGACCCCGTGGTGCAGCGGGACGGCACCCTCCTCAACGCGCCCTTCCCCGTGGAGCGCGGAGCCGACCCCGTCACCCTCGCCGTGGGGGACCAGATCATGGCACCCCCCGGCCTCATGGTGATCCGGGCATGGGTCCCCGACGCGTCCCTCGTCACCGTGCACCGGGACGCGAACGGCTCCCCCGGGGAGGAGGTGGCCCGCCACGGCACCCTGGCCGCCGGACGGTACGAGGGGATCCCCGTGGACGTCCCCCGCAAGGACCTCCCCACCAACGAGGAGGTGCCCCTCTGGCTCGTGCTCCGCCACGAGGACGAGACCCCCTGGACCGCCCAGGACCTCCCCATCCAGGAGCGCTTCACCCTCGCCACCCACCAAGCGGACGTGGACGCTGACCTCCAGGCGGGCACGGGACGCCTCGTGCCCCTCCACAAGGTGGTGGCTGACAGCCCCACCTGGGTGGTGGTGCATCCCGGAACCCCCGACGACCTCCCCGACGTGACGAAGGTCCTGGGCCGCACCCACGTGGACCGCGGCGTGCACGAGGACCTGGAGATCCCCCTCGACCGCCGCCTCGCACCCGGCGAACGCGTCTTCGTGGTGCTCCACGAGGACGCCCCCCACGACGGGGAGTACACGTTCCCCGACGGCGACGCGCCCCTCTCGCGTCAGGGCACCGTGGTCATGGACACCTACGTCGTGCCCGACCCCCCCACCCAGGAGGTGCCCGGCCCCACCGCCTGGACCACCCTCACCGCATTGGTCGCGGCCCTCCTCCTGCTCCGTCACCGCAGCGGCGTGGCGTAGGCCGGGTAATCGCACACCGGCGGCTCGATATCCCGCTGCCACAGGAGCGCCAGCACCTCCCCCCGGTGGAAGCACTCGTGGGTGACGATGGTGAAGAGCACCTCCTCCGCCGTGAACGCGTCCTTGGCGAAGGGCCCCCGGGCCGGGTGCTCCACCTCCGTGAGCTCCTCCTCCGAGAGCCCCTCCACGATGCGCCACGTGCGCTCCCGCGTCTCCACGCAGTAGGAGCGCACGGGCTCCAGGGTGCTCCACGTCCTCGTGCTGTGGCGAGCCCAATCGGGCTCCGTGTCCTCCACCACGTCCATCCACGCCGCCTCCACGTTGGCCATGTGCGTGAGGACCCCCAGGATGGAGCGGAAGCTCGCCTCCCGGTTCTCCGCCAGAAGCTCCTCGTCCAGCTCCTGCAGGTCCCGCCACCACGTCTCGTGGAGCTC
>CAZDGP010000139.1:0-3248 GCA_964505085.1 uncultured Thermoplasmatales archaeon
AGGAGGATTGGCGCGAGGAGAACGGGTTCGCCCGCGCACACTACGACCAGTCCCTGCTCATCAGCACCACGGTCACCACGAGCGTGGACCCCGTGGAGATAGGGGACGGCAACTACGATCCCCTCGACGCCGAGGCGGTGGACGTCGACGGCTACAGCGCCATCCACCCCGAGCTCGAGTCCCTCTACCGCACCGCCGTGTACGACCCCGGCGACCAGGTGGACGGTCCCACGGACGGCATCCACGAGGAGGGTGTGAAGCAGTTCGCCAAGGAGGACCCCACGAACGAGCTCGAAACCCACTTCCGCACCGTGAACGACGCGTACCGCGGCGCCCTGGGCCCGGCCTTCGACGCCGTGAACCCGGCCCGCGGTCTCGCCGACGACCAGGTCTTCCCGAACTTCCCCCACGAGCCCAACACGGCGGATGACCAGTACGACTTCGCCAGCTTCGACAGCTCCACGAGCTACGGTGGCGAGCCCTACTACGACCCCGGCCCGGGTCAGGACTACAGCACCTACGCCACCGAGGAGCACTTCTGGGGCGACAGCTACGCCAACCACGACGGAAGCACCAACGCGGTGGTCTTCCGCACCTACGGTGGAGACAACCTGGGCATCCCCACCGGGGACGCCATGGGAAGCAAGACCATGACGCCCGGGAGCTCCCTCTACCTCGAGGCCAACGTCGGCACGTGGTTCGACGACAACGGCGACACGTGGATCGGGAACGCCAGCGACGAGCGTGACATCAGCCTCGGCGGTGTCGACACCACCGAGCAGGACGCGGAGGACCCCTACGCGAGCGGCCTCATCGACGACCCCAACGACTACGGGAGCGACGAGTTCCGTGGCACCTGCAGCGCGGACCTCAAGTGGACCGTGGAGCCCATGACGCCCGACCAGCGCTGGGGCGACACCGGTGTCTACGTGTACGAGTCCACGTTCAACCCCTACGTCCCCATGTTGGAGGACGCCACCGGCGGCACCACGGCGACGGACCCCGTGCAGGAGCAAGCCAGCGAAGGCAGCGTGGTCTACGACGCCGTCCTCAACGAGGACGACGACGACGTGCAGGGCGGCGGTCAGCTGTCCCGGTACGTCACCGAGGGCCCCATCGAGATCACGGGCTTCTGCAGCAGCGTGCAGTTCGGCAGCGGCGCCTGGGATCCCAACCGCGCCATCCTGTTCCCCGCCGGGAACATGGACTACACGGTGAAGGTGACCTTCGAGGCCACCCTCACGGACACGGAGCGCACGGCCATCGACGACGCGGACAACGGCGGCAACTCGCTCACCGGCGAGACCATCGTCGACGTTGACTACGTCGGGCCCACGGTGTGAGGAACCTCCGGCGGTTCCGGTTGGGGCGGACCGCCCGCCCCTCCACCCCCTCTTCCCCCCTCTCCTCTCTCTTCACCCTGCTCCCAGCTTCCACATCCATGTGAGTCGGTGTCACGAGAAACCTTTTAACATGCTAACCCAGCTTCCCCTGTGCCGTACCCTGCGTTGGTGCGGCCCTGAGGGCCCGGCGCGTGACCGGGCCGGGAATTCGGAGGCTGAACATGCACATGACGAGGAGTATCAGCGTAGTCGCGGCGCTGCTGTTGGTGACCAGCTTGGTCCCCATGGCCGCCGCCCAAGTGATCAACCCCGGTTACCCCACGAACACGCTGGGGATCGGACCGAACGACGTGCGGGACGAGCCCAACCATCCCCTCGATGACATGGGGCTCACGAGCCAGGACTCCTCCCCCCAGAGCTCCACGCTCATCCTGGAGTCCTACGTCCAGCACGGTCAGTACTTCTACCACTGGGACACGAACAACATCATCAACCGCGCCGTCCACGGCGGCAGCTACGATGCCTGGGAGAGCTACATCCATCCCGGCCTCAACGTCTTCGAGGCGTACTGGGGCTGGTGGACCGACAAGGGTAGCGGTGGCGGCCTCCAGGAGGACCAGGTCACCGCCGACGACGGGGCGCTCCCCGACGTGAGCGTGCCCGGGTCCCCCAACGGCGCCATCGACGACACCGACGACGGCGATGTCGAGGACTGGGACGAGTTCGTGTGGCGGGGCGACCACGATGACGCCGCGCTCCACGGCCAGTGCCTGGAGGACGAGGAGTCGGAGGACGGCGACGACGTGTACTCCCGCGAGGAGTGCGCGGAGGACGAGATGCTCGTCTTCGTGCAGCCCGGCACCCATGACATCCACGCGAACTGCGTCCCCGTCCTGGACGGGACCGACTGCGCCCTGGGCAACCACTCGGACGAGGCCGGCGAGCCGGACTTCATCATGGAGTGGAACCCCCAGGACTGGCGCGAGGAGAACGGGTTCGCCCGCGTGCACTACGACCAGTCCCTCCTCATGGCCACCACGGTCACCACGAGCGTGGACCCCGTGGAGGTGGGGGACGATACGTACGATCCCCTCGACGCCGAGGCGGTGGACGTGGACTCCTACACCCACATCAACCCCGTGGCGGAGCAGCTCTACCGGACCACCGTGTACGACCCCGGGAACGAGGAGGACGGCACGCTCCTCTACGAGGAGGGTGTGAAGCAGCAGGCGAAGGACGACCTCACCGAGCCCGTCCAACCCGCCATCGACGCCGCGAACGACCTCTACCGTCAGTCCACCGCGCCGGTGCTGGACCCCCTTAACCCCGTGCGGGGCGACGTGTCGAGCCAGTACAGCCCCATCCAGAAGCACGAGCCCAACACGGCGGATGACCAGTACGACTTCGCCAGCTTCGACAGCTCCACGAGCTACGGCGGGGAGCCCTACTACGACCCCGGCCCGGGTCAGGACTACAGCACGTACGCCTCCGAGGAGCACTTCTGGGGCGACAGCTTCACCGACCTCAGCACCGAGTTCAACGGCGTGATCTTCCGGAGCTACGGTGGGGCGAACCTCGCCTCGCCCACCGCGGGTGGCCTCAACGACGCCGGCGGCACCGACTCCCAGCTTCCCGGTGCGCTCTACCTGGAAGCCAACGTCGGTACGTGGTTCGACGCCAACGGCGACACGTGGATCGGCAACGCCAGCGACGAGAGGAACATCGACCCCGTCGCCGGGTCCGTGGACACCACGGAGCAGGATGGGGACGACCCCTACGCGAGCGGCCTCATCACCGACCCCAACGACTACGGGAGCGACGAGTTCCGCGGCACCTGTGCTGCGGACCTGAAGTGGACCGTGGAGCCCATGACGCCCGACCAGCGCTGGGGCGACACCGGTGTCT
>CAZDGP010000140.1:0-1211 GCA_964505085.1 uncultured Thermoplasmatales archaeon
GTGGACGCGATCCTCGTCACCCACGCGCACATGGACCACGTGCAGGACCTGAGCTTCGTGGACCCCCGCGTGCCCGTGCACATGACGCCTACCACGCGGGGCCTCGTGGAGACCATCGACGCCCTCACGGGGACGGGGTTGGAGGGGGAGGTTGTGGAGGCGCGCGTGCTGGAGGAAGCCCCCTACGGGGGGGCTTACCCGGGGGAGACGCAGTGGAACCGCGATCCCGTGCCTCGGGACCTCCGCACCCTGGAGGAGGGGCGCGTGCAGGAGGTGGCGGGCTTCAGCGTGACGCCGGTGCCCGTGGACCACAGCGTACCCGGCGCCTGCGCGTTCCACCTGGAGACGCCTGCGGGTCGCACCATCTTCTACACGGGGGACGTGCGCTTCCACGGGCGCCTCACCGACCGCACCGAGGCGCTTCTGGACCACACCGACGGGTTGCGGCCGGACGTGATGCTCTGCGAGGGCACCCGCATCGCGGAGGTGGGCGGTGACGACGAGGTGGCGGCCGAGGAGGGCGTCCGGGAGCTCGTGGAGGGCGCAGGGGGCTTGGCGGTGGCGGAGTTCGGGTGGAAGGATACCACGCGCTTCGACACCCTCGAGCAGGTGGCGGCGGCTACGGACCGCCGGCTCCTGGTGAGCCACAAGACCGCTCACGTGCTGCGGGTGCTCCACGATCACGGTGACGTGCCGAGCCACCGCATCGAGGACTACGACCACGTGGGCGTGTACAACGCCCGGAAGGGCTCGTACCTCGAGGAGGGTGTGCAGTACAACCACAGCAAGGCACGCCTCGGGTACCACCCCACCGCTGGCGCCAGCGAGCGCCACGACCTCGACGGCGGCCACGCCTTCTGGGAGGATGGGACGTGGGCCCGGGACGTGCGCGACGCGCCGGAGGAGCACCTCGTGCACCTCAGTTACTGGGAGATGAACGAGCTCCACGACCTCGCCCCACCCCGAGGGTCGCGATGGGTCCGGTGCCTCACGGAGCCCTACAGCGACGAGATGGCGCTGGACATCGACCGGCAGCGCCGCTGGCTCACGCGCTTCAACCTGGAGCACAACCTCCCCGCCACACCGAACCACGAGCGCGCCGGCACCCTGGCGGGGTCCACCACCCACGTGAGCGGTCACGCCGACGGGGAGAGCCTGAAGGACCTCGTGCGCCGCGTGGACCCCGACGTGCTCGTGCCCATCCACGTGGA
>CAZDGP010000140.1:1311-3227 GCA_964505085.1 uncultured Thermoplasmatales archaeon
TGAGACGATGGCCCTTTCCACGGCACGAACCCAGATCCTCCACCTCCTCCAGCACGGCGCTCCCCGCGACCCGGAAGAGGCGATGACGTTCAACACGATCCTGGAGGCGCTCAGCCCAGAGTACACCAAGGGCACCGTGTCCGCCCGCCTCTCCGAGCTCGTGGACGAGGGCATCCTCGAGCGCGCCGGCCGCGGCGCCTACCGCCTCGCCTACACCACCGAGGCCCTCCCCGACGCGTTGGAGGACCTCGTGAACTTGCTTGGAGAGCGCCTGCCCGAGCGCACGCGCCACGGCACCGTCCTCTGGGACGCTACCCCCGTCCTCGCCGACCGCGAGGACGGCGTCATGAACCCCGTGCAGGTGCTCGAGACCGAGCACTTCACGGGCGGCTCCACCGCCCGCATGCTCCTGGACTACTGGCCCACGGACCCCATCCCCCACGTGGAGGAGTTCGGCGACCGCATCACCCTCCTCGAGGCCGTCTTCGGTACCGCTCCCACGAACGCGCCCCCCAACGCCCGCCGCGTCCTCGTCGGCCCCGCCAGCGGTCTCTACGCCGCCACGATGCTCCACCCCGAGGGCATCCGCATCGCCACCCCCGAGCGCATCCTCGCCGACGCCCTCGGGCAAGCGGACCCCAACGCGGGGGAGATCGCCCGCGTCCGCCTCACCTCCCCCCACGTCCAACTCGACCCCGACCGTCTCTTCGCGGCGGCGAGCGAGCGCGGGCTCCTCCCCGACGTCTTCGCCGTGCTCAGCCGCCTCAGCGACCGCCTCCCCTCCAAGCTGCGGACCGCGTACACCCAGCGCCTGCACGGGGCCGCGCGGGCCGCCATGGAGGACCGCCCGTGAACGCGCCCTTCGAGGATGCGGACGCGGGAGAACTCATCGCGCCACCGGAGCTCTTCCACGGCGGTTGGGACCCCCTCGACGACGGGAAGAGCGTAAGCTGGAACCACGCCGTGCGCACGAGCCTCGCCCTGGAGGTCGCGCACCAGCTCGCCACGCGCCTCCCTGGCCTCGTCCTCAAGGGTGGCACCGCCCTCCAGAGCCGCCTCCTCTGGCCCCCACAGCGCGCGAGCGTCGACATCGACCTCGAGTGGCCCGACGCCACCGAGGTCATGAACACGTTGTCAAGCCTCGTGGACCGCCTCGAGCACACGAACGTCACCGTGGACCCCGTGACCGAGACCCCCTTCTCCCACGTGACGTACCTGCGGTTCCCCCACGAGGACGGCGAGACCCGCGTCCGCGTCGACCTCTCCCCACCCGGCTCCTCCACGGAGCTCAGCGAACCCTGGCAGGACCCGCCCGCGCCCTGGGCGGGGTCACCCCCGCTTCGCGTCCCCACACTGGAGGCCCAGGCCGCCCAGAAGCTCCTCCTGGCGGCGCCGCCGGAGTTCGGCCGGAACCTCACCGATCACCGGGGCCGACAGAACCACGTGAAGGACCTCTTCGACCTCCACTGCCTCGGGAGCCACCGCCTCCACTCGGGCGCCATCAAGCACGCGGCCCACGTGGAGGTCGAGACCAAGAACACCTACCTAGAGGGCGCGTGGACCGGGGACCGCGTCCGGGAGGGCTCCATGGAGACCTACCGCTACTTCGCCCACCCCCGCCACGGCGGCCCCAGCGAGGCCGAGGCTCTGTGGCGGGCGTACATCCGCGTGCGCTCCAGCATCCGCGCACCCTTCACCGACGGGGACCTCCGGATGGCCGCCGGGTGCGCTCACCACGCCGTCGCCACCCTGTTCACCGACGGCTTCGACTGGGAGGACAGCTGGCGACCGCTGCGCGAGGGCTCACCCCGCGCGGCCTGGACCGGGAACACGCCCATCGAGCCCGTGGTGGAGGTGGCGGACGGGTTCGCTGAGGCGCGGGGTCTGCTCGAGGCCTGGGCGGAACCGAGGAGCGG
>CAZDGP010000141.1:0-1520 GCA_964505085.1 uncultured Thermoplasmatales archaeon
CGACGGGGGGCGTTCGATGCGTTCGGAGCCGAAGGCCCGGACCGCTCGGCCACAGCTCCGCGGTGTTCGAGCCGGAGCGGAGCGGAGGTCGGACGTTCCGCGGCAGCGCGGAGCGCCGACGGGGAGCGTTCGAGTGGTTCGGAAACTCCTCATGTACCTCCCTGAGCACCGGCTGGTGGGAGGCCCCGAACTATGGAGCCACGACGATCGCCCCGAGCCCACCGCATCCTGCACATCCTCATCACCCTCGCGCTCCTCACGACGCTCGCACCACCCCCTGCCCCCGCGTTGCCCACGGAGGACCTCTGCGACGGCGACGTGAGCCTCGGAAGCATCCTCCCCATCGGCCTCGCGCGAGCGGACGACGACCTCGTGCCCGACTGCGTGGGCCCCGGGAACGGGTCCACCCCCACGCCCTGCCGCGAAGCCACCACACCAGACATCACCCTCACCGAACCCCCCAAGGCCACCACCCTCGACAGCACCGTCACCCTCGCCGGAAGCGTGACCCGCCTCGACGACGGCAAGGTCGAGGTGAAGGTGACGGAGGAGCACCCCGGCACCGCCACCACCGGATGGACGAGAGCGAACCACGACGCCGCGAACGAGGCGTGGTCCTGGAGCTTCGACACCATCGCGTGGACCCGCAACCACGGGGACGGCGAGATCACGGCGCAGGCCCGCGCCACCACCCAGGACGGTTGCCGGGACACCACCAACGCCGAACCGTTCACCGTGGACAACCGCCCCACCGTGACGCTTGAGGAACCCGTGGAAGGCGACGGTGTGAGCGGCATCGTCACCCTCGAGGGCACCACGCGGGACCGGGTTCCCGGCGTGGACTACGTGCGCTACCAGGTGGACGGGGGGTCCTGGCGGACCGTGAGCGTGGACAGCACCGCCGGGATGGAGGCGGCCTGGTCCACCACGTGGGACACCACCCAGGTCGCGGACGGGGAGCACACCCTCATCGTGGAGGCCGTGGACGGCGACGGCGTGCGAAGCCATCCCGCCACCCGCTCCGTGCACACGCGCAACGACCTCCCCCCACCGTACCGCCACCCGCAAAGCGAACCCGACACCGACCTCAACGGCCTCGGGGACTCCTTCGAGACCGCGTACGACATCACGAGCCCGCTGGCGGACCCCGACGGGGACGGGCTCCCGAACGTGGACGAGTTCCGGTGGGACACCATCCCCGTCACCAAGGTGGAGGCCCTGGGGGGTGCGGTGCGGGTGTTCCCCAACGCGCAGGACTACGATGCGGACCAGTGGCCGGATGGGCCCGAGGCCGCGTACTGGGAAGCGCGACTGGAGGGAGCTGGGGCCGGAGCCCTTATCTGGGAGAACGTGACGGGGAACAGCGAGCCTCCCGCGCCAGATGACTCCCCCGCCGTGGGGCAGGTGAAGGAAACGGCCGACGGGGCCTACCAGCCTTTCCGCGAGTTCCTCCAGGGCGCCGGCGTCCCCACGCCCCCACCCAGCACCCTCGCATCCCCCGCCGAGGGCCTCACGCGTCC
>CAZDGP010000141.1:1620-3211 GCA_964505085.1 uncultured Thermoplasmatales archaeon
TCCCCACGCCCCCACCCAGCACCCTCGCATCCCCCGCCGAGGGCCTCACGCGTCCCGCCGTCAGCCAACTCGACACCGACGGGGACGGTGTGCCCAACATGCACGACCGGGACAGCGACGGTGACGGGTTGCAGGATGGCGTGGAGATCGCGCTGGGCACGTACCCGGACGTGGAGGACAGCGACTGCTACCAGGTGGAGGACTGCCCGCCAAGCAGCATCCTCTCGACGCCGCCCACCGTCACGGAGTGGCCCGACGACACGGAGTCGCCGCCTGTGGGCCCCAGCATCACCACGCCCTACGCGCAAGCGCCCAAGTGGGCCGCGCAGGGCGTGGTGGGCGCCTGGAGCCTCGATCCCGATGACGCGTGGCGCACCTGGCCCCACCTCCTCTGGGACCAAAGCGGGCACGGGCACGACCTTGCACCCTGGAAGGCACCCAGCACGGAACGCACGAACGCGACGTGGGGGAACTACAGCACCCTCGAACCGGGTTCACGCCTCACGTACCCGGGGCTCCTCCCCATCGAGCCCACGCGCTTCACCCTCGCCGCCCACGTCCGCCCGGCTTCCGGCATGGGTCACGGCACCGTCGTGAGCCAGAACCTCGGCGGCGGACACTGCGGCCCCAGCTTCGGCCTCCATGTGGACGGGCAGGGGCGTCCCATGCTCGTGTACGCGTACGCTCCCGACGATGTCGTGGTGCTTGCCAAGGGCCCCACCCTCCCCAACGGGTGGAGCCACGTCGCCGGCACCTTCGATGGGTCCGAGGCCACCATCTGGGTGGATGGGAAGTCCCGGAACACGGAGCTCGTGCCCCAGAGGTCCCTCCCCGCGCCCGTGCCTGAGGCGTGCAGTGGCACCTTCAGCGTGGGCCGCACCGCCTTCCAGGCCACCGCCCTGGAAGCCAGCCCCTGGAGCGTGGACTTCCACCAAGTGCATGGCGTGCAGCCCCGGTACGCGTGGTACTGGGACGGGGACGTGGACGACATCTTGGTTGCCAACAATGTGCTCCTCGACCCAAGCATCGAGGACCTCGCGGGGGCGCCCTTCGACGCGGACCCCCTCGTGGACGAGGGTGGGGAGCGGGGCGACGACGAACCCGAGTTCTCCCTGGACGGGAGCAACGTCAAGCACCCGCCGGTCCCGGACGCGAACCCAGCGAACGCGAGCCAACCCGGGAACCGGGGGGACGGCCTCAACGACAGCGAGGAGTACGATTACTGGGAGAACGAGCACGACACCGCGAACTGGGACAGCGACAACGACGGCGACGGCGTGTACAACCTGCTGGACTGGGACAGCGACAACGACGGGTGCAGCGACGGCGACGAGGTGCACGTCACCAACACCGATCCCGCCGACGCCACCGACTGCACCGAGGACCTCGTGGAGGCCATGCGCGACGCGGAGCGGAGCGATCCCCGGAACGAGGACCTGGAGGAGCTCCATCCCGTGAACGAGGAGTACCTCCAGAAACGCCGCACCGACCAGGAGGCGCGGGCGAACAAGATCGTGGAGGTGGACGAGGAGGCCGCCTACGAGTACACCCGGGAGCAGGTGGAGGCTGGCCTCAACGTCACCACCCGCGG
>CAZDGP010000142.1:0-3175 GCA_964505085.1 uncultured Thermoplasmatales archaeon
CCTTGGGCACGTACCCGTGGAGCTCGTCGTGGGCGCTCGTCTGGTCCGTCACCACGTCCACCGGGACCTCGCGCTCCACGATCGTGGGGTGCGTCTCCGCGGCGTTCCCAACGAGGCCTACGCTCAGGGCCTCACCGTTCTCCCGAGCCTGGAGGACCTGCTCCAACGCCTCGTCGAGGCTCGGGGCTTTCCTCATGCAGTACCCGTCGGCCACGCGGCGGTCCACCCGGGCCTCGTCCACGTCCACCGCGAGGCACACGCCACCGTTCATGGTGACGGCCAGGGGTTGGGCACCGCCCATGCCGCCGAGGCCCGCCGTGAGGACGAGGCGACCCCCGAGGGACCCGTCGAAGCGTTGCCGGGCGAGCTCCGCCAGCGTCTCGTAGGTGCCCTGGATGATGCCCTGTGTCCCGATGTACGCCCAGGACCCCGCGGTCATCTGCCCGTACATCATGAGGCCCCGCTCAGCCAGCTCGTCGAAGACCTCCCAGTTCGCCCACCGGGGCACGAGCTGGCTGTTGGAGATGAGGACGCGGGGCGCCCGCGCGTGGGTGCGGAAGACGCCCACGGGCTTCCCCGACTGCACGAGCAGCGTCTCGTCGTCCCCCAGCTCCTGCAGCGTCTCCACGAGGGCCTCGTACGCGGGCCAGCTCCGGGCCGCCCGCCCCGTGCCGCCGTACACGATGAGCTCCTCCGGCGCCTCCGCCACGTCGGGGTCCAGGTTGTTGTTCAGGAGCCGCAGGAGCCCCTCCTGGGGCCAGCTCCGGCACGAGAGGTCCGTGCCCGTGGGTGCGCCCTGGTACTCGCGTCGCCACAGATCGCTCACGTCCCCGATGGGCACGTTCCCGTCGCCGCCTTGGTCCGCCACGTGTGGTCCCCCTTCGCAGGTGCCGGGGCATGGGCGGGGCGGTGGATAAGGTTCGCGGTACCCAAGCCACCCCCCCACAGGGTCCGGACCCTGTACAGGTCAACCCCACGTGAGAAGGTCCGTTCCACGGCGAACCAACAGGTTGAAACGTGGGAAGCGCCCCTGCTCGTAGTCCTCCGTTCTTCGGAGGGGATGGACCCGCATGTCGACCACACGCTCAACACCGACAGCGGAGCCCACGGACCGCGAGCCCTGGCACGGGCGCGCTCTCCTGGTCTCCGCCGCCCTGACGCTGGCCCTCGCTGCCGCGTGGCTCCTGGAGGGGAGCCGCGGGGGAGCGGGGCTTGCAGCTGCCCTCACCATGCTCCTCACGGGGGTGCTCCTCGTGGGGATAGTGCACGCGCCCGACCCGGCCCGCGGGAGCTGAACGAGCACTTCCAGCGACCCCCGGGCAAGCCTTATCACCCATCCCAGGGATGGGACCGCGATGCTCTTCTGCGACGACTGCGGGAGCCTCATGCAGCGGCGCAAGGTCCGGGGGGAGATGCTCTCCTTCTGCCCCAGTTGCGACGATACCCCCGCGCCCCTCGCAAGCCGCTCCAAGGACGGGGGCGACCCGCAGGCGTCGAAGCGGTCCCGGGGCCAACCGAGCCTCTCCCAGGCAAGCCGCGGCGGCGGCCGCAGCGGCGGGTCCTCGTCCTCCGGGGCCTCCACCCGCAAGAAGAGGACCCGGCGCCGCAGCAAGGATGGGGGCGGAGGGTCCGGCGGGCGGAACGGCGGGAGCGAGCGGAAGGAACCCAAGGAGCTCAGCGTCCCCGCGAACCTCGACCTCTTCCCCTACGAGAGCGTGCGCGAGGGTCAGGACGAGCTCCTGGAGGACATCCGCGCCACCGTCCGCCAGGGCGGGCACCTCGTGGCCTACGCGCCCACCGGCCTGGGGAAGACGGCGTCGAGCCTCGTGCCGGCGCTGGAGTACGCCTTCCGCGAGAACAAGCGCGTCTTCTTCCTCACGTCGAAGCAGTCCCAGCACAAGATCGCCGTGGAGACCCTCCAGGCCATCCGGGAACGCTGCGACATCCCCTTCGTGGTGAGCGACGTCATCGGGAAGCAGGACATGTGCGCCCGGGAGGAGGCTCAGGACCTCTTCAGCAAGCGCTTCGCGGAGTTCTGCCGCCGGGAGCAAGCGAACGGGTCCTGCACGTACTGGGAGAACCAGAACACGCAGGCGGTGCGGTTCCTCAAGCAGGGGATCCACCCGGTGGAGGAGATCGTGGACGTGGGGAAGCACCGCTTCCACGTCTGCCCCCACCAGACGGCGCTCGACCTTGGCCAGCAGGCCCACGTCGTGGTGTGCGACTACAACTACTTCTTCAGCGACATGCGCGAGGGCATGAGCGACCGGCTCAACGTGGACCTGGAGGACACCATCCTCATCGTGGACGAGGCCCACAACCTCCCCGAGCGCATCCGGGACCACCTCACGCTGGAGCTCAACGTGTACGCCCTCGACGATGCCCTGGACGAGCTGGGGGACCTCAAGAGCCAGGGCGCAAGCACCGCCTTCCTCGCCCGCATCCTCGAGGGCCTCAAGGAGCTCCTGGACGAGCTGGTGGAGGAGGCGCCACCGGAGGACAGGGAGTGGGATGGGGACGAGCGCCTGGTGGACCGGGACGAGTGGATCGCCGCGGTGGAGAACCGGTTGCGGGGTCGCAGCGGCCAGCTCACGGGGTTGGACTACGAGCAGCTCATGGACGAGCTCCGGGACATGGAGCACGCGTTCCAGGACGAGTTCAACGAGCCCAGCCGCGGCATCGCCCTCATCCGGGAGTTCTTCTACAACTGGCGCATCAACCGGCGGGGCCTCGTGCGCATCCTCCGGCGGGAGATGGTGCCGACGCTCCGGTACGAGATCCTGGACCCGGCGGTGCTGAGCCGCAGCGTCTTCCGCCGCGTCCACGCGAGCGTCGTCATGAGCGGCACCCTCTACCCCATGGAGATGTACCGCGATGTCCTGGGCATGCCGAAGGGCACGCGGTTGGAGAGCTACGCGTCGCCCTTCCCCCGGGAGCACCGGATGGTGCTGGCTGACGACAGCGTCACCACGCGGTACAAGGACCGAAGCGACGAGATGTTCGACCGCATGGCGCAGCGGTTGGCGGCGGTGGCGGAGGCCACCCCCGGGAACGTGGCGGCGTTCTTCCCCAGTTACAACATCCTGGAGCGGGTGCGGCGCCTCATCCCGCGGTTCCTCTCCCGGAAGGAGCTCGTGGTGGAGGAGCGGGAGCAGGACAAGAAGGAGAAGCAGGG
>CAZDGP010000143.1:0-3122 GCA_964505085.1 uncultured Thermoplasmatales archaeon
CCGGACTGGGACCTCCAGCAGAACGTCGTCGCCACCCACAACCTCCTGGAGGCCATGCGCACCCAGGACGTGGGCCGCATCGCCTTCAGCAGCACGAGCACCGTCTACGGGGAGGTGGACGTCTACCCCACGCCCGAATCCTACGGGCCGCTTCTCCCCATCAGCCTCTACGGTGCGAGCAAGCTCGGGGCGGAGGCGTACATCAGCGCGTACGTGGGCACGTACGGTGGCGGCAACGAGGAGCACGACACGCCCCTGGGGGAGGGCTTCGAGGGGTTGCAGGCGTGGATCTTCCGCTACGCGAACATCATCGGGCCCCGGGGCACCCACGGCGTCATCGTGGACTTCGTGGACAAGCTCAAGCGGGACCCGTCCACGCTGGAGATCCTGGGGAACGGGAAGCAGCAGAAGAGCTACCTCCTGGTGACGGAGACGGTGGATGCCATGATGCACGTCATCGACGCCACGGAGGACGAGCCCATCACGGTGGTGAACCTCGGGTGCGACGACTTCGTGAGCGTCACCCGCATCGGGGAGCTCGTGGCGGAGGCCTGCAACCTGAACCTGGACGAGGTGAGCTTCGAGTACACCGGCGGCGACCGCGGGTGGGCGGGGGACGTGCCGAAGATGCTGCTGGACACGAGCAGGCTCAACGACCTCGGGTGGGAGGCGAGCCGCGGCAGCGAGGACGCCGTGCGCATCACGGCGGAGACCATCGCCAGGGAGCGTTGGCCTGAACAGGCCAACGCCGGCGCGGGGGCGTCGAAGACCGACGTTGCCGAGGGTGAGGAACGAGCCGGAGGTAACGGGGAGGCCGAACGTGCTTAGAGCCGCAGGCTGGTGCCGGTGCGGTCGATCGGCGGGGAGGCCGCGCCGGTGCCAAGGCCGAGCCCGTGGCGTGAGGTGGCCGGAGCAGGTGAGCGGTAGCGAACGCGGCCCCGACAGCGCGGGGACGGTGGAGTGACCCCGGTGTCCCGGCGCCGCCCGCCCCATCCCGACCCGCGCCGCCGGGACCACGATGATCCCGAGGGAGGCCCCTTCCCCGCGGTCTTCCTGGGCCGGGACGGGGTCCTCGTGGACCCCCAGCGGGACCCGGCGCTCCGGTGGGAGGACCTCGAATGGACCCCCGACATGTTCCCCGCGTTACGCCGCCTCTACGATGTCGGGTTCAAGCTCGTGGTGGTGGTGAACCAACCCGAGGTGGGTGAGGGACTAGCGGAAACAGCGGAGGTCCAAGGGGTCCACCAACGCATCCGTCGTGAGTTCGCAGCGCGCCGCCTCCATCTGGACGCCGTGTACCACTGCCCCCACCGGGCCGGGCGGGGGTGCCGGTGCCGCACGCCGGAGCCCGGCATGATCCTCCAGGCGGCGCAGGACCTCGACCTGGACCTCGCCCGTTCCTACCTCCTAAGCGCCCTGAGGGAGGACGTGGAGGCCGGGCGGGAGGCGGGGGTGCGCAAGGCCATCCTCGTGGAGCGGGGGCGGGACGTCCGAGCGGGTGTGGAGGAGATCCTGGAGGACCGGGCGCCGCACAAGGACCGTTGATTCCCACTCCGATTCCCACAACGCTTATCGTGTGGGAGAACGAATGGGAACTCATGGCGAAGAGCTTCGACAGCCGTGGCCGCATCCTCATCCCGAAGGATATCCGGGAAGCACACAACATCGGCCCCGGGAGCCCCGTCATCATCGAGTCCACCCCGGAGGGGATCCTCCTCCGACCGGCCCTCTCGAAGGAGGAGGCGCTGGAGCGGCTCATCGGAGCGATCAACGGGGAGACCCGCCGCCAGGACGCTGAACCCATGGACCCCGTGCAGGTCAAGGCGATTTGGGAGCCTGACGTATGATCCTCCCGGACTCCAACGCATGGATCTACGCGCTGGATGAGGGCCTCCCGGAGCACCCTCACGTCGCCCCCCTCCTCTGGAACCGTCTCGAGGAGGACGATGCGCTCATACCCACGACGGTGCAGCTGGAGGTACTCCACTACCTCGCCGGGCAGGTGGAGGACCCGGAGCGCCTCGTCGACACCTTCCTCGCTTACCCCGGCGAGGTGGCACCGCTCACCCTCGACGTGGTGACCGACGCGTCACGACTCGTCCTCCGCCACAGGTCCGACGGGATCGGAAGCCGCGATGCGACGATCCTCGTCCACGCCAAGCGCCACGGAGCCCACCTCCTCACGGCGGACCAGGCGCTCCTCGGCGTCGCGCGGGACCGTGGCCTGGATGCCATGGACCCCACGGCCTGACCTCCCCCTCCACATCCTCATCATTTATGATGGATAGCGCCCGTCCCCAACCTCGATGGCCTCCACCGAGAGGCTCCAGGTCACCGTCCTCGTCACCATCTACAACGACCACCGCGTGGAGCGCGTGGTGGAGAGCCTCCTGGCAGGCACCCGGGTTCCTGAGGAGGTGCTCCTGGCCGACGGCGGCAGCACCGACGGCACCTGGGAGCTCTGCCAGCGCCTGGACGAGGACCACGGCGTGGTGCGGGCGCTCCAGGTCCCCGGGAGCGTGGCCGAGACCCGGAACGGGGCCCTCCCCGAGACCACGGGGGACGTCGTGGCGTTCCTGGACACCGACGAGGTGGCGCCCCCCTCGTGGTTGGAGGACCTCGTGGAACCCATCGAGGCCGGCACCGCGGACTTCACCGGCGGCCCCACGAAGCCCCTGGACGAACCCGCGAGCCGGGCTGAGGCCTACGTGAACCGCTTCGACGACTGGTTCTACCGCCACGTGGTCCCCAAGGACCTCGCCATGCTTCCCATGGGGAACAGCGCCTGGCGGCGGGAGCTCCTGTTGGAGGTGGGGGGCTTCGACCCGCGCCTCACGTGGGGCGGGGAGGACTACGACCTGAACCTGCGGGTGCTGGACTCCGGCGCCCAGGGGGCCTTCGTCCCCAACGCGTGGGTCTACCACGACCAGTCCCACCTCGACAGCCTCACGACGCTCGCGAGGCGCCGGTACCGGTACATGAAGGGCGCCACCGTGGCCTACCTCAAGAACGGGCACCTCCGGAGCCGCCTCGGGGAGAGCGCCGGGGACAGCGCCCGGTTCCTCCACCCCTACGAGGTGCTCTTCTTCCTCCTGAAGCCCGTGGCCCTGGTGGCCGGGTGG
>CAZDGP010000144.1:0-3110 GCA_964505085.1 uncultured Thermoplasmatales archaeon
GTGGCGTATGAAGTCTCACGGGGAGCCGTCTACACGTCTACACGTTGGGGGTGGGGTGGGTGGGAGGTCGTGGTCGCGGGGTGGGGGTTACGCCCCCAGCACGTCCAGCTCGTCGGCTTCGTCGCGGGGGAGCTCCACGAGCTCGAGGAGGATGCCCTGGGTGTCCTTGGGGTGGCAGAAGGCGATGCGGGAGTTCTCGACGCCGTCCCGTGGGGTCTCGTCGATCATGCGGATACCCTGCTCCTGCATGTGCTCCATGGCCTTCTCGATGTTGGGGACCTCGAGGGCGAGGTGGTGGATGCCGGGGCCGTGCTTCTCGAGGTACCGTGCGATGGGGCCGTCGGGGTCGATGCTCTCCAGGAGCTCGAGCTTGACGCCGGGGAGGGGGTAGAAGTGGGTGATGACGCCCTGGTCCTTCACGGTCTCCCGGTGGGTGAGGTCGAGGCCGAGGGTCCCGCCGAAGAAGGCCTCGGCCTCCTCCAGGTCCCGGATGGCGATGCCCAGGTGGTCCACCTTGCGGATGCGCATACGGTAGGGTATGGTGGCTTCCTGACGTAAACCTCACGAGGACGAGTTATGAGAGATTATGAGTTCCTTATACCTTAGGGGAGGGGGAGTGTGGCGCGGGCGAGGGCCAGGAGGCCGAGGCCCACGAGGAGGGCGCCCACGGCCTTCTCCAGCAGGGGCCCCAGGAGGGGCATGGGGGCGGCTTGGGTGCTGCGGTGCACGAGGGTGCCGTAGGCGGGGAGCCAGAGGAGGTTCATGGCGCCGTGGATGGCGGCGAGGAGGATGACGCGGGGGCCCACGGCGGCGCCGGTGGGGATGAACTGGGGGAGGAAGGCGAGGTAGAAGAGCGCCACCTTGGGGTTGAGGACGTTCGTGGCGAAGCCGGCGCTGGCGTACCGCAGGGGGCTCGACCCGTCCGCTGCGCCGTCACCTGCGGGGGTGTGGCTCCCGCTCGGGGGGTTGGCGGTGGCGAGGAGCGTGCGGAGGCCGAGGCCCACGAGGACGAGGCCTCCGAGGGCTTGCACGAGGCGGAAGAGGCCGGGGTCCCGTTGGAGGAGCGCGGCGAGGCCGGCGGCGACGAGGCTGCCGTGGACGAGGAGCCCGCTCACGGTGCCGATGGCGGTGGCGGTTGCGGCGCGGGGTCCTCCGAGGAGGGCGTTGCGCGTCACCACCGCCATATCGGGGCCGGGGCTGAGCGTCAGCAGGAGGGCGGCCGGGATGTAGGCCCAGAGGAGCGGGTCGGCGAGGGGCAACGGGGGCGTGAGCGCCGGGCCGAACCTTTATGGCTTCGGGAGCGTACGCTGAAGCGGCTTGGAGGTCCCCCACGTGCGCAACGTAACCCTCACCCTGACCCTCGCCGTCCTCCTGGTGGCGGCCCCGGCGCTTGCCGGGTGCCTCACGCCGGACGGGGAGGACGATGTCACCACGCAATCCACCGGCGACGACGCCCCCGACCACCCGCTCGCGAACCTGGGGTGCCTGGGCCCCAACGGGACCCGGTGCAACCTGGAGGCGTCCACCACGATGGGTCCCGGGAACGAGGTCACCATCGCGGTGAACCCCACGAATCCAGAGAACGTGGTGGCGGGGGCGAAGGACTACACGCCGGTGAGCGCCGGGGACTGCGTGTGGGACGGCGTGTACGTGTCGGAGGATGGCGGGGAGACGTGGACGAACCTCCCGGTGCCGGGGAGCCCCTGGCTCCTGCTGAACGACCCGGCAAGCTACGAGGCGTCGAAGGCGAGCCAGTTCTGGTGCACCACGGACCCCGTGGTGGCCTTCGGGCCGGAGGGCACGTGCTACTTCAGCTTCATGGCGTACCAGGCGGACCCCGTCACGGGAAGCAAGCTCGGGCGCGGCATCGTGCCCATGGGCGGGCTCAACGACTGGGCCTTCAACCGCGCCGCGCAGATGGTGGCCGTCTCCACGGACGGGTGCCTGAGCTTCGACGGCATGAGCATGATCGCCGACGGCACGTTCCCCGTGAACTTCCACGACAAGCAGTGGATCACGGTGGACCAAACCACGGGCCGCGTCCACGTCGCGTGGCTGGACTTCTTCGCCCCCGGGAACGTGCACTACTACAGCGACGACGAGGGCGCATCGTGGCATGGGCCCCAGGTCCTCTCCACGTGGGGTGGCACCTTCACGGGTGGCAGCACCGGGCCCTTCGGCCCCGCGGGTCAGGGCACCATGGTGGCCACGGGGCCCGACCGAAGCTACGTCTCCTGGGGAGGCCCCGACGGGATCTTCCTCCGGGGAAGCACCGACGGCGGCGCCACGTGGGAGGAGGGCCGCACCGTCATCGAGACCGAGGACGCGGGCATGGAAGCGTCGTACCGGAGCGGCGGCATGCCCTTCATCGCCGTGGACGACACGGAGGGGGCTCTGAGCGGGAGCGTGTACTACGCGTGGCAGGACACGCGGAACCCCGGGGAGGAGCGGGATATCCTCTTCGCCGCGAGCCGCGACGGAGGCGAGACATGGAGCACGCCCTTGCAACTGAACGACGATGACGCCTGCGGGTTCCTGCCCGTCACCGATTGCGAGGCGGGGGTGGAGGCGGAGGGGCACGACCAGTTCTTCCCCGCCGTGAGCGTGAACCCCAACGGCGTCGTTGACGTCGTGTGGTACGACCGGCGGGACGACCCGGGGAACCGGCTCCTCGACGTCTACCACACGTACAGCCGCGATGGGGGGGAGACGTGGTCGCCGAACCTTCGCGTCACCACGGTCTCGAGCGATCCCACGTTGAGCCGCCACCAGAACGGCATGGTGTTCATCGGGGACTACATCGACATCGACAGCACCGTGGACCGGGCGTACCCCGTGTGGGCGGACACGCGCCACGGGGAGGCCGACACCTTCACGGCGCGGGTGGAGCGCCCGGGCACGCTGGCGGTGGGCGGGAGCTCGTCGTAGCGGCGTCGGGGGGCGGGGGGTCGGGTAAGGGTTAGGACGGGGGGTCTTGCTCGGTCCCGCCCCACGTGGGGTTGTAACCCTCGCGACAACCGAACCATATACGTGCGGTAAGGTCCCTTGGGGCGGTGGCTTGAACGGAGGCTTCCCATGCAACGACACCTGCTAGTTCCCACGCTCATCAT
>CAZDGP010000145.1:0-3100 GCA_964505085.1 uncultured Thermoplasmatales archaeon
GTGGCGATGCCCAGGAGCACCATGCCCATGTGGCTGATGCTGCTGTACGCCACCAACCGCTTGTAGTCGGTCTGGGCCAGGCTCAGCAACGCGCCGTAGAGGATGCTGAGCACGGCGATGACGTAGAGGAGCGGCACGAAGAACTGCGCCGCCTTCGGGAGGAAGGGCACGGCGATGCGGAGGAGGCCGTAGGCACCCATCTTCAGGAGCACCCCCGCCAGCAGGACGCTGCCGGCGGTGGGAGCCTGCACGTGCGCGTCCGGGAGCCACGTGTGGAAGGGCACCGCAGGCATCTTCACGAGGAAGCCCACGAGGAGCGCCAGGAACACCCACTGCTGGAAGCCCAGGGGCGTCGTGGCCACCGCCGCCTGCACGGACTGGAAGGCGAAGCTCGTGACACCCGGCTGGAAGTAGAGGGCGAGGAAGCCCAGGAGCATCACGAGGCTCGCGGCGAAGGTGTAGATGAAGAACTTGATGCTGGCGTAGCGCCGCTCCTTCCCACCCCAGATGGCGATGAGGAAGAACATGGGGATGAGCGTGAGCTCCCAGAACACGTAGAAGAGGAACAGGTCCAGCGCGGCGAAGACACCCAGCACCGCCACGTCCGTGCCCAGGAGGAGGGCGTAGAAGAGGCCGGGGCGCTTGCGCTCGTTCCACTGGAAGATGATGCCGACGGTGACGAGGAGGCTCGTGAGCCAGAAGAGCGGGAGGCTCATGCCGTCCAACCCCAGGATGACGTTGATGCCCAGGCTGGGGATCCACTCGTAGGTCTCCATGAAGAGGTACCCGTCGGTGGGGTGGCTGAGGAGCGCCAGCAGCATGTACGTGCTCACGGCCAGGGGCACCAGGCTCACCACGAGGGCGAGGCTCCGGGCGCTTCGCCGGTGGTCGCGGGTGGCGGCCACGAGGATGGCGCCCAGGAGCGTCACGAGGATGGACACGCTGATGAGGGGGGCGTCGACGAGGGGTACGAGGTTCTCCAGGACCATTCAGATCCCTCCCAGGATCCCGTAGTCGGTCAAGGCTGTGGTGATCTGGGGCAGGTAGATGACGAGGAGGATGAGGACCACGAGACCCGCCACCACGGTGAGGGCGTAGTCCGCCACGTTGCCGGTGGTCCACCTGCGCAGGCCCTGCCCGCTGGCCTGGCTGGTGCGTCCGAAACCGTCCACGATGCTGTCGATGACGAGCTCGTCGAACCACCGGAGCACCCGGGCGAACCCGAACACGAGTCCGTGGGCGATGCCGAGGTAGGCTTCGCTCCAGTAGTACCGGTGGTTCAGGAGCTTACGCACACCGCGCTCGTCCTCGTCGGCCACCAGGCGCCGCTCGGGGCTCGACCGCACGAAGCGGAGCCACGCCACGAGGATGCCCACGATGGCAGCGGCGAGACCCACGTACGTCCAGGGGTTCGCCAGGAGCTCCACCAGGCCCGGCACGTGGGCGTGGTAGTCGGCGATGGGCGCGTGGACGAAGGCCGGGAGGGCCTCCAACCCCGCGAAGCCGAAGAGGAAGACGCCTCCCACGGCGGCGAAGACCGCCAGGACAACGAGAGGCGTCGTCATGCCCCCGGGGGACTCGTGGGCGTGCATGGCAGCGTCGGTGCGCTCGGTGCCGACGAAGGTGAGGAACCACAGGCGGAACATGTAGTACGCGGTGAGGACCGCCGTGATGATGCCCAGGGCGTAGAGGCCCAGGAAGAGGTCACCCCACCACGCGGGGACGGAGGTGGCGCCGTGGCTTGCGTGGCGCACGGCCGCCAGGAGCTCGTCCTTGCTCCAGAAGCCCGCGAACGGCACGATGCCCGCGATGCTGAGGCTCGCGATGAGCATCGTCCAGCTCGTGACGGGCATCTCGCGGTGGAGCCCACCCATCTCCCGCATGTCGTACGTGTGCACCGCGTGACCCACGCTGCCAGCGCCAAGGAAGAGCAGCGCCTTGAAGAACGCATGGTTCACGAGGTGGAAGAGGGCGAAGGCGAAGCCCGCAAGGCCGAGAGCCTCCACGGGGGGGTGGCCGGTCTCCACCAGGACGGCGGCGCCGATGGCGCCAGCGCCCAAGCCCAGGAACATGTACCCGAGCTGGCTCACGGTGCTGAAGGCCAGCACGCGCTTCAGGTCGTTGTTGAAGATCGCCATGGTGGCAGCCACGAAGGCCGTCACCGCGCCCACGACGGCCACGATGAGGAGCACCGTGGGCACCTGGGCGAAGAGCGGGTACATGCGAGCCACCAGGAAGACACCGGCCTTCACCATGGTGGCAGCGTGGATGAGCGCCGAGACGGGGGTGGGGCCCTCCATGGCGTCGGGAAGCCACACGTGCAGGGGCACCTGGGCGCTCTTGCCCACCGCGCCGATGAAGACGCAGAGCATGGCCACCGTGAGCATGAGCTCGTTCCCCGCGGCCACGGGGGTGTTGAAGAGCACCTCGTAATCGAGGCTGCCGAAGAGGATGAAGAGGATGGCGATGCCAGCGAAGAGGAAGAGGTCCCCCACGCGCGTGGTAAGGAACGCCTTCGTGGCGGCGTGGGCCGCCTCCTCCTTGAAGTACCAGTACCCGATGAGGAGGTAGCTGCAGAGCCCCATGATCTCCCAGAAGATGAAGGCCTCCAGGAGGTTGCTCGCCAGCACGAACCCGTACATCCCCGTGATGAAGAGGCTCATGGCGGCGAAGAAGCGGGGGCGGCTATCCCACAGGTGGATGCCGATCCAGTGTTCCTCCCGGTCGTGCTTCATGTAGCTCGTGCTGTAGAGCACGATGAGGGTGGTGAGGATGCCCACCACGAAGAGGAGGAGCGCGGTGAGGTTGTCCACGTAGGTGCCCACGTGCACCGTGAGGTCCCCCACGCTCCACCACGTCATCTCCTGCACGACGGGGTGGGTGAAGTGGATGGGGTTCAGCCACGTGCTGACGCCCACGGTGACGCTGAGGAGCCCGGCGAGACCCGTGAAGAGCAGGCTCGCCTCACCGCCCTTGCCGGGGAGCCGCGAGCCAAGGAAGAGGCTAGTGAGGAACCCGAGGAAGGTGAGCACGGGCACGAGCCACACGAGGTCCACGAGGAGCGGTTCCGCCATGGGTTCACCACCTCAGGGTCGTTGCT
>CAZDGP010000146.1:0-3006 GCA_964505085.1 uncultured Thermoplasmatales archaeon
AGCACCCACGTGAGCTTCCAGGTGGACACCGCCCACGTCACCATCCCCGCAGGTGCGGGCCTCGAGTACAAGTTCAGCCTCGCCGAGGGGAGCGTGCTCCTCTACGAGTGGAACACCACCAACACCACCCTCGCGTACGACCTCCACGGCGAGCGGGAGGATGCCCGCCCCGGCGAGTTCACGAGCTACGACGCAAGCGAAGCCGGGTACGCCGCGGGTCGGTTGATCGCGCCCTTCACGGGAACGCACGGGTGGTACTGGGAGAACAACGCGGACCACGATGTGACGGTGGAGCTGTACACGAGCGGCGAGTACGAGGTCGTGGGCATCCGGTAGGGCAGGTGGGTCACGGCTGCCGCGTCCCCTCGTGGTGCGGTGCGTTCACGCACGGGAGGGACGTCCCAACGTTTTTCCGGTGCTCGACGGATGGTTCCCGAAGGCTTGGGAGCATGCACGGTCAACACGCACGATCAGCGGTCCTTCTAGCGTTCACGCTCGTCATCCTGACGTTCCCCGGCACGGTGGCCGGTGGGACCGGACTCGGAGCGGTTGAAGGGTCCGCGGGTCAAGCAAGCGGGGTGGGCGGGGACTGCACGCTGCATCCCCCAATCCGCATCCTGGACGATGCCATGTTCCGTCTCGGGCCCGCGGTGGGTGTCGTGAACCCCACCGCGAACGGTACCGCCGAGGACCCCTACGTGATCGAGGGCTGGTGCATCACGCCCCAGGTGCCCGCACGCGTGGAGAGCATGACGACGCTTCCGGGGGACCCCGCGGGCGCTCACGTGGAGAGCGCAGGCATCCTCATCAGGGACACCGGCGCCCACGTCGTCGTCCGCAACACGACGGTCCACGGGTTCGCCGTGGACATCCCCGTGGTTGGGGGTCAGCAGGCGGCGGGCATCCAGGTGGCCAACGCCGCCAACGTCACGGTGGCGAACAACACCCTCGTGGACAACCGCGTGGGCGTCCACGCCTCGGGGAGCCAGACCCTCATCGTGGACAACACCGTCACGCTGGGGGACCGCTTCGGTGACGCGGGGGTACACCTCTCCATGAGCCGGGGCGCCATCACGGGGAACACCGTCATGGGGTACGACGGCCCCGGCATCGTTGAGGGCATCCACCTCTTGGGGAGCGACGCGTCCATCGTGGACAACACCGTCACGGACAACGGCGCCGGCATCCTCCTGGAGGAGGCAAGCCACGCCACCGTCGAGACCAACACCGTCACGGACAACATCGACGGCGTCCGCATCGCCGACGGTGAGGGATCCCTCACGGGGAACACCATCCGGTCGAACGGCGACGGCGTGCACCTCGGCCCCATGGTGAACGCCACCCTCGTGGGCAACACCGTGACCGAGAACGGCGACGGCGTCCGCCTCACCGGTGCCAACCACGTCCTCATCGCGGACAACGTCATCTCCCACAACGGGCTCTTCGACGGCGCCGGCGTCCTTGGGGAGGTGACGGAGGTGATGCTCCGGGGGAACGCCATCGAGGGGAACGGCGAGCACGGCGTCCACCTCGACCCCGTGGCCGACGTCACCCTCCGGAACAACACCGTGGCGGACCACGGTCGCGAGGGTGTCGTCCTCGCGGGACCGACCCACGCGTCCCTCACAGGGAACGACATCGCACGGAACGACGTGGGGGTCGAGCTCCGGGGACCCGGCGAGGTGACGATCCGGAGCAACACCGTGACGGAGAACGACTGGAACGGCATCTTCCTCGACAGCGGGGACGAGGTCGTGCTGGAGGGCAACACCGTGGCGGACCACGGCCACGCGGGGGTCTTCCTCACCGAGCCGGGGAGGGTCACCCTCTCGGACAGCACCCTCCGGGGGAACGCGTGGGGTGTCGCCCTGAGTCAGGCGGGTCCGACCGCTCTCACGAACAACACCATCGCGGGGAACTCCGCCTACGGCGTCTTCATGGAGTACGGGGAGTCCACGACCCTCGAGAGCAACGACATCGTGAACAACCGGGACGGTGTCAAGCTCAAGTTCGCCACCGACGCCACGCTCACCCGCAACAACATCGAGGGGAACGCCGACGTGGGGTTGACGGTCTTCGACAGCGCGCCCGTGGACGCCACGGGGAACTGGTGGGGCGCCGCCAGCGGACCCAGTGGCGGCGTGGCGGACGCGTGCACCGGCACCACCGCCGACGGCGCGGGCGACGTCATCGACACGTCCTGGTCCCTCGGGCCCGACGGCGACGTGTGCTTCGACCCCTGGCTCCAGGAGCCTGTGGAGACCGCGGGCGCAAGCTGACACCCCAACACCCCCAACGCACCCCCACAGGGGGTTTTCCTCCACGCCCACGGGGGTGGCCACCGCCCCACCAGGCGCCAGCCACCGCCCCTATTTAAATACTAAAGCGCGCAACGGAGAGGCAGCATGGGCAACCAGGCGGCATCCACCGCCCGAGCGCGTGTCCTCATCGTGGTCGTGATGGCCGCCCTCGTGGCCGCCATGGCGTGGAGCATGGCCTCGCAGACAGGACCCGCACCCGGAACAAGCCCCGACGACGGGACCGACACCAGCCCGTCCCACGACGCGGAAGACGACACCGGCGACACCACCACCGACCCCACCAACGACATCGGCACCGATGACACCATCAACGAGGCCGACACCACCACCATCGACGGGGACGAAACCACCACGGACGACGGGAACGAGACATCTTCCGACGATGGGGACGACGGGTCCATCATCGAGGACGAGGAGGGCACCTCGGACGATGGCGATGGGTCGTTGGAGGGTACCGTGGATGAGGTTGGGGATACGCTAGGGGGGTTGGGGTAGGGGGTTGATCCCGCTCAGCCCTGGGCGGGTCGTTCGTGCAGCGTCTGGGGCTCGAGGGCTGTCGATACAGCCTCTGGGTCCACCTGCACGATGTGCCGCGTCCCGTCCTTGTCCTCCAGGAGGATCGCGTAGGGTCCTGTGGGCGCCGCGGGCCACCCCGTGAACCCCCGCTTGATCTCCCACCACGAAT
>CAZDGP010000147.1:0-1776 GCA_964505085.1 uncultured Thermoplasmatales archaeon
CCCCCGACGGCCCGAACGCTCTTTGGTCCTGCCCGCGTTCGATCCTCCAGTATGGTCCCCACAGTCCCCGACAGCGTCCGCACCATCTCCGAGCGCCTCCTCCCACTCGTGGCGCTCGCGTTCCTCGCCGGCGTGCTCCTCCAGGTCTACCTGGCCGGTCGATCCACGCTGGGCACCGCCTCGTGGGGCGACCACGTGGGCTTCGGGCATGCGCTGTCGCTTCCATCGGCCCTCATCCTCCTCCTCGCCTACCTTGGTTCCTACGGGGTCCGGGTCCGCCGTCTGGCGTGGCTCACGATCCTCACGTACTACGCTACCGTGGCCTTCGCCGTGCTCCGCCTCTCGGATGCCGTCGCGTTCCTGGCGCCGCTCCACCCGGTCCTGGCCGTGGTCTCGGTCCTGTCCGGGGTCCTGCTGGGCGCCGAGGTGATGGGGTTCCGCCTCGTGAGGGGCGGCGATGCGCCCCCGCCCGAAGCTTCATAAGCTAGGGAGGTTCCTGTTGGGCTCGCGCATGCCCGACATCGTGGCTGAGCCCCAGGACCTCCGCGACCGCCCCTGCGGCGGCTTCCTCCAGGGGGACCTCCCCACGGGGTGCGGCATGTGCACGAAGGGTGCGAAGCTCGTGCTCTTCGTCACCGGGGTCTGCCACTACAACTGCTTCTACTGCCCCATCAGCGACGCCCGCCGCATGAACCACGGCGCCTGGGCGAACGAGCGCCGCATCCCCCCTGAGGACGTGGGCACCGGCGACGACCTGGAGGCTATCGCCGAGGAGGTGCGCCTCACCCGCGCCCACGGCACGGGCCTCACCGGCGGCGACCCCATGTACGACCCCGAGCGCACCCTGCGCTTCATCCGGTACCTCAAGGAGGAGTTCGGTGACGGGCACCACATCCACATCTACACGCAGATCCCCTTCGACGAGGCGTGGCTCCCGAAGCTCCACGAGGCGGGGCTCGACGAGTTCCGTTTCCACCCGCCGGAGGAGATCTGGAGCGACGTGGACGCGCACCCCGAGTACGCGAGCCTCTACCGCGCCGCCCAGGACTACGACTGGGATGTGGGCTTCGAGATCCCCTGCATCCCTGGATGGGGCGACGAGATGCGGTCCCTCACCACGTGGCTCGACGCCAACGGTTTCCCCTTCCTCAACCTCAACGAGTTCGAGTTCAGCGAGACCAACGTCGAGGCGCTGAAGGAGCGCGGCCACGAGACCCTCAACGACGTCACGTACAAGGCCAAGGGAAGCGCCGAGGTGGCTCGCGAGGTCATGATGCACGGGAGCGACCTCGACGTGGCCGTGCACTTCTGCTCCAGCCCCTTCAAGGACGCCATCCAGCTCCGCGCGCGCCTCCGCCGCCGCGCCGAATCCGTGGCCCGGCCCCACGAGGTCGTCACCGACGACGGCACCCTCCTCCGCGGCGTCGTGGACCCCGGCACCGACGACCCTCACGAGGTGGCGAAGCGATTGCAGGCGGACCTGGACCTCCCCGACGACCTCGTGCTCGTGCGGGAGCCCGCGAAGAGCCAGCAGCCACCTGAGGAGGGAGATGGGCCCATGGTCGATGGGAAAGGACGGAGCCGCGGCCCCAGCCTCGGCGGCATCGCCACCACCGGACGGGAGATCCAGCTCGGCATCACCCGCGAAGCTCCGGACGGGAACGGGGATGAGCCCGCGCTCCGCCTGGAGGTGGCGCCCTGGGTCCTCCACGAGGTGGGTCCCGACCTTCCCTGGACCTCCTGGATCAGCGAGGTGTACCCCACCGCCGACGAGCT
>CAZDGP010000147.1:1876-2971 GCA_964505085.1 uncultured Thermoplasmatales archaeon
GCGGTTGCGCCAACTTAACCTGGACTAGGTAGCAACCGCGGACCGGGATGCGTCGGCGCGCGCGACATCCGGCGCAGCCGGCGGAGCGCGTGGCGTGCGGATACCCGTCACGGAGCGGCTGCGGGAACTCGACCTAGAACTCGAGGACGAGGCCGAGCCTTAGGCGTAGCTTGGACCGTTGAATTGGGGGAAACGCCCACCACCCGCCCCCGACCAACTCCGGAGGCGGGGAGAGACCAGTTGGCCGGACACCCCTCCCCTCCGCCCGGCGCCACCACCCCGTCACCCTCCCCTCCACAGGGAGCAACACGCGGGAACGCGCCACTCTTGTTCGCCCCCGCCAAAAACCTCATCACCCCCAACCCGGTTGGTCACGCACCGTGGACCCCGTCTTCGCGTTGCGCGTTGCCGCCAGCTTCCTCACCGCCGGCCTCGTCGTCACCCTCGCCGGGTGGCTCGCCGAGCGCCTCGACCCCCGCGCCGGCGGACTCCTCGCCGCCCTCCCCAGCCTCGTGGTCGTCGCCTACCTCTTCATCGGCCTCCAGGAGGGCGGAGCCTTCGTCTCGGACGCGGCCAACGCCTTCCCCAGCACCATGGCCGCCAACGTCCTCTTCCTCGGCACCTTCGCCCTCCTCGCACCCCGAGGCCTACGCCAGGCCGCCTTGGGAGCATTCCCCGTGTGGGCCGGGAGCCTCGTGGTGCTCGAGCGCACCGCCCTCGCCGCGAGCTACGGCGCCGGCTTCCCCATCTACGTGGGGGCGCTCCTCGCCGCCGCCCTCGCCTTCCACCTCACCCGAGCCCACCCCCAGGATCCCGGACCATCCCAGGGAGCCCAGGTCCCCACCACGAGCCGCCTCCGCGCCCTCCGTTTCCTCCTCGCCGGCACCGCCGCAGCCACCGCCCTCGTCCTCGCCCACGCCGCTGGCCCCGTCATCGGCGGCCTCGCCAGCGGCGCCCCCGTCATCTTCGCCTCCACGATGATCTTCACCCACCGGAGCCTCGGCGCCAACGCCACCCGCCGCATCGGCGGCGCCATGATCGGCGGGAGCTTCACGCCCGTGGCCTTCGCGTGGATCGCCGGCCGCGTCTTCCCCC
>CAZDGP010000148.1:0-2917 GCA_964505085.1 uncultured Thermoplasmatales archaeon
CGAGAGCGCGCACGATGGGGGAAGCTGCGTGGGGTGGCTTGAAGGTTGCGCTGGCCGGGGCTCCAGAGGAGCGGTTGGTCCCCGGGGCGGGTCCCGGGGACCGGGGTCACGGGGTGTCGCGCTGGCGTTAGATGGTCTCGGTCTCGCAGCTTCCGGCGTCGGCGTGGTCGGCGGTGCTGTTCCACGTGTACGAGCTGTGGGTGAGGCCCGTGACGCACGTGGTGTACGTGTCGCTGCCGCCGTGCTTCCACTTGAAGCTCACGAGGCCGTCGCTGCCGGTCTCGCCGGTGCCGGTGACGCACGTGTTGGCGCTGTTGCAGACCTCCACCGTGACGGTGGCGCCGCTCACGGGGGCTTCGCTCCCGTCGTATATCCACACGTCGAAGTACGCGTGGGGGCTGGGGTTGCGCCAGGCGTCGATGTCGTGGACGTGCATCTCGCTTGCGCTCCCGCTGCCATCGTCGGTGCTGGAGCTCACGGTAACGTCCTTCGAGGTGGAGTCGGTGGCGCCGTCGTCGTCGGTGACGGTGAGGGTGACGGTGTAGGTGCCGTCGCTTGCGTACGTATGCTCCACCGTGCTGCCGGTGGCGGTGGTGCCATCGCCCAGGTCCCAGTCGTAGCTCGAGATGGTGCCATCGTCGTCGCTGGACCCGGTGCCGTCGAAGGTGCAGGTGAGGTCGGTGCAGCTCACGGTGAAGCTCGCGGTGGGGGCGGTGTTCGTGGTGTCGTCGCCTCCGCTGGAGCCGCTTCCGCAGGTGGTGCTGCCGACGGCCTCGCACGCGTTGGTGGCGCCGGCGCCCTGGGCGCTTGCGGCGTACCCGAGGTCCACGGCGGTGGCCTTGAGGTGGTCCCGGAGGTCCGCGTTGGTCATGGTGCCGGTGGCGAGGACGAGGGCGGCGGTGCCGGCCACGTGGGGTGCCGCCATGCTCGTGCCGCTGTAGGACCCGTAGCTGTCACCGGGGAGGGTGCTGAGGATGCTGGAGCCGGGGGCGCTGATCTCCACCTCGGGTCCGCTGCTGCTGTAGCTGGCGACGGTGCCGTCCTCCTCGAGGGCGGCTATGGCCATGACGTTGGGGTTGCTGGCGGGGTACCCCACGCAGTCGGTGCAGGGGCCGCTGTTGCCGGCGCTGGCGATGACGAGCACGCCGTGGTCCCACGCGTACTGGACGGCATCCTCGATGGCTTGGTTGGGGTCGCAGGTGGAGCACCCGAGGCTCATGGTGATGACGTCGGCGCCTTCGTCGGTGGCGTAGGTGATGCCGTCGGCCACCCAGGACCAGGCGGCGCCGCACCCGTGGGCCTTGGTGAAGACCTTCACGGGGAGGATCGTGGTCTGGGCGGTGCCGGCGACGCCCACGCCGTTGTCGGTGAGGGCGCCCACGGTGCCGGCCACGTGGGTGCCGTGGCCGTTGCAGTTCCCGCCGGCGGGGCTCGGGTCGTTGTCGTCGTCGGCGAAGTCGTACCCCTGGAGGGTGTTCCCGATGTCCTCGTGGTTCTTGTCGAGACCCGTGTCCAGGACGGCCACGGTGATGGCGGTGCTTCCGAGGGTGGTGTCCCAGGCGCCGTAGGCGTCGATGCCCGGGGTGTTACCCCAACCCCATTGTTCGGAGATGCGGGGGTCGTTGGGCGTGAGGTGGGGACGGAGCACCACGTGGTCCTCGCTCAGGTACCGGACGCGGTCGTCGCTCCGGGCGTCGGCTTCGAACCCGGTGGCGTCGTCGGTGCGGGCCACGGCGGTGCCGATGGCGGGGTTCACGCTGAGGACGGTGGCGCCGTGGAGGGTGTCGCCCGGGGCCACGGGCACGTCATCGTGGAACCCCACGATGTACGTGGCGGGGGCGTTCGCGTT
The DNA here is from genome assembly GCA_964505085.1 of uncultured Thermoplasmatales archaeon. GTDB lineage: Archaea > Thermoplasmatota > SW-10-69-26 > JACQPN01 > CAZDGP01 > CAZDGP01. The sequence continues at coordinate 1,850 of CAZDGP010000148.1, forward strand.
GGACGCGGCGGTCGGTCCCGCTGCTGCGGGGACCGGCGCCAGCGCCACGATGAGCATGAGCGTGGCGGATAGGAGACGGATGATCTTCATCGGGAGCCCTCGCACCCAGGGGAGGCGGACCTCGCCCTGTTCCGATCCACCTCTGTTGGAGGTTCTACTTGAGGGTGATGCGCGTGTCCCCCCGGCTCCCCGCGGGTTTACTCGAGCATGCGTAGGATGCGGTGGAGGATCGGCTCCTCGACGTGGACATCCTGTGTCTCGGTGGCGGTGGCTCCGTCGTCGTCTTCGACGGTGAGCCGCACCTCGTAGGTTCCCCCCTGGTCGTACGTGTGCTCCACCACCTCGCCCTGGGCTTGGGAGCCATCGCCCAGGTCCCACACGTAGCTCGAGATGTTCCCGTCCTCGTCGGTGCTGTTGCTCGCATCGAAGACGCAGGTGAGGCCGTCGCAGCTGTGGTTGAAGGCGGCGGTGGGAGCGGCGTTGGGGTCCTCCGCGGGGGCCGTGGTCGCGGTGACGTTCCGGGTGGCGTTTCCGGTGGCGCCGTCGTCGTCGGTGACGGTGAGGTTGACCGTGTACGTGCCCTCGGCGGTGTACGTGTGGTTCACGACCTCGCCGGTGGCGGTGGTGCCATCGCCCAGGTCCCACGCGTAGCTCGTGATGTTCCCGTCCGCGTCGGTGCTGTTGCTCGCGTCGAGGGTGCAGGTGAGGTCGTGGCAGGTGACGTTGAAGGTGGCGTTGGGAGCGGTGTTGGGGTCCTCCTGGGGATCGTCGCCTTCGTCGCTCTCCTGGAGCACCTGGATGCTGTTCCCCGCGTCCACGCCGCCGTGCCCCTGCTCGTGGGCGGGGAGGCCCAGGTCCTCCGCGGTGGCGTTGAGGTGGTCCCGGAGGGCTTGGTTGGTGAGGTTCCCGTCCACGGCGAGGGTGAGGGCGGCCACGCCGCTCACGTGGGGTGCGGCCATGCTCGTGCCGCTCCAGGATGCGTAGGAGTCCCCGGGCACGGTGCTGGCGATGCCCTTGCCGGGGGCGGCGAGCTCGGCCTCCGGTCCGGTGCTGCTGAAGCTCGCGAGG
>CAZDGP010000149.1:0-2914 GCA_964505085.1 uncultured Thermoplasmatales archaeon
GGCGGTCTCCACGAGCGCCTTGAACGCCTCGTCGTCCAGGTCGTCCTCCGGGTCCTCGAGGATCGCCTAGCGGTCGACGGGGGGCGGCCGAGCCTTCCGGAGAGCCGCCTCCACGGTGACCAGCGTCACGGCCCCGGCGAGGGAGGAGAGCGCCATGATCGCCCACATCTTCGCGGTCGCTGGCGAGCTGCCCACGAAGGGCACGTTGTGTCCCATGGTGAGGGCGAACCCGCTGCCGGCGAGGGCGAGGGCGAGCGCCCCGGAGCGCTCGCGCAGCACCCACCAGCCGAGGAGGCCCGCCACGGCGAAGGGGGCCACCGTGAGCTCGGCCACGACCCAGCTGATCTCGAGGGCCCCGAACACGGCGTCGAAGTCCTGGGACGACCGGATGGGGGGGCGGAGCCAGGCGCCGACCTGGGCCGGTGCCGTGGCGGCGAGCATCGTGCCGGAGAGGACGAGCACCGCGACGCTGGAGCGTCCGAACCGCGCGCGCAGGTGGTGGTAGGCCCAGCCTACGCCGGCGCCCGCAAGGCCCGCCGCGAACACCCCGAAGGGGACAACGCTCCAGATGGGCGTGATCCACAGCGCGTGGACCCCGAGGAACACGACGAGTCCCAGGATGCCAGCGGCCACGCCGGCGGTCACCGCCGCCTGGGCCCCGGGGGCTGCATCGCCGGTTCCGTTGCCGGAGGTGTTCCGGGGCACGACCTGGTATCGATGGGAGGGGGGATGAAGGTTCCCTCGTCGCTCCGGCGGCCCGGAAGCTCCGTGGGCCACCTCCTACCGGTGGCCGCCGGAGCCAGCAACCTATAGCCACCTATAGGTCTCGCTGGGGCGGGGGTCTGGAGAAGAGGAGAGGGGGGGAAGGGTGGAGGGCCGCGGACGTGAACCTCCCCCGCTACGCCTTCTGCAGCATGCGCCGGAGCACGGTGTGGAGGATGCCGCCGTTCTCCACGTAGCGCACGGCGGCGGGGGTGCTCACCTGGGCTTCCACGGGGAAGCGCACCTCGGTGCCGTCGTCGCGGGTGGCGACGGCGGTGAGCTCCTCGTTGGGTTCGAGGCCGTCCTCCAGGCCCTCGATGCGGTACGTTTCGTCACCTTCGAGGCCGAGGCTCTCCCAGCTGTCGCCCTCCTGGAACTGCAGGGGGAGGACGCCCATGCCCACGAGGTTGTCGCGGAAGATGCGCTCGTAGCTCTCGGCGATGACGGCGCGGACGCCCAGGAGGTCGGTGCCCTTGGCGGCCCAGTCGCGGCTGGAGCCGGTGCCGCACTCGACGCCGGCGAGGACCACCAGGGGCGTGTCCTCGGCGCGGTACCGTTGGCTCGCCTCGAAGACGGTGGTCTCCTCGCCGGTGGGGTGGTGGATGGTGTACCCGCCCTCGACGTCGTCGAGCATCTCGTTCTCGATGCGGACGTTGGCGAAGGTGCCGCGCATCATGACCTCGTGGTTGCCGCGGCGGGCGCCGTACGTGTTGAAGTCCCGGGGGGAGACGCCCTGCTCCTGCAACCACTCACCGGCGGGGAGGTCGCGGCTGAAGGGGCCGGCGGGGCTGATGTGGTCCGTGGTGACGGTGTCGCCCAGGAGCATGAGGCAGCGGGCGTCCTCGATGTTGCTGACGCCGGGGGCCTCCAGGGGGAAGTCCTTGAAGAACGGGGGCTCGCGGATGTACGTGCTGGTGGGGTCCCAGTCGTACACGTTGCCCGTGGGTGCCTCCAGGGCGTCCCAGTTCTCGTCCCCGTCGAAGACGTCGGCGTACTTCTCCTTGAACATGCTGGCGTCCACGCTGTTGTGCACGACCTCCAGGATCTCGTCGGAGCCGGGCCAGATGTCCTTGAGGTACACGGGTTCGCCGTCGGCGTCGGTGCCCAATGGGTCCTCCTCGAGGTTGATGTCCATGCGGCCTGCGAGACCGTAGGCCACCACGAGGGGCGGGCTGGCGAGGTAGTTCGATTGGATCTTCGGGTGGATGCGCGCCTCGAAGTTCCGGTTCCCGCTGAGGACGCTGCTCGTCCACAGGTTGTGCTCGTCGATAGCCCGCTCGATCTCGCTGGGGAGGGGGCCGGCGTTCCCGATGCACGTGGTGCACCCGTACCCTACGACGTGGTACCCGAGCTTCTCCAGGTACGTCATGAGGCCGCTGTGCTTGAGGTACTCCGTCACCACCTGGCTGCCTGGGGCGAGGCTCGTCTTCACGTACGGGGGCACCTCGAGGCCGCGTTCGACGGCGTTGCGGGCGAGGAGCCCGGCGGCCACCATGACGCTGGGGTTGCTCGTGTTCGTACAGCTCGTGATGGCGCTCACCACGACGCTGCCGTGACCGAGCTCGTAGGAGGTGCCGTTCCCGTCCTCCACCGTGACGCGCTTGGTGAGGGGTCCGAGGTCGGGTTCGGGGTGCTCGCCGGGGGCCTCGCCCGGCATCTCCTCGTTGGGGTGGCCGCCTTCACCGAGCCACCGTTGGAGCTGGTCGTCCTCCACCTCGGTGGCAGCGTCCCCCAGCTCGTCGCGGAGGAGCTTCCGGAAGTGGGTGCGCATGTTCCCCATGGGGATGCGGTCCTGGGGGCGCTTGTGACCGGCGAGGCTGGGTTCCACGGTGCCGAGGTCGAGGGTCACGGTCTCGGTGTACTCGGGATGCTGCTCGCCGAAGAGGCCCTGGGCCTCGAGGTACGTGCGCACGCGCTCCACGTGCTCGTCCTCGCGGCCCGTGAGCTCGAGGTAGTCGAGGGTGGCTTCGTCCACGGGGAAGAAGCTGATGGTGCTCCCCTGCTCGGGAGCCATGTTGGCGATGGTGGCGCGGTCGGCCACGGTGAGGGTGGCGACGCCGGGTCCGTAGAACTCCACGAAGCGGTCCACGACGCCCACGCCTCGGAGGAGCTCGGTGATGTGGAGCACGAGGTCCGTGGCGGTGGCGCCCTC
>CAZDGP010000150.1:0-1515 GCA_964505085.1 uncultured Thermoplasmatales archaeon
GGGACGGGCGGAAGATCGCGGACGTGCAGCAGCGCCTCATCCTCCAGCGCCTCCGGGAGATGGAGGCCGACGACCCCTTCGGGCTGAAGCTCGCGCGGCAACTCGGCATGGTGCACGAGGCCGTGCACGACGTCACCGGGTTCGACCACGCGTACCTCGAGGGGAAGCTCGTGGAGGCCGTGGAGCGCATGGGCCGCGACGGGAACGTGGTGCGCGAGGGACGCGCGTGACGACACGCAGGCACGATACGCCCGAACGGTTCGACCTCAACTCGAACCATCGTGGGCCAGGCGGTGCTCGATCCCCAGGAACACCCTGGCCCGAACCACAACGTACAAGAACGCGCAACAGGTTCCCTGCGCCACCGAAAAGGTGGGTTCGGGAGGACCCTCCTCTCCTGGCGACGGAACCGCACCCACCCACGCCGCCGCAACCCCACACGACGCGCCCCCGCTGACCAGAACCCACACCCGTGGGTGGTGACGCGAGGAGGGGCGCGGGTAGCTTGCGGTGTCGCGGGCTGAACCGGAAAGCGTAAGGTGCCACCCGCGAGATACCCTTGCAGCCATGACGCAGCTCGCCGACGTGGACCTGGACGGCATCGTGGCGCGGCTCCGGAGGGAGTTCGACCCCCTGGTCGTGTTCCTCTACGGCAGCCACGTCCGGGGCGAGGCCACCGAGGGAAGCGACGTGGATCTTCTCGTGGTGGTGGAGGCGTCGGACGAGCCCCGGCACCACCGCGCGCGGCGGGCCCGGCGGGCCGTGGGGTACGTGGGCGTGCCCGTGGACATCACCGTCGTCACGCTGGACGAGTTCGAGAAGCGATCCGCCTGGTTGAGCACGGTGGAGCGGGCAGCGCGCGAGGAGGGGGAGGTGCTCTACCGTGGACGAGGCGAGGGCGTGGTTGCGTAAGGCCGAGCAGGACCTGCGTGCGGGTCGAATCCTCGCGGCGAGCGGTGAGGACGTGTCGGGGATAGCCGCGTTCTGTTGCCAACAGGCGGCCGAGAAGACGCTGAAGGGGCTGCTCCTGCTCCACGGTGAACCCCTGGAGCGCACCCACGATCTACCGCACCTCCTGGAGACCCTCAAGCCCCACGAACCGGAGGTGCTGAGCCTAGAGGACGCTTGCGACATCCTCGACCCGTACGCGGTGGAGGTTCGTTACCCTTCGAAAGAGATCCACGTCACCCAGGCGGAGGCCGAGGAGGCGGTAGGTCACGCGGAGCACGTGGTTGGCTTCGGCCGCTCGAGGATCCGATAAGCCGCCGAGCCAAGTGAGGCCACCACGGCCATCACAACGCATCCAGGCTCTTGAGACCCTCCCCGCGCTCCACCTGCCGCCGCCCCTCCACGACCTTGCGCTGGAGTTCCGGTGAGAGACGAAGGGACCCGAGTTCCTCGTCGTCACTCGGCATCTTCGTCCTCCTCCCGAAGCTGGCGCCTGCGCTTCCGCTCGCTGGCGCCGCCGTCGCTGTCGCTTCCGGCGGCCCCACCGGCGTTCTCACGCTCCCGGAT
>CAZDGP010000150.1:1615-2774 GCA_964505085.1 uncultured Thermoplasmatales archaeon
CCGTCGCTGTCGCTTCCGGCGGCCCCACCGGCGTTCTCACGCTCCCGGATGCGCTCCTTGAGCTTCCGACGGAGCTCCGGGTTGGCGGCGCGAGCCGCCACCGCGGGTCGGAACGTGAACTCGGGCTTCTCCTCGTCGTCGTCGGCCATCGTGCCACCTGCTACCATCCGTTTAGCCTCCCAGAAGCAAGAAACCCAGCGCTCCCCCCGTCAAGAGGAGGATGCTGGTGGAGAGGAACCACAAGGCGCGCTGGAACCGAGCGGACACGCGCTCGAGGACGAGGCCGTTGTCGTCGATTCCCGTGTGGTAGGCTCGCACCAGTTCGTTCCGGACGTGCGGGGACCCGCGATGAACCGGAAGTCGTAAGGGCACGGCTCACCAATGGTAACCATCATGCAGCACCTCACCGAGGAGGACCTCAACCGGGTGGTGGCGGCGTTGCGGGAGACCCTAGACCCGGTGGCGGTCATCCTCTACGGGAGCCACGCGTACGGGGAACCTGACGAGGAGAGCGACGTGGACGTCCTCGTCATCGTGGAGGATCGGGAGGACGCGAGCACGCACGAGCTCGCCATCCAAGCCTACCGGACCCTCCACGGCATGGGGATTCCGGTGGAGTTGAAGGTGGACACGGTGCCCCAGTTCGAGCAGCTTCGAACCTGGGTGAGCAGCGTCGAACGCGAAGCCGCGGAACGCGGCAGGGTGCTCTTCCATGCCCCCGGACGAGACGCAGGCCTGGTTGCGTAGGGCGCGCGACGACCTCCGCATGGCGGAGGTCATCCTCGCATCCAACGACCCCATCAGTCACGGAGCAGCGTTCCACGCCCAGCAGGCTGCCGAGAAGGCGCTGAAAGCGCTCCTCGTGGCGCACGGGCGCAAACCCCCGCGCACCCACAACCTGGGACACCTCCTAACCCTCGCAGAGGAGGTGGGGGTCTCCCTCGACCACCACCTCGACGCCGCCGCCAGCCTCACCGACCACGCCGTTGAAGCCCGCTACCCCGGCCCTCCCACGATCACCGAGGACGAGGCCCGCGAGGCCATCCGCAACGCCAACACCATCGTCCACGACATCCTCGACCACCTCCCGTGATGGGGTACCATGCCCAACGCCGCCACCTCCAAGCCGCTCGGCAGCATCGGCGCCGGCATGATCGGA
>CAZDGP010000151.1:0-2754 GCA_964505085.1 uncultured Thermoplasmatales archaeon
CGCGTACTCCCGCGCCTCCGCCCCCTGCTCCTGCAGGTGCCACGGGGTCTCCGCGTAGACGTCCTCCACCATGCTCGCAAGCGGGGGGTCCCCCGCGGCCTCGGCCTCGTCGATGGCGGCGCTGATGGCGCCCGTGATCTCCTCCCGCAGCTCCTCCTCCCAGTCCTCCGTCCAGAGGTCCCGCCCCGCGAGGTACGTGCGGAAGCGCTCGATGGGGTCGCGCTGAGCCCACGCCTCCACCTCCTCCTCGCTGCGGTACTTCGTCCAGTCGTCGCTCGTGCTGTGGGACTCCATGCGGTACGTCACGAGCTCCAGGAGCGTGGGGCCCTCCCCGGCGCGGGCGCGAGCCACCGCCTCCCGCGTCGCGTGGTACACCGCGAGCACGTCGTTCCCGTCCACGCGCTTCCCCGGGAACCCGTAGGCCCTCGCCTTCACCGCGAACCCGTCGCTTGCCGTCTGCTCGTCGGCGGGGACGCTGATGGCGTAGTGGTTGTTGTGCAGGAGGAAGACCACGGGCACGTTCCAGACGCCGGCGAAGTTCATGGCGGAGTGGAAGTCCCCCTCGCTGGTGGCGCCGTCGCCCAGGTACCCGGCCATGACGGTGTCGTCGCCCTGGAGCTTCGCAGCGTACGCCGCGCCCACGGCGTGGGGGAGCTGCGTGCTCATGCAACTGGACCAGGAGACGACGTTGTAGCGGCGGTCGCTGTAGTGGCAGGGCATGGAGCGGCCGCGCTCCACGCTCTCCGAGGTGCCGAAGAGGTGGTGGAAGTAGTCCGTGAGGGGGAACCCGCGCATGAGGAGGGCGCCGCCCTGGCGGAGCGCCGGGAAGATCCAGTCGTCGTCGCGGAGGGCGAAGGCCGACCCGATGGTGGCGGCCTCCTCCCCGGTGGCGGCCCCGTAGAAGGCGATGCGGCCCTGACGCTGCAGGCGCATGCACTGCTCGTCCAGGAGCCTGACCTGGAGCATGCTCCGGTAGAGCGCCTTGAGCTCCTCGTCGGTGAGGCCGGGGTCGCGCTTCGCGTCCACGACCTCGCCGTCCTCGTTCAGGATCTGCTCCACGTCGGTGGCTGCCACGGGCTCCCTCCACGCGTGGAGGCGCGCCAGGGTCCTTATGGGTTGTGGCTCCGCCAGCGTGCTCGCTGGTCCGGGAGAAGCAAGAGGAGGAGGGGAAGGGGGAGAAGGCGGGTGAGGCTTGGGGTCCCGCGGGTGCGGGGGCCCCGCTGGGAGCGCCTACCCGCTGGTGGCGGTGGCGTTCCCGCTGGCGTTGGCGCCGGTCTCCCAGGGGAGCGGCGTCTCCATCGTGGTGGTCTCCTCGAAGGTGAGGGCGCTGCCGTAGCCCTCGCCCCAGTGCACCATCATGGGGCCCGTGGCGGTGGGCACGGGGCTGTCCTGCACGAGCGTGAGCTCGAGGTGGTGCCCGGCAGGCACCACGATGTCCAGGGGGAAGAGCTGCATCCGCACCGGGAGGTCCTCCCCGGGCGTCACCTCCTGGGGGGTGTCGCCGCCGGCGGCGTACCGGATGTTCATGTACGCATGACCCACCCACTTGCGCTCGTCGTCGGGGCTCACGTCGTAGAGGTCCGCCCGGAGGTTCCCGTCGCTCGAGGTGGGTGTGACGGTGAAGTGGAACCGGGGCTCCCCCGTGATGCGGGTGCGGTCGGCGAAAGCCTGGCTCGTCCACTCGAGCTTCGTGGACGCGGCGACGCCCGGCGCTGCCTCCACCGTGAGGTCCAGGTCCTCGGCTTCGGGGGGTGTGAGGAGGGTTGCGGCGCCGTGGTCGGTCTCGCTCCCCCTTAGGACGCCGTCCCCGAGGTAGAGGCTGTGGGACTCGCGGTCCTGGGGTGGCCAGTCGTCGCTTGCGTGCCATCCGCCGCGGTTGTCCATGCTCCACACGGTGGGGCCCGTGTCCACGTCCATGCCCTTGAGCTCGCTGTCGAACCACCGCAGCAGCACCTCGGCGAAGTCCCACCGCACGCCGTCGGGGTAGGGGCAGAGGTCGCAGTCCTTGACCTCCTGGGGGCGGTCGGGGTAGATGTGGCTCCACTGCCCGAACCACAGCTTCTTCTTCACGTCGAGCTCACCCCAGATGTCGGTGACGACGTCCGGGTGCACGTTCCAGTCCTGGAGCCCGTGCACGATGAAGACGCTGCCCACGTAGTGCTCCAGCACCTCCGGCTTGAAGCTCCGCTCCGCCCAGTACCCCGTGGGGTCCTGGCCGCCGGTGGCCGTGCCGGTGGCGCCGTTCACCACGTGCTCGGCCACGGCGGGGCAGGCGCGCTCCAGCATCCGGGCGTCAGGCTCCTCCACCCAGTCCGTGCCCTCGTACGCCAGGGGTCCGAAGGCGCCGCCTCGCGTGAGGCCGAAGCTCCAGTACGCTGTGTTGAGGAAGCTCGCGCGGGACTCGGCGGTGCCGTTCATGAAGTGGAGCTCGTGGAAGCTCGGGATCCCCGCCATGGGCACGATGGTCTTCAGGTGGTCGTTGCTCTCGGGCGTGGATGCGGCCTCCCAGGGCGTGCTCCCATCGTAGCTTTTGCCGATGAGGCCCACGTTCCCGTTGCTCCAGTCGGCCTCACCCAGGTACTCCACCGCCGCGTCCACCGCGGCTTGTTCCCGGGGACCGAAGTAGTCCTCGCACCCGCCGCTGTTCCCGGTGCCGGGCACGCTCACCATGGCCACCGCGTACCCGTGGGGCACGAGGTTCTCGATGAGGAAGTTGTCGAGCCGCGCATCGTCCGGGTCCGTCACGGGACCCTC
>CAZDGP010000152.1:0-2645 GCA_964505085.1 uncultured Thermoplasmatales archaeon
TGCGGCGCCTTCAGCTTGAAAGCGGCCTGCGGGCTCGAGACAGTGGTGTCGTGCGTGAGGGTGAGGTTCCCGTTGTGCTTCAACTGCGTGTTGAGGCTCGACCCCAGCGCAGTGAGCGTCACATCCCCCGTCGTCTCGTCCGCGATGCTGACGAACCGCGCGCTCACGGTGGGCGCGAGGGTTGTGCGCTCCGCTTGGACCTCCATGCTCCCCACGCCGCGAAGGAGCTCGAGCGACTTAACGTTTGATATCTTGACCGTGATAGCGTCCCGAACAGGCGCATCCCCGTCACCTTCCTTCGTGGGGTTGGGCGCCCACGCCACACCCTCCCTACCTCCGAGGAGGTTCACGGGGTCGCGGCGGGCCCCATCCTCGTCACCCTCCCCGTCGCTTCGGAACGCAACGAGCACGTCCCCCACGCTCGTCCTGGTGGGGGCGGTGAGGTGGAGGCGCGTGGTGTTGGCGCCGAACCGCGTCTCCCCCGCGGGCGCGTCACTGAAGCGCACGGCGAGGCGCCGGGTGCCATCGTACGCGTCGAGCTCCACCGTGGTGAGGGGGTTCCCGGCATCCAGCGTGAGGTTGGGTGCGGTGAGGTTCCAATGGAGGCTGGTGGCGCCATCCAGGGGACCGACCTCCAGGCGCGTGTCGGCGCTGGGGAGGGTGCGCTCCACATGCAGGGCCTGGTTGCTGGTGCTGGTCACGTGGAAGCTGCCGCTGGTGGGGAGGTGGAGCGTGGTCACGTCCGTGAGCTGGATCCCGACCTGGGGCACCTCCCGGGCCTCGTGCAGGGCCACGTGGTCCACAGCGGTGCCGGGCGCTTGCTTGTTCACGCTGTCGCCGTACTGGAGGGCGATATCCGCGGGGTGGGGCGCGGATGCGCGGAGGGTTCCGCCCTCGGTCCATCGGAGGGTGGCGTTCTCCGTCCAGGCGGCGTCGCTCACGCGGAGGACACGATGCCGCGTCTCATGATGGAGCACCGGGAGGGTGGCATCGCCCGCGGCCTCGAGGTGCACTTGCGCACTGCTCGCGTCCTCCGGGTCGCTGGGCGCGTGGAACCCCGTGCGGGCCTCGAGGCTGCCCACGGACTTGTTGAAGCGCGCGTGAAGGCGCTCGCGCCCGACGGGGTCCGCCATCAGGAGGTACGCGCCCGTGCCGGTGCCGTCGGCCATCACGTGGGCGCTGCCGGAGCCGCTGTCCATCGTGGCGGCCACGCGCTTGGTGTCGGTGGCGTGGGCCACGAGGCTGCCGCCCTGGTTCGCGGCCTCGCTGGTATCGGGGTCAGCTTGCTTGGCGAGGACGTACCCCGCGAGGTTCCCCGTGGGCACCGCGATCCGGCCGGTGGGGCCGTAGTGGAGCGTGAGCTCCCCCACCTCCCCCGTGCCCCGCGTGGTGACGAGGGTGCGGTTCCACGCGTCGCTCACGCTCGCGTGCACCGCGCTGGGAGCGTTGGTGGCGTCGAGGTGGAGGTTCGGGTTCGCGCCCTGGGTGGCAGCGGTGAGGTTCACGCTCCCCAACGTGACCCCCGTGTGGTGCAGCGTCACGGTGGGGGGCGCCTGCATCCACACCACGGTGAGGCTGCTGGGGACACGGGTGGCGTTCCAGTGCACGGGCCGGTCCTGCAGGGTGCCCTGCAGCGTGAACCCGCGCGCGGTGGTGCCGGCGGTGGCACGGTACCTGTACCCGTCCTGGCCCGCGGCGAAGCTCGCGCTGGTGGGCAGGGCCCCTGCGGTGAGCGTGAGGGCGTCCCCGCCCGTGCTGAGGTGCGCTTGGAGGTCCCGCGCGTTCGTTTGCTCCACGGTGAGCTCCGCGTCATCTCGCGTGATGGTGAGGTTCGTCACGCTCGCAAGGTTCGCGTGCACGCTCGCGGCGGCGTCCTCCCGGTGCACGGTGACGGTGTCCTCGCCCGGGAGGACGCTGGGAGCGTTCGTAGCGGGGGCCCGGGTCCAGCGGAGGCCCGCGGTGGACTCCGTGCTCTCGACGGTGAACCGTTCGCCGGCTCCAACGGGGGGCGCCTCCACCTCGATGCGGGGCGCGGGGTCCTCCAAGTGTGCGCTCAGGATCTGCTCGCCAACGCGGGCGTCCACGGTGACCTGGCTTGCGGACCCGTGGTACGTGAAGCCGCTCGCGCTCGTGGCGTTCCACGCGGTGTGGCCGGTGACGTCGTGCAGGCTGGCTTCCAGGCGCGCGTCGGGCGTCACGGAGAACGTGGTGTCCCGGTTGGACGCGTCCACGTGGAAGCCCAGGGTGTCGGCGTTGGAGGCGTCGAAGCTCGCGCTCGTGGTATCTTGGAGGTGCACGCTCCACACGTCGTTCCGGAGCCACCGGTTGCCGTCGGATCGGAGGGCCACGTGGTCCCCCGTCACGTTGGGCAAAGAGCCTTCGGGTGCCACCTCGAGGGTGACGGAGTCCACGGCGGTGCTCGCGGTGAAATGGAAACTGGGTGCGGTGGCGTCCCGGTCGAAGCGCATGGTGGATGCCGCGTCCGTCACGTCCAACCGGTGCACGGCACCACCTTCCGTGACCGCGACGAGGGCGTTCCCCATGCGTTCGCTCGCTTCCCACACGGTCCCGTCCCAGCTCACGCTCGCGGGTTGCTCGCTGAGGTCCGCCTGCACCGTGTCATCGTCGTCCACGAGGAGCACCCG
>CAZDGP010000153.1:0-2543 GCA_964505085.1 uncultured Thermoplasmatales archaeon
GCGGGGGATCTTGGCGGAGTTGCTCGCCACCTGGAAGTCCGTGCGGGAGCCGTCGTCCTTGATGCCCCATGCTTCGGGCACCGTGATCTCGATGAAGGTGTACGTGCCGGTGGGCAGGTCCTCCTCACCGAGGAACGCCTTCGCGTCGTCGCTGCTGAAGGAGAGGAGGTCGAGCTCCCGCTCCTCGTCCACGGTGGTGATCCACTCCCCGTCGTCGCCGTCCTCGTCTCCATGGTGGACCTGGACCTCCGTGAACCGGATCCAGATCTCGCTGAACTCGTCGGTGGCCGCGTCCTTCACGTACGTGGTCGTGTGCTGGGTGTCGCCGCCTAAGCAACCGGCGAGGCCCATGGTGACGAGGACCAGGGCGAGGGCCAGCGTGAGGGTTCGTCGTCGATGCATCTTGCGATCAGCCTCCTCCAGAGGGGATGGGAACCAGCCCTCGCAGGGTACAAAAGGGTTGGCTTGGGTCAAGGCATCCACGCCATCCCACGAGCGGTCGGGGGGGTTGAACCCCTGGACCAGGGGGTGCCCCTCCCCAGGCGCGCCCGAGGATCCGACCCCTCACGTATCCCTGGACCTAACGTTCCACGGCCCCCAGCACGCGCGCCACCGTCTCCCCGGCCTGGACCTCCACACCCTCCTCGACGTGGGCGCGGCGGAGGAAGCCGAGGGCCCGCGGTTCCCCCTTCCCCACGTCCGTGGCGCTCGTCACCCACCCCACCGTCTCATCCTCCACCACGAGGTCCGCCCCAGGATCGAGGGCCCCGCGGCTCGCGAGACGCACCAGGCGCCGCTGCACCTCGCCGAGGTTCCGCACGCGGGCCGCCACCTCCTGCCCCACGAAGCAGCCCTTCGTGAAGCTCACGACGCCCTCGAGGCCCGCCTCCGCGGGCAACCGCTCGTCCGCGAGCTCCGTGTGGGCGGCGGGGACGCCCTCCCGGATGCGGAGCGCGTCCATCGCCTCCCACCCGGCGACGCTGCCACCGACATCCTCCACAGCGGCTCGGAGGGTCTTCCAGAGCGTGGCCCCCGCGTCGCGGGGGCCGGTGAGGAGGAGGCCGTGGGGCGTGCCCAGGGAACCCCAGGCGGCTGTCCAGCCCTCCCCGAGGTCCACGAGATCCCCCGGCTCGGGCGCCGCCATGCCCAGGCCCTCCTGCAGGACCTCCGGAGCCCGGGGGCCGGTGAGGAGGACCACGGCGTGGTCGTCGTGCCCGTCGGCGATGGTCACGTCGCTGAAGCGCGCGTAGGTGGTGAGCTCCGCCACGAGGGCCCCCCGGTGCGGTGCCTCCACCAGGAGCGTGACGTCCGCAGGTCCGTGGAGGCGGAGGGCCATCTGCGCCACGATCTTCCCCTTGGGGGTGAGGAGGAGGCTCGGCTGCGCGGCCCCCGCCTCGGGGAGCCCCTCCACGTCGCTTGCCAGGAGGTTCGCGAGGAAGCTGCGGGCCTCGGAGCCCGTGACGTGGACGGGGGCCAGGTGGCCGGCGTCGTGGAGGAGCGCGGCGCCAGCGTGCTCGAGCTCCATGGCGGGGTCGTCGGTGCGCGTCACGACCCGGGCGCCCCCCGGGCCCTCGCCCAGGGTCGCACCCTCGTCCTCGTGGTGGGGGAGCAGCATGCGATGCCCCCTACGCGACACCGGGGTCTTGACCCTTTGGGGCGCAAACCTTTTCATGAGGCGGGGTGCTCCCTCGCCGATGGCTAGCCCCGTGGATTTCTTCGTGAAGCTCGCTCAGGGGGACACCGGTGCCCTCATCATCACCGGCATCGTCCTCGCCATCATCGTGGGGTTCCTCTGGGGGCTCTGGATCCGGGACCCGAGCATCGAGGAGATCAAGTAGGTCCCGTGGTCCCCTCGCAGGCGGTCCCCCCGTGACCTATAGGTGCCTATAGGTGGTCCTAGGTCGCCGTACCGCGCCCAGCCACCGCGAGGCAACCGGCCCCCGGGGGTGGCGTTGCTCGTGGTGCTTGGGGTCGGAGGAGAGGGGAAGAAGGGGGGGGAAGGGGTCGCGCCGCGGGAAGGCGGCGGCGTCAGGCCTCGGCCTCGTCAGGCACGTCCTCCCTCGCGTCGTGGTCCACGTGGTCCGTCACCACGTGGCCGATGACGGGGGTGAGGCGCCACGTCTCGCCCTCGGGCGAGCTCTCGTGCCCTTGCTGGACGAGGCTGCGGTCGAGGTCCACGTCGATGACGATCTGCGTGGTGTCGTTGGCGGTGACCTCGAAGCTCTGCACCACCTTCGCCGTGGTGTTGGCCACGGTGAAGTTCTCGCGGGTGCCGTTCTGCATGCCCCACGCCTCCGAGACGTGGATGCGGATCTGCGTGTAGCGGCCTGTCTCCAGCTCCGCGTCGCCGAGGAACGCCTTGGCGCCGTCGTCGCTGAAGTTCAGGAGGTTCACGCTCCGGGTGCTGTCCACGAGGGTGACCCACTCGCCGTCGTCGGTGTCGTTGCCGTCGCTGGCGTTGTACCCCGTGGTGTTCCCGTCGTCGTCACCGGCCCGGTGCACCTCCACCATGGTGAAGGTGAGCCAGATCTCGTCGAACTCGT
>CAZDGP010000154.1:0-2531 GCA_964505085.1 uncultured Thermoplasmatales archaeon
GCGCCCCCGTGCCCCTCGACGGCGGAGGTGGAGGGGTTGGGTCCCGCGTGCCGCCGCGACGACGGGCTCCTGAACCACTACGCTCCCGATGGGGAGCTGTTGGGCACCGTCCACGGGCCGGACCCCGCGCCCGGGGATGGGGAACCCAGCCACGGACCGGACGCGAGCCTCAACGGCGCGGACCCGCGGCCCCCCGAGTGCGTGGAGCGCACCGATGCACCCCGGTTCTACGGGCACGTCATCTACGCGGTTCCCGTGGACTGGGCGCCCCACAGCGACGCGCAGGCGTCCGACATCCGGAACCTGGTGCTCCGGGCCAACGGTCTCCTCCACGCCACGGCGGAGGACCACGGCACCACCGCGGACTACCGCCTCCTCTGCCAGGGCGGCGAGCTCGAGGTGACCCGCGTCGTCCTGCCCACGCCCGCGGACCGTGCGAGCTTCAGCACCATCGTCCAGGACCTGAAGCAGCAGGGGTACGATGATCCCACCGCCAAGTACTGGGTGTGGTACCCCGACTCCGATGCCTGCACGTGCGGCGGGTACGGGCACGTGAACCGCGCGGACAGCCTGAGCCTCACGAACTCCAACAACGGGTACAGCGGCTCCCCCATGTTCGGTGTGACCTTCGGGTACGAGTCCGTGCGCATCATGATGCACGAGAACGGGCACAACCTCGGCGCCGTGCAGGACAGCGCCCCCCACAGCACGGGTGCGCTCCACTGCAACGACGGGCGGGACGTCATGTGCTACGCCGACGGCGGCCCCAAGGAGGATTACGACCACACCGTGTGCTCGTGGCAGCGGTGGGACTGCGGCGGCGACGACTACTACAACCCGAACCCGCCGGAGGACAGCTACCTGGACACGCACTGGAACCTCGGCCACCCGTACAACCGCTTCATCACGGGATGCCTCGATGACCGCGTGCGCATCACGGCTCCGGGGGACTCGGTGCAGGTGGACGTGCCGGAGGCCTGCGCGGGGCACCCCTTCGCCCTCATCGGGTCCCCCGGAACCGTGGACCACCACCTCTGGCCCGCGTACCGGGGCACCGCGGAGGTGTGCTGGACCGACGGCCCGACGACCCTCGGGTGCGACATCGCGTACGCGTTCCTTTGGACCCACGGCCGCATCCCCGCGGAGGCCACCGGCGCCACCATCACGCTGGATACGGGCGCCGCCACCGAGGTCGTACTTCGCGCGTCGTGAACGCCGAAGCCTTCAAGGGGGGGAAGGGGGTTGCGGAACCACCTCCTCCGGGGGACCCCACCATGGCCCACGACGACGTCATCCTCTCCTGCCCCCTCGACTTCCGGTACGGCCGCCCCGAGATGAAGCGCATCTTCAGCGAGACGGGGAAGCTCCAGCGCCTGCTGGAGGTGGAGGCGAGCCTCGTTCGCGCCCACGCAGACGTGGGGAACGTCCCCGCGGAGGCCGCCGACGAGGTCACGCGGAAGGCCACGCTGGAGCACGTGACGCCGGAGCGCGTGAAGGAGATCGAGGCGGAGATCAAGCACGACCTCATGGCCGTGGTGAAGGCGCTGGCAGAGGCGTGCGAGGGGGATGCTGGCGGGTACGTGCACTTGGGTGCCACGAGCTACGACATCATCGACAGCGCCAACGCCCTCATGTTCCGGGATGGCCTGGACCTCGTCGAGGACGGGTTGGACCGCCTCGAGGCGGCGCTGGCGAGCCTCGCGCGGGAGCACCGGGACACCGTGATGCTGGGGCGGACCCACGGGCAGGCGGCGACGCCCATCACCTTCGGGTTGAAGATGGCGGTGTTCCTCCTGGAGGTGCATCGGTTCCGGGAGCGGTTGGAGGAGGCGCGGCCCCGGGTCGTGGTGGGGAAGCTCGCGGGGGCCACCGGGAGCATGGCGGGCTTCGGCGACGAGGCCTTCGAGCTGGAGTCGTTCATGGCGGAGGATCTGGGCATCGGCATGGAGGAGGGTCCCACGCAGATCGTGCAGCGGGACCGCTTCAACGAGCTCCTGGCGATCTTCGCGAACCTGGCGGCGAGCCTGGAGAAGTTCGCCACGGAGGTGCGGAACCTCCAGCGGCCGGAGCTCCTGGAGGCGGCGGAGGGCTTCGACGTGGAGAAGCAGGTGGGCTCATCCACCATGGCGCACAAGCAGAACCCGGTCTCCTGCGAGCGCATCTCGGGCCTCGCCCGCATCGTGCGCAGCCAGCTTACGCCGGCTTTCGAGAACAGCATCCAGTGGCACGAGCGTGACCTGGCGAACAGCAGCTCGGAGCGCTTCATCCTTCCCCATGCCTTCGTCCTCACGGACGTCATCGTCCAGGATATGGCGGAGGTCTTCGAGAACCTGCGGGTGTTCCCGGAGAACATGCGGGGGAACCTGGAGGACCACGTGGAGGTCATGGCGGAGAGCGTGCTCCTGCGGCTTGCCCGGGAGGGCGTGGACCGGCAGGAGGCTCACGAGGCCGCGCGCCGCGCCGCCATGGCCGACGCGCCCTTCGAGGAGGCGCTGTGGGAGCAGGAGCTCGTGCGGGAGCACCTGAGCGAG
>CAZDGP010000155.1:0-2476 GCA_964505085.1 uncultured Thermoplasmatales archaeon
TCTCGATGAGGAAGTTGTCGAGCCGCGCATCGTCCGGGTCCGTCACGGGACCCTCCAGCTCCCCGTAGTACGGACCGATGTCCGCGACGACGGGCACGGTCTCACCATCCTCGAGGCCCTCGGGGAGCACGATGCCGATGCTGATCTCGTCCCCGAAGGGCTCCAGGCTCGGCACGAACACCTCCTTCGGCTCCGCGATGCCGTAGGTGCCGTTCACGACGGTGTGGCTCCACTTGTCCGACGTGTTGAAGACGGCGTCCTCCAGGAACCTCGTCTCCTCGGGGGTCTCGACACCCTGCTCGTCGAGGTTCGGACCCATGGCACCCAGGCACCCGGAGAGCACGAGCACCAGGGTGAGGACCAGCGTGGCTACGGCTCGGTTCATCACCCGGAAGCAGGAGGGGCAGCTTAAAGGGTTTCTGGTGCCAGCGTTGGTCGGTACCGAAGATGGACGGGAGGAAGAGAACCCGGAGGAGGATACGCGTGCCTACGGATGGAAGGCGGTTCCCCGGGCCCGGGAACGTCACACCTCCAGATCGCTCAGGAGCTCCTTGCTGGGGTCCTCCACTTCCTCGTACCCCGCGAGACCGCTCAGGGTCCGGATCTCGTTGATGAGGAACCGCTGCACCTCCCCAGGGTCGTCGAGGTCCACGAGGACACCAAGGTCGTTGTTCCCGCGCTTCAAGCTCACGACCTTCGACACGTGCTCGAGGTCCCGGAGGTCCGACGCCACCGCGTCCTCGAAGCCCGGAACAGCATCCACAAGCACCACCGTGGTCATGGACTCACCCATGGGATGTGGGTACATGAAGATGTCGGGGCTCCCATGGGGTTCATCCCGTGCGGACCCCCGCCCGCACCGAGCCCTGGTACGCACCCTCCAGGGTGACGTGCCACGCTCCCGGCTCCCCCGTGCCCGAGCCCTCCCGGGTGCAATCCCCCTCGCTGGCGCAGGAGAGCTCCAGCACCACCTCGTCGGCGGCATCCCGCACCGTGAGCGTGAGGTCCCCGTCCCCGTCCACGGCGAGACCCGCGTCACCCCGCCCCGAGGACGCGTTCAACGTGGTGGACTCCTCCACGCGACCCTCTCCGCTCCGCTCGAAGGTCCAGGCCTCCCTGCTGCCTCCCCCGCTAAGGGCCGCCGGCGCGTCGGGCACCTGCACCCGGAGCTCCCCGTCCCACGTGACGCGACCGTGGAAGGTAGCGGGTGTGCCCTGGTTGGGGACCACGATCACCTCCTCCGCAGCGGCCAACCCCTCGTGCTCGGGTTCGATCTCCACCCGCATGGGGGGTTCGCTCGCCTCCCACCCGGCCACGTAGTTCCCGGCCTCGTCCACGGCCACGACCATGATGCCGCCGAAGCTCGCGGGCCCCTCCCACGTGAGGTTCAGCGTGCCGCCGGCGTGGTCCGCGGGCACCCGCACGTTGGTCCTGTAATCGCTCCCCAGGACCCAGAAGAAGCTGCCGGTGGGCTCCGAACCCACGCCGGAGCCCCAACCCGCCAAGCCGTAGGTGCGTTGCCGGAGCTTCGCATCCGGGTCGGTGGCGTTCCCCGAGTCGTCGGTGGTCGTCGAGTTCTCGGCTCCGGCCTCGCCGGGAGCCCCGTCGGAGCCCGCGGTCTCCAGGGAGCCGTCGTCGGCGCCCAGGCACCCGGCGAAGGCGGCGGTCAAGAGCAGTACGAGCAGTGCCATCGTTCCGAAGCGTCGTCGCGTCATGGGTGAACCGTCCTTCAGCTTGCGCAGGGGCCTCACGTCCCGTCCCCTCCCGTGTCCCGTGCGAACCACTCCTCGATGCGCTCCCGCACCGCAGCGCGTTGCGTGTCGGAGAGGATCTCCACCTCGTCCAACGCAGCGAGGAACGCCTCCGCTTCCAACGACGTGACGCGGCCGTCCTCGAGCATCTCCCGGGCCTTCCGCACGAGGGCGTGGGGGAGGAACCCGAACTCGTCCTCCACGGCGGTGTTCCGGAGCTCCCTGCGCAGCTCCTCCGCGCGGTTCTCGATGATGCTGAGCTGCTCCTCGTTGAGTACGCCGTCGAGGACGAGGGACCGCGCCCGAGCCTTCCGCGTGTCCAGGAACGCCTCGCACTCCATGGGGTCGTGGCGGGTCTCCTCGAACCCCGTCTCGAGGGCGTGGAGCTCGTCCTGGAGGCGCGTGCGCTTGCGGTGGCGCTTCGCCGCGCCGAAGACGGCGCCGATGATGGCGACGGCGATGCCGAGTACGCCGAAGGTCATGTCCTGGTTCTCCCGGGCGAAGGCCGTCTGGAGGAAGGTGGGGTCCTGTGGCGGTTCCTCGCCCACGTGGAACGTGGTGAACGTGGATGCGGTTTGGTTCGCGTTGTTGCCCGCGATGAAGCGCGCCTCCTTGTCGCCGGTCTCGTTGTACGTGTGCGTGAAGGTGGGGTCCTCCTGCCACCCCGTGGTCGTGCCGTCCCCCCAGTCCACCATGTACCGGGTGGCGTTGCCGAAGGCGCCGGG
>CAZDGP010000156.1:0-2411 GCA_964505085.1 uncultured Thermoplasmatales archaeon
CCGCAAGCGGTGCAAGACCCGTGCGGGTCCGAAGTGAAGGGCGACAGCCCGTAACCTGGAGGGGGCGGAGGAACGAAGCCCTCCTGACCTCCAGCCACCTACAGCGACCTATAGAGACCTATAGGTCGGGTTCGGGGTGCACCGTGAACCCCTCCGCCGCGAAGTCCGCGTCGGTGGTGGCCACATCCTCGATGCCCAGGCGCCCCATGAGGGCCATGCTCGTGCAGTCGGTGAAGCTGTAGCCGCGGCCGGGACGCTCTTGGAAGAGCTGCCACGCGGCGTCCTCGTCGGCGGGGGTGATGCGCTCCATGTGGACGATGTCGGCGTCGAGGAGGTGCGTCCCCGCGTGGACCGCGTGCTGATGGGAGAGTCGACGCTGCCCCAGCGTCAAGAGTTCATCGAGCACGTAGTTGGAGGTCAGGATGGGTCCGCCGTAGCTCTCGAGGAGCGGGCGAACGCGTCCGTGGGCGGGGTCCGGGGGGAAGAGCCCGGCGAACCAGCCCGCGGTATCCACGAAGAGCGGGGGAGGTGGGAGGCCCGTCACGGTTCGTCCTCTCCGCCGTAAAGGACCTCGTCGATGTCCTCGGAGGTGATCCCGGGGTCCCCTTGCCAGGAGCCCATGAACCGCTTGAGCTTCTCCCGGTCCATCCCGTGACCCTCCGGCGGCCTCCAGGGCGCCTCGTCGAGCAGCCTCCGGATGATGTCGTCGTAGGACTCCCCCTTCTCGCCGCGCTGGCGGAGCCTCTCCTTCGTCTCCTCCTTCAGCGAGATGGTCGTGGTTCCCATGGAATCCATGGTACCTATGGAGTCCATGGACCTAATAGTTTCTTCCATGAGAGGGTGGTTCCGGCGGCCCGTGATGAAGGTTCTCCGGAGGTTACCGCATACGGCCCCACCGCCCCACCAACCAAACAACCAAACCCCCCGGCCTCCATCCAGCCCCACCCATGCGCGTCCTCCACCAGGACCGGGACCGGGGCCTCGTGAAGCTCCGGCCCGACAGCCTCGACGACCTCTGGCACCTCCACCACATCGTGGAGGAGGGGGACACGGCCACCGCCTTCACGCATCGGCGCCAGGAGGAGGCTCAGGACAAGCAGCGCGCCGGCCGCGGGGAGAAGGTGGGCATGACGCTCGGCGTGCTCGTGGAGGAGGTGGAGTTCCACGAGTTCAGCAACCGCCTCCGGGTCCGCGGCCCCATCGTGGAGGGCCCGGAGGAGCACGGCGCCTACCACACCCTCAACGTCGAGGAGGGGAAGGAGGTCACCATCGTGAAGCCCGACGGGTGGCGCCGCATGCACCTGGAGCGCATCCAGGAGGCGGTGGACGCCACCGAGCGCCCCCGGGTCACGTTCCTCAGCATGGAGGACGACGAGGCCACCCTCGCGGTGCTGCGGCAGTACGGCGTGCAGGAGGTGGCCACCCTCGCAGGCCCCACCGGGGGCAAGATGTACGAGGACGGCCGCACCGGCACCAAGCGGGAGTTCTGGGGGGAGATCGTGGCGAAGCTCGAGCGGACGCGACCCGAGGGAGCGCCTCTCGTGGTGGTGGGACCAGGCTTCGCCAAGGAGGACTTCCTGGACTGGGCCCGGGAGCACCACCCGGAGGCCGTGGAGGGCGCCATGGTGGATGGTACGGGCCAGGCGGGGATGACGGGGGTGCAGGAGGCGATGAAGCGGGGGCTCGCGGACCGCGTGGCCCAGGATGCCCGCGTGGCCCGGGAGACGAACCTCGTGGAGGGTGTCTTCGAGGAGATCGCCCGGGACGGGCCCGCCACCTACGGTGTGGACCACGTGGACCGCGCCATCGATCTTGGCGCCGTGGAGATGCTCCTCGTCACCGACGAGCTTGTGCGTGAGGGTCGGGGCGAGGAGCTCCTGGACCGCGTGGAGCACCAGGGGGGGCAGGGCCACGTCATCAGCACGAAGCACGAGGCCGGGGAGAAGCTGGAGGCCCTTGGAGGGGCGGCTGCGAAGCTTCGGTACAAGGTGGGAGAGGCGCAACTGGGTGGGGCGCCGTAGGCGGCCACCCAGCAAGCCCGGCACCGTCGCGTCGGCCGGAGGAGGACCGGGCGCTCGGGGGTCCGGTGGGTCCCCGGGCACCTTGGGACCTCCGCACCGCGCCCAACCCCCATGAACCCCGGAAGCCCAAGGACGCGTAGGTGAGATGCTGTTCCGCACCCACGCGAGGCTCCCGTTCCTGGTGCTCCTCTCGGCGCTCCTCATGGCGTCGGCGGCAGCACCGGCGCTGGCGGCGGGGGCCCAACGCGTGGAGGTGACGTGGCAGCCGGTGGACCGGGAGCTTGCCTTCTCCGGGCACCTGGCAGAGGGAGAGACGCGCACCGTCACCGTGGACGCCCGCGGCATGAACCTCACGAGCGTCACGGCGGAGCTCGCGTGGAGCGAGACGGG
>CAZDGP010000157.1:0-1219 GCA_964505085.1 uncultured Thermoplasmatales archaeon
CCTCCTCCCCGCCACCGGCACCCTTGCCACCGGCAACGGCGGCAACGGCGGCAACGCCAACGTGACGACGACGAATGAGACCGGCTCTGGAAACCTCACTGCGGCCGGGGGTGACGGGGCTGCGGGCGGGTCGTTGGAACTAGCTGATGCCAACGCCGAGTTCTTCGGCGAACTCTTGATCGGCAACGGTGGGAACGGAGGAGACGCGAACATCAGTGTGACCAACGAAACGACAAAACCTGTCGCGGAGATCACCGCCCAAGGTGGGAACGGAGCAAGAAGTGGGAACCACGTTCTCCCTGCAGAGTACAATGCGACTGAACTCTATCTCGATGAAGTGATTCAGCAAGGCGCGGGAGGAGACGGTGGCGATGCCGTCATTGCCCACTCCGGAGGCCACGGTCGCGCATGTCGGGGAACGGGTGGACAATGGACGGGTTCGGGAGGCAACCCTGAGAGTGGTAACGGGGGTTCAGGATGCAACGGGGACGATGACAAGGCGTACGGAGGTACCGGGGGGTGCCCCGTCGGCCTCTACCCCGCCCCCTGTTTCATCGGCGGTGATGGCGGGTCCGCCACCGCCAGTGGAGAACATGGCGGTCACGGCGGGAACGGCGCAGACGGCCAGATTGGAATGGTTGTACCATACCCCACCGGAGGAGACGGTGGACTGGGAGGGGACGGCGGAGATGCATACGCTTACGGCGGAAACGGAGGACAAGGCTATGTGCGGGGTGGCAACGGGGGTGACGCCACCGCTCATGGGGGGAGTGGAGGCAACGGAGGCGACGGAGGCGATGGTGGAGCCAGTTGGGACTACACACAAGCAGCGACTCCCTTCGCTTGTGAATACTTCTTCCCCGCCTGTTTCATCTCGTACCAGACCGATGATGACCTCTGTGCTCACATGGGCGAAGCCGGCGCGGGAGGAAGTCGAGGTCATGCTGATGCCGACGGGGGGTCCGGGGGAAGTTCCTGGATCGATTCCGGACGAGGCGGGTATATTTCCGAATCAGACGGATCGAGCGGTTCCAGCGGCAGCTGGGGGATTATCTGGTTGGATGATTGCGACCACTTAAGGTCGCATGACACGAACCCGGGCCACGTCGTCTAGGTTCGCCCTTCTTTTTCTCCTTTCTTCTCTTCCTTTTCGAGGGACAACTATTAGACCGAGGACACGAGTTCGAACCCCCATGGTAAGCGGGTGGACCATCTTCGC
>CAZDGP010000157.1:1319-2410 GCA_964505085.1 uncultured Thermoplasmatales archaeon
ACGCTGGCGCTCCTCGTGTACCAGGGGTGGCTCTTCTTCGACCAGACCGAGCAGGTGGTGGAGAACGCGCCCGAGCCCGTGCTCCTCCTGGGCATCCCCGGCGTGAACCCCCTCATCCCCATCTGGTACGGGATCCTCGCCCTCGTCATCGCCCTGGTCATCCACGAGGGGAGCCACGGCATCCTGAGCAGGGTCGCGGACCTCCACGTGAAGGCCCTGGGGCTCGTGTTCTTCATCGTCCCCATCGGCGCCTTCGTGGAGCCCGACGAGCACGACCTCCAGCAGGCCACCACGCGGGAGCGCAACCGCGTCTTCGCCGCCGGCCCCATGAGCAACATCGCCCTGGCCCTCGTGGCCGCCGTGGTGTTCAGCAGCGCCTTCGTGGGCGCCGTGCACGTGGTGAACCAGGGCGACGGCGTGGGCGTGGGGAACGTGCTCCCGGAGGGTCCAGCCGCAGAGGCGGGGCTAGAGCGGGGGAGCGTAGTCTTCGCCGCGGGCGTAGGAAACAACCTCACGGAGGTCTCCAACGTGACGGAGTTCCGACACGTGATGAACGGTACGGAACCGGGGGACCGGCTCAGCGTGTGGGCGCTCCAGGACGGGGAGGTGGCGAAGCTCACCTTGAACCTCACGAGCTGCCAGGCCTACTACGAGGGCCGCGACGCGCAACCTCCCAACGCCTCTGCCTGCACCGACGACAAGGGGTACCTCGGGATCACGATGCTGGACCTCGGCCTCATGGAGGTGTTCCTGGACGTCTTCCAAGACCCCCTCGCCTACGGCATCCAGGGCGTGATCTTCTACATCGGGTACCCGTTCCTGGCGGTGTTCAGCCAGCTGGACATCCTCAACGCGCCCCTGAACGAGTTCTTCGTCGTGGCCGGGCCCCTGGCGGGGCTCGACGGCGGGTTCTGGATCCTCGCCAACGCCATCTACTGGATCTTCTGGATCAACCTCATGCTCGGCACCTTCAACGCCCTCCCCGCGGGACCCCTGGACGGCGGCCACATGTTCAAGGCGAGCCTGCAGTCGCTCCTCTTCCGCGTGTACGACGTGGACGAGGACCAGGTCGTGGTGGGGGAGGACGAGGA
>CAZDGP010000158.1:0-2289 GCA_964505085.1 uncultured Thermoplasmatales archaeon
CACTTCGGCCACATCGACCTGGCCATGCCCGTGGTGCACGTGGGTTACACGAAGACCATGAAGAACATCCTCCGGGCCACCTGCCGCAGCTGCGGCCGCATCCTGCTGCCCGATGCCAAGGTCGACAGCATGCGGCAGGAGCTCAAGGACTGGGTGGAGTCCGGCAAGGACAAGCAGGCCTTCGTGAAGAGCGTCATCAAGCAGGCGCGGAAGGTGAACAAGAACGAGGGCGCCTGCCCCCACTGCGGCGAGGAGCAGAAACCCGTGGACTACGAGAAGCCCACGACGTTCCGCGAGGGCCAGCACAAGCTCACCCCCGTGGACGTGCGCGAGTGGTTGGAGAAGGTGCCCGACGACGACCTGGAGGTTCTGGGCCTCAACGCCGAGGTGGCGCGGCCCGAGTGGATGATCCTCACGGTGCTTCCCGTACCCCCGGTGACGATGCGTCCGAGCATCACGCTGGAGAGCGGGGAGCGGTCGGAGGACGACCTCACGCACAAGCTCGTGGACGTGCTCCGCATCAACCAGCGGCTCCAGGAGAACCGCGATGCCGGTGCACCCCAGCTCATCGTGGAGGACCTGTGGGAGCTCCTGCAGTACCACATCACCACGTACATGGACAACCAGACGAGCGGCATCCCGCCTGCTCGTCACCGGAGCGGCCGACCCCTCAAGACCCTCAGCCAGCGGTTGAAGGGTAAGGAGGGGCGCTTCCGGTCGAACCTCAGCGGGAAGCGCGTGAACTTCAGCGCCCGCACCGTCATCAGTCCGGACCCGAACCTCAGCATCAACGAGGTGGGGGTCCCGGAGGAGGCGAGCAAGGAGCTCACCATCCCCACGAAGGTGACGCCCTACAACATCGAGTGGGCGCGGGACCTCGTGCGGCGCGGCCCCGACGACCACCCGGGCGTGAACTACGTCATCCGGAAGGACGGTCGTCGCCTGAAGGTCACGGACGAGAACGCGGAGAACGTGGCCATGCGCCTCGAGCCCGGGTTCGTGGTGGAGCGCCACCTCATGGACGGCGACATCGTGCTCTTCAACCGGCAACCGTCGCTCCACCGCATGAGCATCATGGCGCACGAGGTGCGCGTGATGCCCTACAAGACCTTCCGCATCAACCTCAGCGTCTGCCCCCCGTACAACGCGGACTTCGACGGGGACGAGATGAACCTCCACGTCATCCAGGGCGAGGAGGCTCGCGCGGAGGCGCGCATCCTCATGCGCGTGCAGGAGCACATCCTGAGCCCGCGCTTCGGCGGCCCCATCGTGGGCGCCATCCACGACGAGATCAGCGGGGCGTTCATGCTCACGTACCAGGAGCAGCTCTTCAGCAAGACGAAGGTGCTCCACATCCTGAGCAAGGTGGACCAGGACACGATCCAGTACGAGCCCAAGTACCCCAAGGGGAGCACGCTCCCCGACGGGTCCACGGCGCAGTTCGACACGTGGACGGGGAAGCAGGTCTTCAGCCACATCCTCCCCGACGACCTGACCATGAAGTACCGCCCGGAGGTGCGGGAGCACCTGGACGCCGACAGCGAGCACGGGGAGTTCACCGTCATCGAGGACGGGGAGCTCGTGTACGGTCCCGTGGACGAGAAGGGCATCGGCGCCTTCAAGGGCGAGATATTGAACCGCGTCATCCGCCGGTACGGGACGGAGCGCGCCCGCAAGTTCATCGACGACGTGACGCGTCTCTGCATCGGCGCCATCATGGTGCGGGGCTTCAGCGTGGGGATCGACGACGAGGACATCCCCAAGGAGGCCCAGGACCAGATCCACACGATGCTGGACGAGGCACGGAGCAAGGTGAACGACCTGGTGGAGGCCTTCAACCAGGGCCTCTTGGAGCAGATGCCGGGTCGAAGCATCGAGGAGACGCTGGAGCTCCAGATCATGCAGGAGCTGGGTCGGGCCCGTGACGAAGCGGGTCAGATCGCAGGGAAGCACCTGGGGCTGGACAACAGCGCCGTCATCATGGCGAAGAGCGGAGCTCGCGGTTCCATGCTGAACCTGTCGCAGATGGCGGGTTGCGTGGGCCAGCAGGCGGTCCGTGGCGAGCGCATCACCCGCGGTTACGAGGAGCGGACCCTGAGCCACTTCCCCAAGGGCGACCTCGGGGCCGAGGCGAAGGGCTTCGTCGCCAGCAGCTACAAGACGGGGCTCACGCCCACCGAGTACTTCTTCCACAGCATGGGTGGCCGCGAGGGTCTCGTGGACACGGCTGTCCGAACGAGCCGCAGCGGGTACATGCAGCGGCGGCTCATCAACGCGCTGGAGGACCTG
>CAZDGP010000159.1:0-2284 GCA_964505085.1 uncultured Thermoplasmatales archaeon
GGAAGGGGTCCCTGTGGCAGGCGAGCAAGCACCGCATGGGGGTTGGGGTACGGGCGTGGGGTACTTGGACGTGGCGGTTCCTTCTGGTGTCGCCACCGAAAACTGTTTGCTTTTGGGGAACTTGCTATCTTCCAGGATGGCGGACTCGCCTTGGCCGAACCTCTTCATCGTGGGCATCGCCAAGGGTGGGACCACGAGCCTCCACCGGTACCTCCAGCAGCACCCGCGCATCTTCATGAGCGAGCCGAAGGAGCCCCACTACTTCGACCGCATCGAGCGCGGTGAGGTGCCCGACGACGACCTGGAGGCCTTCACCGCGTGGTACCTGGGGCTCTTCGAGGAGGGGTGGGACCACCCGGTGCGGGGCGACGCCACACCCGTGTACCTGGTGCATCCCACGGTGGCGGGACGGATCCACGAGCGCGTGCCGGAGGCCCGCATCGTCATGCTCCTGCGGGACCCCATCGACCGCGCGTACAGCCACTACTGGATGCACGTGGCGGCGGGGACGCAACCCGAGAGCTTCGGGGAGGCGGTGTTCCGGGAGCTCCGGGAGGGCCGCTCCGGCGTGGACGGGCAGCACCACGTGCTCGGGGGCGGGTTCTACCACGACCACGTGGCGCGGTACCTGGACCTCTTCGGGGAGGAGCAGGTGCTCGTGCTCCTCACCGACGACCTCGCGAGGGACACCCGGGGGACGGTGCGGCGCATCGTGGAGCACGCGGGCGTGGACCCGGGCCCGGTGGCTGAGATGGACCTCTCCCGGGAGAACGTGTTCCGGGGGGTGCCCTACGGGGGCGTGGTGGAGTGGTTGCGCACGGCGGACATCGTGAAGCGCGTGGCCCGGAGGATCCTGCCCAAGCGGGTGCGGGACATCCTGGGGAACCGTGTGCTGTTGCGGGAGCAGGAGGAGAAGCCCCCGGTGCCGCCCCACGTGCGGGAGGTGCTCCGGGAGCTCTACGCGGAGGACGTGGAGCGACTGGAGGGGCTCATCGGTCGGGACCTCTCGCACTGGCTGGAGCCGTGACGGCGGTGTCAGTCGGCGCGGCTCACGTAGACGCCCCCCACCACCCACACGGCGAGGGCGATGGCGCCCACGGTGAGGAGGATGGTGCCCGTGAGGGGCTCGTCGAGGGCGTAGAAGCCCACGATGATGGTGAAGAACGCGAGGACCGCCAGGACCAAGCCGGCGAGGACCCCGCCGCTGGTGACGATGGAGTCGGAGGTTGCGTCTGCCATGGGGTTCGGGTGGGGGAGGTGCCCCCGCCCGTAAGAACCTTCCGTCGGGGCCGTGGGGGAACCCCGCGGTTTCTTGTACGCTGACCCCCTGTGCTGGAACCGTTTATGACCGAGCTTGGGTCGCTGGAGTGGACGGTGGTGCATCCGCGGTTGCGGGGCGCGGGCGGGTCCGAGCTCACGGCGGCCCTGGTGGCCCGGGAGCTCGATGCGCCCGTCTTCACCGTGCACCATCGGGAGGAGGTGCTTCGGTTCCTGCCGGAGCTCCCCCGGGGCGTGCAGGGCCCCCGGTGGGGTCCGTGGTTCGGGGACGGGTTCCTGGGGAACGCGGAGGTGGTGGCGCGGTTGCTCACGGCGCGCCTGCCGGGGGACGTGCTCTTCCTCAACGACAACTTCGCCCTCCAGCGGGCGCTGGTGGAGAGGCGTCCCACGGTGGCGTACCTTCACCGGGTGCCGGACGATCCCTACGGCACGGAGGCGCGGGCGGCCCGGCGCGTGACGGTGCTCCTGGCGAACAGCGAGGGGACGGCGGAGGGTGCCGAGGAGGTGCTGGGCCGGAGCGTGGACGCCGTGGTGCAACCGCCCAT
This sequence comes from uncultured Thermoplasmatales archaeon, assembly GCA_964505085.1. Taxonomy (GTDB): domain Archaea; phylum Thermoplasmatota; class SW-10-69-26; order JACQPN01; family CAZDGP01; genus CAZDGP01. The sequence continues at coordinate 1,824 of CAZDGP010000159.1, forward strand.
CCACGTGGACGCGTACGAGCCCTCACCGCCGGGGGAGCGCTTCCTCACGGGTGGGCGCTTCCACCGGTGGAAGGGCTTCCACCGGGCCCTCGAGGCGTCGGCGCGTTCGGGGGTGCCGCTGGACATCTTCGGCGGGGGCGTGGTGGAGGAGGAGCTCCGGGACCTGGCGGCGCGGTTGGACGCGCCGGTGCGGTTCCTGGGGAAGCTCCCGGCGGAGGAGCTCGTGGCGCGGTACGAGGCATGCCGGGGCTTCGTCTTCCCCAGCGTGAACGAGCCCTTCGGCCTCACGCCCCTGGAGGCCATGGCGGCGGGGAAGGTCGTGCTGGCGAGCGCCGACTGCGGCGGGCCCTTCGCGTACCTGGAACCGGGGGTGAACGGGCGCGTGTGGGAGGACGTGGACGAGCTCGCGGAGCTCATGACGGGCTTCGACGACGCGTGGGCTGGGAGGCAGGTGGAGGCCT
>CAZDGP010000160.1:0-2252 GCA_964505085.1 uncultured Thermoplasmatales archaeon
CAAGTTCCTCATCGCCTATACCCCGGCGTTGATCCTGGCGTACGTGATCCATAGGTTCCTGCCCGCCGAACCGGAGGAGCGGGTGGGGTTGATCATGATCCTCGCTGGCGGCTTGGCCGTCCTCGTTGGCATCGTGGTGTGGCCGTATGCGGCCTGGGCGATCTGGGCGATGGGCATTGGAGCCGGCTTCATGACCATCGGGTTCCTGCGCCACAAGGAGATGATCACAGGGCACGAGCCACGGGGCCGAACGTGATACCCCATGCTCCACGCACATCCCCGCGCCATCCACGTGCTCTTGTCCTTACTCATCACCGCTCCCCTCCTCCTTGCCGGGTGCACTCAGGATCGCGCTGGTGACTCGCTCTACATCCGCCTCGCCCCCGAGGGTACGCCGTCCGAGAACGCGCTCAACCTGAGCGTGAACGACACGAGGACGCGTGCCCCCGCCCTGGCGAAGGCCCTGGACCGGGCTCTATCGGAGGGGCCGACCAGCATCCCGGAGGGGGAGCGCCAGGCGCAGGCGCTCCGGTACCTGGACGAGGAGGCGAAAGCGACGGGTGCCCCGGGCTTCCGCGAGGAACCCATCCGGAACCGGGTGCTGTGGCGCGGGGAGGTCGTCCACGCGATCGTCGTCACCATCGACTAGTCTCCGAGCTCGGGCGCGACACCGAGGGGATGGAAGGGACTGGTTGCTGGGGGTCCAAATAGGACAACCCGCCTTGGACCCCCACCACGGTTCCACATGCTTCCACCTCGCTTCGACCGTGTCCATGTCCTCCTGGCGGCCCTCGCCACCGTGGGCCTCGTCGCGTCCGGAACCTTGGGCGTACTCCTCGTGACGACGCCCCCGTGGGTCGTGAAAGACGGGGGCCACGTGGAGCCCGCCGACAACGTCTCGCGCCTCCAGGCGCACGTATGGTCCCAGGGGGGCTCCATGTTGTCCGACGTGGCGAGCCGCTGCACCCTCGACAGGCTCCCTGAGGAGGACGCATTGGGCACATGGTTCACCCGATGCGCGGACACGTTGCAGGACCTCCGGAGCGCACGGAAGCTCCTTAGCGGGCCCCCCGAGACACCATGGGAGGTCGTCGAGGGCATCAACGCCACCGAGGACGCGTTGTGGGCGGCTCGATCGGCGGTCGCCGGGGGCGTCCTCGCGGACGAGGATGACGCGCGGCGGGAGGTGCAGCCCCTCCTGGATGCGCTGGAGAACCTCACGCGTGTTCTGCAGAGCCCGCGGGAGGGTCCGTGGCCGGAGCCCGCCGAGCTCGCGGGGCAGGGCACCACGGTGCGGTTGGCGGCGGAGGCGCTCGGGGAGCGGGTGCGGGCCAAGGCTGTGACCACCGTGACCGCGCGGGCGGACCTCGTGAACGCGTCCCTGGAGGAGGACGGGAACGGGACGTGGGTGCGGGTGGAGACCCGGGGCGCCCATCCGCCGGATGGACCGGGTCTCGCCTGGCGCTTGCAAGTGTGCCGTCACCCCGCGAACGAGAGCGAGTCCGTGGTGTGCACCCGGCACGGCCCGTTCTTCGGTTCAATGGAGGCCGAGACGGTGGTTCTGGATGATGGGGAGCGCACGGTGATCCGGCGTGGGCCGCTCGTCACCCTGGAGCACGTGGGTAACCACACGGTGCGGTTCACGGCGCCTAACCGCACGAGCCCCGGCGACCGGTACGGGGTGACGGTGGGGTTCGGGGCGGTGGGCGTGACCGCAACGGACTCGTGCGTCGTGCACCCGGATCCCCTGCCCACCTCCTGCAGGATGGAGATCCCGTACGATGCGCAGCGCTGCCACCAGGTGGGCTGGAGTGGATGCGGTGATGCCGAGCGGCTGCGTCTCGAGGTGGATGAGACGGCGTTCCAGGAGGGGAAGCTGAACCTCATCGCCGTCTTGTGGAGGGACCCCTTCACCGGCACGATGTGGACCTCCCCCCTCGAGGCAGGGGTTACGTTCCATGTGCAGGTCTTGGACGCGGAGACGGGCGAGGAGGTCTCGTGGTACGGGTCGAGCTTCAACGGCACGCCCACGTACGCTCGGGAGGACCTCATCGAGGTCCGGGATCGCCCCTGGAACATCTCGTACCCTGGGGGGTGGCTTGTGGAGCCCAACGGCACGTACGTCATCCACAGCAGGTTCACGCCCTGCTGCTTCGGGGACGTTCCCAGTTACCTCACCTTGCTGGAGGACGATGTGTGGGGGGAACCCGTGGTGGTGCGAACGTAGCCTGGCCAGCGGCTGACCACGGAGC
>CAZDGP010000161.1:0-2252 GCA_964505085.1 uncultured Thermoplasmatales archaeon
GAGGTGGTGAGCGCAGCGAACCCCAGAGGGCGGTGGCGCGCCCCCGCGCCGTAGAACCTGGTCCGTCGCAGGGGTGCGTGGAACCCCCCGGACGCTACCTAGCTCGCGGGGACGCCCGCGAGGGGAGGCAGGGCGCTCACGGCACCGCGGAGGGACGGGCCCTCCAGCAGCGTGCCCACGAAGCCGACGCCCACGTCGTTCCCTGCGGTGGGGTCGGTGACGCACTCCTCGGTGCAGACGTCCACGAAGGCGGCCCAGGGGCGCCCCTCGTCGTCGATGGTGACGTCGATGAAGTCCCCGAGGGCCCCGCCCTCCTCACCCCAGCACCGCTCGCCACCGCAGACGCCCCGGGCGATGGGGTCGGTGGGGGTGTTGGCGGTGGTGGTCATGATGACGGGGTCGGCCTCGGTGGCGTCCACGATGGTGGTGATGTACGCGTTCCACCCGGCCTCCGCCGGCACGTCCTCGTAGGTGTCGGCGTCCGCGTCGGTGCCGATGTACGCGAGGGCGATGCTCCCGTTGCTTCCGGCGGCGAGGGTGGGCTTGTCCGCCAGCGTGAGGCCCTCGGGCGCCACGTTCACGGCGTCGCTCCACGTGAGGCCGCCGTCGGTGCTGGCGGCGAGGGTGGGTTGGAGGTCCTGGCTGATCCAGAAGGCGAAGGCGTTCCCCTCGTCGTCCACGGCGAAGGCCACCTCGTGACCGTCCACCATCACGTCCTCGCTGATGGCCACGGTCTCCCAGGTCATGCCGTTGTCCTGGCTGATGGCCACGCTGGGCACCCCGCACTGTCCCTTGGGGAGGTACGCGGTGCCGTCGGGGCCGGTGGTGCCGTGGGCGTGGAGACCACCGCAGAACCCGTCCCAGGGGTCCGCGGGGCTCTCGGCGCGCTCGGCATCGGCGCCGGGGAAGACGGGGGTGAAGGGGGTCCACGTGAGGCCGCCGTCGAGGCTCACGCTGCAGGCGCTGTCGGCCACGCGGTTCACGCAGAGGTACACCACGTTCTCGTACCCGGTGGGCATGAGGGTGGTGGGTTCGCCGGCGAAGAGCGTGGGGTGGTCCAGGAGGGGCGTGGCGCCGCAACCCAGGGGGTTGGCGGTCCAGGTGTCGCCGCCGTCGTCGCTCCAGCGGATGAAGTTGCAGGAGAGGCCCTGCATGTCGAGGTTGTAGACGCGGTCCGTGTCCTGGTCAACGTAGACGTAGGGGTCGTTGCTCTGCGGGGGGCTGGAGGCGGGGCCCACCTTGCCCGTGACGTCCTCCCAGGACCGGCCGTCGTCGGTGCTGCGGAGGATGCTGGACCACTCGGTGCCGAACTGTCCGCCCCAGTTGCTCACGAAGAGGGTGCCGTCGCTCGTGACGCCGATGGTGGGCTCGAAGAGGGCGCCCTCCTCCGGTTGGATGATGCGGGAGAGGCCGCTGGGGGCGGGGACGCCCTCCGGGAGGACGGCGGTGGCGTCCACGGGAGCGGCGTCGCCGGCGCGGTGCACCACGGCGGCGTTCCCCAGGGACGCGGCGGCGTCGGTGGGGTCCACGTTGGAGGTGTCGAGGTCGTCGGTGGGTCCGCCTAGGCAACCGAGCATGGGGACCGTGGCGAGGAGTAGAACAGCGAAGAAGGTCACGGACGGGCGCATACGCGTGGGCAGTTGCGTAACCCCCTTAAGAAGGTTGTGGCACCTGCGTTGCCCGGGCCGGCCCTCGCGAGGGTAACCCTTATACCCTTGCCGGGCGGATGCGTGGTCGAGCACGATGACCACACCCGACGAGATCCTGGAGGAGCTGCGGAAGGTCTACGACCCGGAGATCCCCATCAACATCGTGGACCTGGGTCTCATCCGGGAGATCGAGGTCCAGGAGGAGGTCGTGGACCTCAAGATGACCCTCACCTCGCCCTTCTGCCCCGTGGCGGACAGCTTCAAGGAGAACGTGCGCCTCACGGTGCTGGGCATGGACGACATCGAGGATGCCAGCGTGGAGCTGGACTTCGACCCCGTCTGGGAGCCCAAGCAGGCCACCGAGGAGGGCAAGATGGAACTCATGGCGATGGGTATCGATGTTGAAGCCGCGTAAGCGACTGAGACCTCGAGACCCGAGCCATGAGTCGCCCATGCAGAGGCCGGCCGCCGAGCCGGCCGAAGCAAGGGCGTGTTGATGGCGATGGGGATAGACGTCGAGGCGGCTTAGCCGCGGAGACATCTATGCACGAGCCATGAGTCGCCGCTGCTTAGCCCTCTACGCACGTTCGGCCTCATCAGCGA
>CAZDGP010000162.1:0-2219 GCA_964505085.1 uncultured Thermoplasmatales archaeon
CCCCCAGACGAGCAAAGCCTTTAAACCCAAGAGCGGGATAGGGGAGCAACCGCTCCCCCCGAAAACGCCCCCCGGAGGGCCCTCCCCCATGTCCAAACCCCAGTCCTTCTCCGACCTCAACCTCCAAGACGACATCCTCCAGGCGCTCGACAAGATCGGGTTCAAGGAACCCACCGACATCCAGGCCGAAGCCATCCCCCCCATCCTCGAGGGCCGGGACGTTATCGGGCAGGCCAAGACCGGCACCGGCAAGACCGCCGGCTTCGGCATCCCCATGGTGCAGCACGTGGCCACCCACTGGGACAACGTCGCCGCCCTCATCCTCGTCCCCACCCGCGAGCTCGCTGAGCAGGTGAAGGAGGAGATCAACCGCATCGGGCAGGTGAAGGGCGTCGAAGCCTTCGCCGTCTACGGCGGCGTCTCCTACAAGCCCCAGCTCGACGCCTACGAACGCGGCGTCCCCATCATCGTCGGCACCCCCGGCCGCATCATGGACCACATGCGCCGCGGAAGCCTCAAGCTCGACTACCTCGACATCTTCTGCCTCGACGAGGCCGACCGCATGATGGACATGGGGTTCATCGAGGACATCGAGTGGGTGCTCAGCCGCGTCCCCGACACCGGCGTCCAGAAGCTCCTCTTCAGCGCCACCATGCCCGAGGAGATCATGCAGCTCGCCAAGGACGTCATGCAGAACCCCGTGAGCATCATGGTGAGCAAGGACGAGCTCACCGTGGAGGGCACCGAGCAGGTGTACCTCAACGTGGGGTACCGGAACAAGGTCTGGGCGCTCTACCGCGTCCTCGAGGCCGAGGACCCCGACCTCGCCTTCGTCTTCTGCCGCACCAAGCGCGAGGTGGACAAGGTGGAGGGCCTCCTCAAGAGCCACGGGTACCCCGTGGAGAAGATGCACGGCGACATGAGCCAGGCCGCCCGGGAGAAGGTCATGGAGAACACGCGGAAGGGCAAGACGGAGATCGTCATCGCCACCAACGTCCTCGCCCGCGGCATCGACGTGGGTCACTGCACCCACGTCATCAACTACGACGTGCCCGACGACCCCGAATGGTACGTGCACCGCATCGGCCGCACGAGCCGCATGGGCCGCGAGGGCAAAGCCATCACCTTCATCACCAGCGACGAATCCCGCGCCCTCCTGGACATCGAGGCCATCACCGACGGGCGCCTCCGCATGGAGGAGGTTCCCGACCCCGACCACCTCCAACGGGACAAGATCGTGCAGGTCATGGACTGGAAGGAGCTCAGCGACCCCACCGGCATGGTGCACTTCCGCCTCCCCATCGGGACGCAGGACGACGTGAAGATGATGCGCGTCTTCAAAGCCGTGAACGACAAGTGCAACTTCCACGACCACGTCCTCGGCACCATCCACGTGGAGGACGACCACACCGTGGTGGAGGTCCCCCGGAACAACGCCGACCGCTTCTGGGACGAGTTCGAATCCACCACCCAGCTCCTGGACCACGACGTGAAGGCCGAGGTCCTCGACAAGTCCCCCGAGCTCCCCGGCACGTAACCCCACCATGACCTCGCTCTGGGTCCCCGCCCTCGCCGGGCTCCTTGGCCTGGCCTTCGCCCTCCACGTGGCGCACCGGTGGCGCCACCACCCCACATCTTCCAACCTCCACTGGGCCCTGGGCCTCGGCCTCTTCGCCCTCGCAAGCTTCCTCGAGGCCTGGGCCGCCCACACCGGGTGGACGCCTTGGACGTACCGCGTGTACTTCCCCGCCGCCGCCGGCCTCGTGGGGCTCCTGGGCGCCGGCACCATCCATCTCGCCCGCCCCCGCACCCGCCTCGCCCACACCGCCACGATCCTCACCGTCACCCTCCTCGCCGTCGCGGCCCTCGGCCCCCTCACCATCCCCCTCGAGACCACCACGCCCGTGGGCGATCCCGCCCAACCCCTGAACCAGTGGGGACCCGAGCTCGGGAGCGACGCCGTCGCCTTCCCCCACCCCGCCCGCGTCGCCTTCCTCCTCCTCAACGTCCTCGGCGGCCTCGCCCTCGTGGGCGGCGCCCTCGCAAGCTGGTGGACACGACGCGAGACCGGCGTCCTCCTCATCGGCCTCGGCGCCCTCCTCCCCTTCACCGGAGGGAGCCTCAGCACCCTCGGCATCGCCGACGCCCGCCTCCTGGCGCAGGCCGCCGGCGTGGCCATGATGTACGGGGGGTTCCTCGCCACCCTGCCGCCCCGCTGA
>CAZDGP010000163.1:0-2200 GCA_964505085.1 uncultured Thermoplasmatales archaeon
AAGTAGGGGGCTTGCGCCGCCCCAGGAGGGCGGCGCCCAGGAGGCCCACGGTGGCGAGGAGCAGCCCCGGTGCGGGCACGAGGGAGCGTTGGGTGCGTTCGGCGCGGTAGAGCAGGTGGTCGATCTCGCTGCTGCCGCCGCCGAAGGGCACGTTCTCGGCGGTCTCCACGAAGGGGTCGTCCCCGAGGATGTTGGGGTCCTGGGCGGCCTGGACGGCGTTGGGCACGTTGAGCATGCCCCAACCGTAGCCCGCGTGCCACTCGTGGGCGTTGGGGCCGATGGGGTCGCTGCTGGCGATGAGGATCCACTTGAGCATGTGGGCGTCGAGGCTTCGGTTGGCCTCCACGAGAAGCGCGGCGGCGCCGGCGAGGTGCGGTGCGGCCATGCTGGTGCCGCTGAGCTCCTGGTAGTACCCGCCCTGGGCGACCACGGGGGGCGCGGTGCTCATGATGTCCACGCCGGGTGCGGAGACCTCGGGCTTCTGTCGTCCGTCCACGGTGGGTCCGCGGCTGCTGAAGTCCGCGATCTTGTTCTCCCCGTTCACGGCGGCGACGGTGAGGGCGCGGGGTGCTACGCCGGGGAGGGTGACGGTGCCTTCGTCGGGGCCGAGGTTGCCGGCGGCGGCCACGGTGAGGATGTTGCGGTCGGTGGCGACGCCGATGGCGCGGCTTACGGCGTCGGTGCCGTCGGTGCCGTTGCCGCCGAGGCTCATCTGCATGATGCGGATGCGGTACTGGTCCTTGTGGCTGAGGGTCCAGTCGATGCCGCGGAGGACGTAGCTCGTGCTGGCGTCACCCTGCGCGTCGAAGACCTTGACGCTCACGAGGTTCGCGTCGGGGGCGATGCCGACGTAGGTGCCGCCGCTTTCGGAGCCGGGTCCGGCGGCGATGCCGGCCACGTGGGTTCCGTGGCCGTCGGTATCGCCGGGTTGGACGGGTTCCGTGGAGCTCAGGAGGCCCGTGACGGCGTTCTGCTCCTGGGTGGCGTCGAAGCGGTCCACGACCTTGGGTCCGAGGTCGGGGTGGTCCTTGTCGATGCCGGTGTCGAAGACGGCGATGGTGACGCGTTCGCCGGTGACGCCGAAGCGCTCGCTGGCGGATTCGCCGCCGACCTGGGGTCGGGACTCGTCCAGGAGCGGGTGGAGGGCGCGGTCGCGTTCCACGAGGACGACGCCGGGGGCGGTGGCGAGGTCGGGGACGTTCCCAGCGGGAGCCTGGACGACGAGGGTGGGGACGACCTGGACGTGGTAGAGGACCTGGGCACCTCTCTCCTCGAGGGCTTGCACCTGGGCGGGGGTGGGGTCTTCGGCGTAGTCCACGAGGACCGTGAGGTGCTCGCTGTCGCCGGCGCGCTGGAGCTGGTGCTCCAGGGCCTCGTCGAGGCCGTCGCCGTCCTTGTCGAGTTGGGAGCGCTCCCACCAGGGGGTGGTGGGGGCGTCGTTTCCGGCCGCGGGGGCGGTGGGGCCGGCGACGGCGAGGCTGGGAACCATGAGGAGGATGGCGATGAGCAGGGGGAACCAGGGGTTCCGGGGTTGGGTCGTGGACATAAGGGTCGCCCGTTGGCGCGTGAGCCCAGGGGTTCAAGAAGCTTCCGGTGGTGACGGTCGTTGGTAGCGGGGGGTTCGGGGGGCCCATACCTTTTCAACGGTTGGCCGCCATGGGCCGGCGGTGGCTGCCCCCGTGGACGTCGAGGCTCCGGCGCGCAACCGGCTCCTAGCGGTGCTCTTCGTGGGGGTGCTCATGGGGGCGTTGGACATCGCCATCGTGGGACCGGCGTTGCCTGAGATCCAGTCCACCTTCGGGGTGGGGGAGCGGGCGCTGGCGTGGGTGTTCACGGTGTACGTGCTGTTCAACCTCGTGAGCACGCCGGTGATGGGGAAGCTCTCGGACCTCCATGGGCGTCGGAGCATCTACGTGCTGGATGTGGTCATCTTCGCGGTGGGGAGCCTCGTGGTGGCGTGGAGCCCGAGCTTCGAGGTCCTCTTGGCGGGGCGGGCGGTGCAGGGCTTCGGTGCTGGGGGCATCTTCCCGGTGGCGAGCGCCGTCATCGGGGATACGTTCCCGGCGGAGAAGCGCGGGAGCGCCTTGGGCCTCATCGGGGCGGTGTTCGGTATCGCGTTCCTCGTGGGGCCGGTGCTGGCGGGGGCGGTGCTCCTGGTGGCGTCGTGGCCGTGGTTGTTCCTCGTGAACCTCCCCATCGC
>CAZDGP010000164.1:0-2185 GCA_964505085.1 uncultured Thermoplasmatales archaeon
CCGGGCTGGATGAACGCGTACATCACGTCCTCGGGGTACGAGTCGTACCCGTGCTGGCCGGCCCAGGGGTTCACACCGCGCCAGATGAACTCGTCCCACTGGCCCTCGGTGTTGTCAGCGGAGTTGCCCCAGTTGTCGTGACCGTCGTTGATCACGCCGTCAGGGTCACCGAAGCCGGGAGCACCGAGCTCCTCGAGGTAGCCGCCGCTGCCCTTGTCGTGCCACCATCCCCAGTACGCCACGAAGAAGTTGTTGCCGGGGACGATGTACCGCTCGTGGTCCTCGTAGTTGTTGCCGTGGAGCGCCGCGTTGGCGGGCGTGTTGTAGTCCACGTAGAGCGGGTACGGCGTACCTCCGCCGTGGTAGCCCTCGAGGATGAGGGTGTCGGATTGGGGCGAGAAGCCGTGGTCCGGGATCCCGTTGTCGTCTGCACTCGTGTCCGGTTCGTAGCCCACGTTACCTTCTCCCAGCCCCGTCTCGCTGGGGAGGACGAAGGTGTGCGAGGCGCTCGCCGCGGGGATGACCCCGACGACGAGAGCCAGCGTGGCAAGAACCGCAGTAACTCTCATTGCGTGCATATGGTTCAGCCTCCATTCGTATGGTTAGGGCGAGGGCGCCTCCCGAGCGCCCTGGCTCTGCCTCCAAGATAACTTGAGGGAACTTAAATCCTGGTGCTCACAGGGACCCCTGGGAACGCCGGAGGATGCCCTCAACGAGGCGGTGGAGCTGGAGGTGGAAGATGAGGAAGGGGAGGAAGAGGGGGGAGGGGGGGCTGACCCCCCATGGGTTGCCGCTTGGCACCCTCGTCACTCGACGATGGGGTCGACGATGTCGACGTCCACCACGGTCTCGATGATGTGGTCACCGTCGGTGCTGCCGTGCTTCCCCTCGATGGGGTTGTCAGATGTGGAGGTGGCCACGGTCTCCACCTTCACGGGGTAGTCCAGGGTCCCGGTGGGGAAGAGGACCTGCCCTTGGCCACGGAAGATGCCCTCGTCGCCCATGTCCGAGGCGCACCCCACGTTGATCTCGATGGGCCCCTGGGTCCGGTACTTCGAGAGCTGACCGTCCTCGTCGTACACGTCCACGTTCGTGGCGGGGCCACCGGGCGGGTGGATGTGGGTGTCGCCCACGGCGTCAGCCACGGAGTCCATGAACGGGTTGCCGGGGAAGCCTTCCTCGCTGTGGTTGCGGTTCTCCAGGATGTACACACCGGTGTCGCCCCAACGCTCGCCGGGGGTCATGGGTGTGAGCGTCGCGTGAAGCTCCACGTTCTCGCAGTTCCCGTACCACTCGGGGGAATCCGAGAAGGCCGGGCGGTTGTGGTAGTCGTTGGGATCCGTCACGGTGCCCCCAGCGTAGGGTTCCGCGTCGGACTGCTTCCCCTGGTGGATCGTCCAGTTATCGGTTCGGGGGATGAGGAGGCTGGAGAAGTGGAACCCCGTGTCCTGGGGGTTGTAGTCCCCGTCGGCCACGGTGCCGATCCAGTTGTCGCCGTTAGCGTCGAACCAGGTGCCGACGTGGCCCCGGAGGTTCAGGATGCCAGGCGCCTGGGTGTTCTCATCGCCCTGGCTCTCGTCCACGTCCGTGGAGGGGTGGACGGGGTACCCGTTGATGCCGTAGATGACCACGCCGTAGAAGGGCACGGCGAAGTCCTGCTGGGCGTCCATCCAAAGGTGCTCGCCCGTCTGGTACCCCGAGTAGTCCTGATCGGCGCCGGGCTCGTAGAAGTCCTCCGAGGAGCCGGGGTCGGGACCGTCGGCGCATCCGCCGTAGCACGTGGCGGCGTCGAAGGTCGCGTGGCCGTTGTAGTCGTCCTCAGCCGTGTTGGGCTCGTGGGTGTCCACGCTCCAGCCGGCCTGGTTCATGGCGCCACCCAACTCGTCCTTCAAGGGGTCCATGGCGGCGAAGTAGGCGTCGAAGACCGGGCCCACGGCGGTGCCGGCTTCGCACTCCTTCAGGCACTCCTTGGGGCCTTCCTCGTGCAAAGCGTCCGTGGGGCTCGACTCCTGGTCCCCGGGGTCGTACACTGCCGTGCGGTAGAGGCTCTCGGCGGCCGGGTGGATGCTCGTGTAACGGTCCGTGTCCACCGCGGTGGCCTGGGAGAGGTCGAACCCGCCCGAAACCTCCAGGGGGTTCACGGCGATCTTCGTCTGCGTCGCGATGAGGAGCGACGCATCGTAGA
>CAZDGP010000165.1:0-2165 GCA_964505085.1 uncultured Thermoplasmatales archaeon
GGTGGTGGCGAAGGCCATGCCCATGGCGCCATCTGCGAGGTCCACGAGGATGCCGCCGTGCACCGTGCCCATGGGGTTGTGATGGCGCTCGCCCGCGTCCATCTCGAAGACCACGTGCCCCTCCTCCACCTCCGTGGGTCGGAACCCCACGAGCTCCGCCACCGGCGGCGGAGGCAGCTCCCCTTTCCTCAACGCGTCGATCTGGTCCTGCCACTTGCTCATCGGTTCACAACCCGTAGCTCTTCGCTATAGTCCATCTTTGTATCTCCGAGGTGCCCTCCGGGATCCTCAGCATCCTTGCGAAGCGGTAGATGCGCTCCAACGGGAGTTCCCGCATGAGGCCCACGCCGCCGTGCACCTGGATGGCTACGTCGGCGAGCTCCTGCAGGACCTCCGTGCAGTAGAGCTTCACCATGCTCGACTCGCGCATGACGTCCTGGCCTTCGTCCAGCATCCAGCTCGTGCGCAGCACGAGGTTCTCCGCCGCCTCGAGCTTCGTGGCGGCGTTCGCGAACATGAACTGGAGTTGACCCTGCTTCCCGATGGGTTCCCCGAAGGCCTCCCGCTCCTGCATGTACTCCACCATGCGGTCCACGAGGAAGTGCCCGAGCCCCACGCACATGCCCCCGATCTGGACGCGGGTGTCGCCGATGTTCCGGATGGCCAGCATGAACCCCATGCCCTCCTCCCCAACGCGGTGCTCCACGGGCACCCGCGCATCCTCCAGGATGACCTCGCACTGCTCCCCGTCGTTCACGATGCTGTTCTGGGCATCCCCCAACGAGAGGCCGGGGTTGTCCCGCCTCACCATGAAGCATGATATCCCGTGGATGCCCGCGTCGGGGTCGGTCTTGGCGAAGACCTGGTAGTGGTCCGCGTAGGGCCCGTTCGTGATGAACGTCTTCGTCCCGTTCAACACGTACGCGTCACCGTCGCGCTCCGCCCGCGCCGTGATGGCGCCCACGTCGCTTCCCGCCCCCGGCTCCGTGAGGCAGAAGGCGCTCGTCTCCTCCCCGGCGATCATGGGATGGAGGAAGGCCTCCTTCTGCTCGTCCGTCATGGCCAGGAAGAGGGGTGTGGGGCCCTCCACGCTGGCGAGCACGGCCGTGTTGAGGCCGAGCCCGTGCTTCATCACCTCCTTCCACGCGAGGAACGTCCCCACCTTGCTCACGCCACCGCCGCCCTCCTCCTCGGGCATGTGCATGGCGTAGAAGCCCGCGTCGGCGCTCAACCCCCGGATCTCCCGGATCGCCTCCACCACGTCCGGGTGGAGGAACCCCTCGTCCGTGAGCATGAAGCGCTCGTGCTCCACGAGCTCACCCAGCGCCTCCTCCCGGGGCGCGACCTCCCGCTCGATGAACCCCCGGAGGGATCGCTGGATCAACCGCACCTCCTCCGGCACCTCGAAGCTGACCATGGTGCTGGATGCGGGCGATGCCGCAAAGGGTTTCCGTCCGCCCCACCGTCCCCCACAGGATGCCCACGGTCCTCGGCGTACCCTTCGATGCTCGCGCGGTGCTCCTGGGGCTCCTCTTCGCCGCCCTCGCCACCGTGAGCTTCGTGCTCCTCGCCGGGTACTACACCGCCATGTTCTCCCTGCTCATGGGGTGGCTCGTGGTCTTCGTGGTGGTGGCGAAGCGCGTCATCCCGCAGGACGAGCCGGAGGCGTCCGACGAAGGGGACGGCGAAGCTGGGGGGCCGGGGGATGGGGCTCCCTGAGGGGGTCACCCGATGGGGTGCCGGTCCTCGTCCGGGATGGCTTCGCCCTGGTGCTTCGTGCTGTACACGCACCGCCCCTTCGCCACGAGCTTCCCTTCCACGCTGTCCTCCACCTCCACATCCACGAAGGCCACCGTGCTCCCCAGGTTCACGATGCGGGACGTCGCCAGGTGCGCGCGGTCCTCCTCCGCGAGCGCCGGGCGCACGTAGTCCACCTGCATGTCGATGGTGGGCGTGGGAACGCCCGTGGCCGAGAACGTGCTCACGCCCCCGGTGAGGTCGATGAGCGCCGCGATGATGCCGCCGTGGATGGCGGGGATCTGCGGGTTCCCGATGAGCTCCTCCCGGTAGGGCATCCGCACCACCGCCCGATGCGTCTCCGGGTTCAGCTCCTCCATCTCCAACCCCAGGTACCGGTGGAAGGGCGGGATGCGCAGGAGGTCTTG
>CAZDGP010000166.1:0-2138 GCA_964505085.1 uncultured Thermoplasmatales archaeon
GGAGCGGTCCGTGATCGCCCGCAGGTTCACGCCACGCCCCTTCGCCTCCTGGTGGATGGCTGAGGTGCGCTCCCAGTCCTCGGCGAGGTACCCGGTCCACTCGGGGGGGCCCATGACGCGGACCTCCTCCTCGGCCTCCTTCACAGCCTCCACGAGGACGTCGGGGCCGCGGTCCGGGGAGAGCCACTGGTAGAGGGGGACGGACCCCTCCCCCAGGAGGAACTCCTGGGCGAGCTCGAACCGCTCCTTCGTCGCCCGGGCGAAGAGGCTGCTCTCCACCTGGATCCCCACGTCCTCGCCGTGGCTTGGCGCGTCGTCGTCGGGTTGTGCGATGGTCTCCATGGAGGCCTTGCCGGTGACGCAGGAGGCGAGGGGGCCGAACTGATCCACCATGGCCACCCGGAGGACCTCGGGTCCCACGATGCCGCGGATCCGCTCCAGGGCGCGCACCGAGGTTACATCCTGGGGGAGCACGACCTGGACGTCCACGTCCCCCTTCGCCACCTCGCCAACCTTCTCCAGGAAATCAGGCCTGTCCGCAAGCCGCTGGGCGAGGTTGCCTCCGCCCGTGAGCCAGAAGTAGTCCGTGGCCTCCTCCAGCATCCGCTCCCACTCCTCGTTGCACGAGTACCGTCCCGAGTACACGCTCACGTCCCGGGAGCGCGTGGGTCGGACCAGGGGCACGGCATCCCCCTTGGCGGACCGGATGGCGGTGGCCTTCCCCTCCTCCACGGCCTGGAGCTGGTCCGTCAAACGATCCTCGGCGCGCTCCAGGATCTCGGTGAGGGGCGTCGCCTCGAACTCGATGGGGTCCGTGGGGATCTCCCGCGCGTACCCCTTGTCCACCATGGACCGCATGGTCTCGTAGATGCGGCCCCGGGACTGGTCGGCCTCCTGGGCGACGGCGGAGGCGATGGCGGTGGAGGAGTTGAGGAGGAACTGGTAGATCCGAACCTCGTCCCAGGTGAGACCCAGATCCTGGAGCAGGGTGACCAGATCCGGTCCGAGGACTACCTTCCCTTGCAGTGGCAACGCAACACGGCTCCTCCCCGCTCGGGGGGTCCTTACTATGAGCACCCGCCTATTAATCGCTTCCCCCATGGACATGTACGTCAGCTAGCGCGCCGATGGGGGGTCTGGGGGGGCGAGCGGGAGCGCAGCACCGTCCCCTGCACGCTGGACCACCGAGGGGAGAAGGGGTTCGCTTAGGCCCAAGGTGGCACGCGCCCGCGACGCGGGCAACCCTTATGGGCGGGAGCCGCCATGACGCTAACCAGCCCCATCGGGCGGTGACCCCCCATGAGCGACGACGAGCAAGCCCGCAAGGAGCGCCTCGAGGAGATCCGTGAGGCCAAGGAGGAGTGGGAAGCGACCACGCTCCAGGGTACGCTGGAGCGGTTCCCCGAGCGACGGGAGGAGTTCGTCACCACGAGCAGCCGCCCCGTGGACCGCCTCTACACGCCGGCGGACGTGGAGGACCTGGACTACGAGGAGGACCTGGGGTTCCCGGGAGAGTACCCCTTCACGCGGGGCGTCCACCCCACCATGTACCGGGGGCGGCTCTGGACCATGCGGCAGTTCGCGGGCTTCGGCACGCCCGAGGAGACGAACGAGCGGTTCCACTACCTCCTGGAGAACGGGCAGACGGGCCTCAGCGTCGCCTTCGACTTCCCCACGCTCCAGGGGTACGACTCGGACCACGACTTCAGCCGGGGCGAGGTGGGGAAGGTGGGGGTGGCCGTGGACAGCCTGGCGGACATGGAGACGCTCTTCGACGGCATCCCCCTGGGGGACGTGAGCACGAGCATGACCATCAACGGACCCGCGCCCATGGTGTGGGCCATGTTCCTCGCCGCCGCCCAGAACCAGGGCGTGGACATCAGCACGGTGCGAGGCACCATCCAGAACGACATCCTGAAGGAGTACCAGGCGCAGAAGATGTTCATCTTCCCGCCGGAGGCGAGCGTCGAGCTCGTGCTGGACACCTTCGAGTGGGGGGCGGAGCACACGCCGAAGTTCAACCCCATCAGCATCAGCGGGTACCACATCCGCGAAGCCGGCAGCACCGCGGTGCAGGAGCTCGCGTTCACGCTCGCCGACGGCCTGGAGTACGTGCGCCGCGCCGTGAACGACCGCGG
>CAZDGP010000167.1:0-2129 GCA_964505085.1 uncultured Thermoplasmatales archaeon
CTACGGGCGGCACTTCGGCCTCGCCTTCCAGGTGCGGGACGACCTCCTGGACTTCCTCAGCACCACCGAGCAACTGGGGAAACCCGCCGCCAGCGACATCCGCGCTGGCAAGAAGACCGTCGTGTACCTCCACGCCCGGGAGCGCGCTGACGCCACGCAACTCACGCTCCTCCAGGACACCTTCGGCAACCCCGACGCCAGCGACAAGGCCGTGGAGGGCGTGCTCCAGGTGTTCCGGGACACGGGAGCCATCGCCCACGCGCAGGACCTCGTGGACCAGCACACCCACGAGGCCCTCGCAGCCCTGGAGGTCCTCCCCGACGGGCACCCCCGCCAGGTTCTGGAGGAGGTCACCCTCTGGGCCGCGCGGAGGGAGCACTAACATGGGGTTGCCGCCGGACCTGGAGGACCAGGCGCGGACCCTCGCCCGGCGCTTCGCCCTCCTCAACGCCGTGGAGCACGGTGCCGACCCCAACCCCGGCGCGGTCATGGGGAAGCTCATGGGGGAGGTCCCGGAGCTTCGTCCCCACGCACAGCACGTGAACCCTCTCGTGCAGGACGTGGTCTCCCAGGTGAACGAGGTCCCCGCGGACGAACGCCGGAGCATCCTGGAGGAGGAGGCACCGGAGCTCCTGGAGGAGGACGACGACGAGACCCCCGAGGACCAGCACCCCCTGCCGGAGCTCCCGGGGGACACGAGCGACGTCGTCATGCGCTTCGCCCCCAACCCCAACGGCCCCCTCACCCTGGGGCACAGCCGGGGCGTCAGCATCCTCGCCGAGTACCGGGACCGGTACGACGGCACCCTCATCCTCCGCTACGACGACACGGACCCCGTCATCAAGGCCCCCCAGGCCGAGATGTACGACGTCGTCGCCGACGACCTCCGGTGGCTTGCCGGGGAACCCGACCGCGTCCTCAAGGCCAGCGAGCGCCTGGGCACGTACTACGACCACGCGCGGACCACCATCGAGCTCGACGGCGCGTACGTTTGCGAGTGCACCCAGGAGGCCTTCCGGGAGCTCAAGAACGCCAAGGAGGCCTGCCCCCACCGCGGCCGGAGCACGGCGGAGAACCTCGAGGCCTGGGACCGCATGCTCGAGGGAGGGTACGAGCCCGGCGAGGCCGTGGTCCGGGTGAAGACCGACATCACCCACAAGGACCCCGCCCTAAGGGACTGGGTGGCCTTCCGCATCGTGGACATCGCCGAGCATCCTCACCCCATCACAGGTCGGGAGTTCGCCGTGTGGCCCATGCTCGACCTCCAGTCCGCCGTGGAGGACCACCTTCAGGGCGTCACCCACATCATCCGGGGCAAGGACCTCATGGACAGCACCCGGAAGCAACGGTTCCTCTACGAGCACCAAGGCTGGACCTACCCCGAGACCCTGTACTGGGGCCGCGTCAAGCTCCACGGCTTCGGCAAGTTCAGCACGAGCCAACTCAGCCAGGACATCGCCGAGGGCCGTTACGACGGATGGGACGACCCCCGCCTCCCCACGCTCCAGGCCCTGCGCCGCCGGGGCTTCACCCCCGAGGGCATCCGCGAGTTCTGGATGGAGCTGGGGCTCACGGAGAAGGACGTGGCCGCCTCCAGCGAGACCCTGGATGCCGCCAACCGCAAGGTCGTCGAACCCCAGGCGGACCGCTTCTTCCTCGTGCGGGACCCCGTGGAGGTCACCGTGGCCACGGACGAGCCCTTGGAGGGCGCCGCGCCCCTCCACCCCGATGACCCCGAGCGGGGTGTGCGGGAGCACCACCTCAACCCCACCGACGGCACGGTGCATGTCCTCCTCGAGCGTGCGGACCTCGAGGCCTGGAGCCCCGGTGACCGCGTGCGCCTCAAGGACCTGGGGAACATCGAGATCACGGGCACCACCACCGCACGCTACATCGGCAACGACCTCGACATCCTCCAGGAGGGGGATGTGGACATCGTGCATTGGTGCCCCCCCTTCCACCTCCCCGTGACCCTCCTCATGCCCGACGGTGAGCAGGTGGAGGGCCTCGGCGAACCTCAGTTACGCCACGAGGAGGAGGGGTCCGTGGTGCAGTTCGAGCGCGTGGGCTTCGCCCGCCTCGACCACGTGGGGGAGGACGGCATCGTGGCCGTCTACGCGCACCGGTGA
>CAZDGP010000168.1:0-2099 GCA_964505085.1 uncultured Thermoplasmatales archaeon
TACGAGCCCGTGCCCCTCGGCTTCAACATCGAGGACGGCGGCACCGCCCCCGTGTGGTTCGTGGACCGCGACGCCTTCCACGGCAGCGTCGTGGGCGTCGCCGGCCAGGACCAGTCCGGCACCCCCGACCCTGACAAGGTGAACCTCGGCGAGGCGGAGCTCGGGAACGGCACCGTCGTCTTCCTCGGGGCCGTGCTCCCCGACCCCACCGACGCCCACTACCACCCCTACGGGCTCGACGGGTACGCCACCACGTACACGGGGAACCGCATCCTCTTCAACGCCCTGGGCCTCGAGGAGAAGGTCTCGGTGGGGAACGTCACCGTCACCGGGAACGGCACCCTCACGTACGAGGGCCTCGACACCACCGCCGACGACGGGGCCCAGGCCGGTGCCGAGGGCGCCGGCGATGCCGGCGTGCCGGGCTTCTCGGCGCTGGCCACCCTGGTCCTCGCCGGGCTCGCGGCGGCGCTCCGGTCCCAACGCCGGGACTGACGCCACGTCCCCCCCCTTCCCCCCTCTTCTTCTCCCATCTCCGGCCCGTCCAGGGCCACCGCTGGTGTGGTCGGGCATGCCAGGTGGGAGGAGGGTGGGGAGCAGGGATGACGAACAGGAAGAGGGACGGGGAGAGGAAGGGGAGGAAGGGAGGAGGCAGGGGGCTCAGTACGTGCGGGAGAGGAGCACCGGATGCTCGGCGTCGTCCCCGCAGACCACGCACGCGCCCTCCATCGTCTCCTCCACGGGCGCGTCGTCGGCCACGGGCACGCCGAGGACGTCCTTCCCCGTCTCGTCCTCCATGGACTCACCGCACGCGTCGTCACCGCACCAGGGCACCCGGGCGATGCCCTCCACCTGCCCCGCCTCCTCCAGGTCCGCGGCATCGTGCATGTTCTCCTCCAGGAGCCTCGTCGCCCGCTCCAGGAGGCCCTCGGCCACAGCCTCGAGCGCCTCCTCCACGGCCGTCGCCACGTCGCTGAGGGGCACGTTGGACTTCTCGCCGTCGTGGCGCGTGGCGACGACGGCTTGATCGTTCTCGAGGTCCCGCGGCCCGATCTCGAGGCGCACCGGGACGCCCCGCAGCTCGTGGTCGTTGTACTTGTACCCGGGGCTCTCGTCCCGATCGTCCACCTCCACCCGGACCCCCGCGTCCTCCAGCTCATCCCGAAGCTCCAGCGCCCGCTCCATCACGGGCGCGTGGTCGTCGCTGAAGACGATGGGCACGATGACGACCTGCGTCGGCGCCAGCGCCGGCGGCATGATGATGCCCTGGTCGTCCCCGTGGACGCCCACGATGGCACCCACGAGGCGCTCGCTCATGCCGTACGTCGTCTGGTGCACGTGCTCGTGCTCCGCCTCCGGCGTCTCGTACGTGATGTCGTACGCTTCCGCGAAGTTCGTGTCGTAATGGTGGAACGTGGCGCACTGGAGCGTCTTCTGCTCCGGCATGAGGATGTCCGCCCCGATGCTGTAGTGCGCGCCGGGGAAGGTATCCCACGGCGGGCGCTTCGCCAGGACGTAGGGGAGGCACATCTGCTGGGCGAGGTTCGCCCACACCTCCTGGTCCGTGCGGATCTGATCCTCCGCGTCATCGTAGTCCGTGTGGCACGTGTGCGCCTCGAAGAAGTGGATCTCACGCACCCGCATGAAGCTGCGCGTCTGCTTCGTCTCGTAGCGGAACGTGTTCACGATCTGGAAGTACCGCGCCGGCAGGTCCGTGTGGCTCCGGATCCACAGGCTGAAGATGGGGTACATGGCGGTCTCGCTCGTGGGCCGCACCACCAGGGGCACGTCGAGCTCCGTCGTGCCCCCGTGGGTCACCCAGAACACCTGGGCGTCGAAGCCCTCGATGTGCTCCGCCTCCTTCGCGAACTCCGTCTTCGGGATGAGGAGCGGGAACTCCACCTCCAGGTGGTCCGTGCGGTCCATCTCGTCCCGCGTGAAGGCGTCGATGTTCCGCATGAGACGCAGCCCGTAGGGCCGCCAGATGTCCATGCCCTTCACGGGGTACCTCTTGTCGATGAGGTCCGCCCGCTCGATGACGTCGTTGTACCACGCGCTGAAGTCCTTGGACTTGTCGGGCATCTGGGTCCACCTGGGCG
>CAZDGP010000169.1:0-2076 GCA_964505085.1 uncultured Thermoplasmatales archaeon
GCGTCGTCGGGGGTGAAGGTGCCCTGGAGCTTGGCCTTCGCGAGGACGTGGCCCTCCATGGCCTCGCGGAGGTCGTCGGCGGTGGTGTCGGGGCTCAGGGACAGGCGGGTGTCCAGCGCGTAGAGCACGAGGTCGTACGTGTGCTCGCGGTCGGGGGGGTTGGGGCCGCCGTACCCGCGGGACCCGTAGTCGTTCAACCCCTCGGCGGCGCCGCTCGTGTTCCAGTCCCGGGGGATCTCGCCGAGGCTCGGGGGGATGTTCCACACCACCCAGTGGTCCCAGACCTTGCCGGCGGGTTCCCGGGCGTCGGGGTCGTCCACGATGAGGGCGAGGGTGGTGGCGTCGTCGGGGACGCCCTCGATGGTGAGCGGGGGGTTCACGTTCTTGTGGTTGTACCCGTACTCTCGCGGGATGGGGGCGCCATCCTCGAAGGCCGGGCTCGCGAGGTTGAGGTTCGCCATGGGTTCTCGTCCACGGCATGGGTTGGGGGGGTGATGGGTGTTGCGGCTCCGCTCGATGCGTGTTCGTTGGTGGGGGAGCCCCTGTGGGTCGGAGCGCGTCAACGTGAGGAGGAGGTGGGGAGGAGGGCACGCCCTCGCTGGGGGGTTGGGGGGCGTTGGGGTCGGGGGTGTCAGGCTTCCGGGAGCTCGATGTAGCCCTGGAGGAGCCCGAGGATGTCCTCCTCCGTGAACTCGTGGCGGCTCACCACGTGGAGCACCAGCTCCTCGTCGAGGGTGACGACGTGGACGTCGTGGAGGCGGGTGAGGAGCCAGAGGATCCTGTCGGCGGCGCCGCGGGGAAGGACCCGGAGAGGGACCTTGAGGACGTGCATGGACCGGGGGGGTGCAGGGACCCCTATAAGGGGTATGGAACGGCGGTTACCCAAGACGCGGCGGGCCGGAAGAGCCAAAAGGTTATGCACCGGTAGGTCCACGGCGGGGCGAGTCCCCCTGGAGGCTACACCGTGCGCCAGCACCCACGCATCCCCATCACGATCATCGCTGTGCTCCTCATCGTCCTCACCGCTGCGGCGCCGGCCGCCGCGCAGGTGGGGGAGGACCAGCGGGAGCGCGAGACGTCGAACGTGAGGTTCTACGGTCACGTCTTCGGTCACGGCCTGGGTCTGCCCATGCCCGCGAACGTGGAGGCGCCCGTGGGCGAGGACATGTACGGCCTCGGGAGCGGGCACTACTGCACGAGCTACTTCACGGACAGCGAGGATGACCTCCAGGGGAGCTGCGAGAGCGAGGACATCAACAAGCTCGTGCTCTACTCCACCGCGGGCTTCGTGGACGTGGAGAGCCGCAGCGACTTCGGGAACAACGGTGGCTACGGCATGCTCCACAACGAGCGTGGGCAGACGAAGCCCATCCTGCTGGACACGTCCCAGAGCATCGAGACGCGGATCTTCATGAGCGTGGACGACATGGGGTGGTTCGTGGCCGGGGGGAACACGAACTGCATGCACCCTCACCCGGAGAACGCGCCCTGCGCGTACCCGTACTGGGGTTGGGACCCCGGGGCTCGCCCGCACTTCAAGGTCACGGCGACGCTCTACCACGCGCAGTTGGGGGAGTGGAAGGCGAGCGCTGCGGAGGCACCGCCGGTGGAGGACGTGCTGGCCAACGGCGAGCCCACCCTCGTCGCCGAGGGCACGTGGGGCCCGGGGCAGGTGGTGAACGGCATCCCGGGGCAACCGAACGTGAACGAGTTCGTCATCGACCTGGGCGAGCCCCAGGTGGAGGAGATCCCCAAGACCCACGACTTCTTCCTCGTGTACAGCTTCTACAACGAGGCGAACGGGGAGCAGTACGCCACCGGGGATTGGCGCATCTGGGCGGGGGAGTTCTTCCCGCCGTACTTCACGCTCCCGGTGAAGAACGCCTTCGACGTGGAGGCTGTCATCCCGAACTTCGTCCACGGGAAGCTCGTGATGCTGGGCGTCATCAGCACACCCTGGGGCAGCTACGACGTGGACCCGGATGCCACGGAGCTCACCATCCAGGACGAGGACGGTTCCGTGGTGGAGCCGGCGAGCCTCAAGACCTTCGCGGACTACAGCGTCGCCCACGGCGG
>CAZDGP010000170.1:0-2048 GCA_964505085.1 uncultured Thermoplasmatales archaeon
GCAGCTCGTGAACTCCATCGCGACCCTCACGGCCATCGACGCCGTCACCGACAGCATGGTGGCCGTGGCCGAGGCCTCCCCCGACAGCCGGGAAGCGGCCCCCGACGGGGGGCTCACGCCCCTCCAGCTCGCCATCCTGGGCGCCGGTGGGGGAGCCCTCGTGGGCGCCGCGGGCGTGGCGCTGTTCCTGAAGCAGCGGGGCGTGCTCTAGGACGAGCAGTCCCGGGTGGCGTCGACCCAGCCCGGCCTGTTGGACCCTTCCTCCCCTAGCGATGGCTGCGGGTGGGATGACATCCATGCAGGAACCGGACCCGCGTGGGGGGAGAAGCGCACGAAGCGCACGCCGAACGGGGGTCGGCATGCTCGAGCCTCGACGACGCAACGAGGCATGGGACCGAGGGTCCGCAACGCGGTCCCGTAGGTCACGGATGAGACGGTGAAGAGAAGGGAAGGGGGAGGGGAAGGGGGGCGGCGGGAGCCGCCCACGGGGGGTCCTGGGAACCTGCACCGTCCTTACGTGCCGGCCTCCAGGTAGTCCACGTCCACGACGGTGTCGCCGCCGAGGTCCACGCCGTCGGTGCCGCCGTAGGAGCCCAGGACACCGGAACCGACCACAGCGGTGGTGGTGATCTTCACTGGCACCTCGAGGGAGCCGGTGGGCAGCAGGATGTGCTCCGCACCGAGCCAACCGCCGCTCTCGTCGGTGGTCTGGCAGCCGAAGCTGATGTCGATGGGTCCGCTGGTCCGGTACTGGCTCAGCGTCTCGTCGTCCTGGTCGTCCAGCACCTGGTTGCCCGCCACGCTCACGTCGCCGGTGGCATCCTCCACCGCGTCGTCCCAGGGGTTGTAGCCCGTGTTGGGGGACTCGGCGTCACGGAACACGTAGACGCCGGTGGTGCCCCAGGACTGGTCGCTGTTGTCCGGCACCACGGTGGCGGTGACGGACCCGTCGCAGAGGCCCCGCCACTCGGGTTCCTCGCTTTCGGGGGAGTCCTGGTTCGTGTGGTCGTAGTCGTTGGGGTCGTCGATGAGACCGCCTGCGTAGGGGTCGTTCTCGCTCTGCGTCACCGTGGGGTTGTCCACGCCTTCGGGGTGGTGGTCCCGGGCGGTGTTGCCGATCCACGTGTCCGCGTTCCGGTCCGCCCACAGGCCGAAGTTGCCAGCAAGCCACAGCTCGCCGGGGACCATGGTGCGGTCCTCGGCGGTACCCGCGAAGGTGTTCAGCCCCGTGAAGGAGCGGACCTGGATCGTGTAGTCCGTGAAGGTGCTCACGAAGGGCTTCATGTCCAGCCAGGCCTCCTCAGCGACGGCGTACCCATCGTAGGTCTGACCCGGACCGGGATCGTAGTAGGGCTCGCCTCCGTAGCTCGTGGTCGCGTCGAAGCTCGCGTGGCCGTTGAAGTCGTCGTCAGCCGTGTTGGGCTCGTGGGGCCAAGCCTTGGACGCGGCGTCGTCCGCGGCGCCCCGCGCGTCCTGCGTGGGCTCGAAGGCGGGCTCCACCGTGTTGATGGCGTCGTTCGTGTCGTCCAGGTACTGCCCGCTCGAGTAGTAGTCCTTCGCGAACTGCTTGGGACCCTCGGGGTCCAGGAGGTCGCCGCCCTCCTCGTCCCCGGGGTCGTACACGGCGGTGCGGTACAGGGTCTCCACTTGCGGAGCCAGTGCCGAGTAGCGGTCCGTGTCCACGGCGTGGTCGGCGGCGTCACCGCTGGGTGTGAACGGGTCGAAGGTGCCGCTGCCGGTGCTTTGGGGGTTCACCGCCATGGTGACCTCGGTGGAGATGAGGAGCGATGCATCGTAGTAGAGGCCGGCGAACCCGAAGGCGTTCCCCCAGCCGCCGTGCTTGTTGTGGGCACACACGGGGAGCGTAGCACCCGTGCAGGGCCCCTGGTCGGTGTTGTCGCTCATCTGGAAGTCCGGCGTGTCGCCGTCGTCCGCGCTGTTCTGGAGGCCCGGAGTGAAGCTCGGGTCAGCCGTCTGCAACGTGCCGTGGGTCCCGGGCTGGATGAACGCGTACATCACGTCCTCGGGGTACGAGTCGTACCCGTGCT
>CAZDGP010000171.1:0-2045 GCA_964505085.1 uncultured Thermoplasmatales archaeon
CCGGGGCTCGTCACCATGTCCTTGAGGAGGCCCGGGTGCTTCCCGGTCTCGTCCGCCATCTTGGCGGCGCCGAGCACGGTGTGCGTGGCGAGGATGTTCGCGTCGTGGCGTGAGAGCCCCACCTTGACGCCGGCGTCGGAGAGGCCCTCGATGATCTGGAAGATGTACATGGGGCCCGTGCCGCTGAGGCCGGTGACGGCATCCATGAGGGACTCGTCCACGTCCACCACGACGCCCACAGCCTCGAAGATGGCGCGGGTCCACGCCATGTGGTCGGGGGTGGCGGTGGTCCCTGGGCAGATGGCGGTGGCGCCGTGGTCTACGGTGGCGGCGATGTTCGGCATGGATCGCACCACGGGCACGCCCTCGGGGAGGTTGTCCTCGAGGGTGGCGGTGCTCACGCCGGCGGCGATGCTCACCACGAGGGTGTCCGCGGTGACGGCGGGGCCGATCTCCTGGAGGATGCCACGGATGATCTGGGGTTTCACGGCGACGATGACGACGTCGGCCCACTCGGTGGCCTCCACGTTGCTCTCCACGGTGCGGATGCCGAGCTCGTCCTCGAGCTGGTGCCGCCGCGCCTCCCGCGGGTGGCTCGCCACGAGGTTCGAGGGCTTGCTCCAGTGGGCGTTCACGACGCCCCGGAGGATGGCGCCGCCCATGTTCCCGGCGCCCACCACGGCGATGCGCTTCGTATCCATCGTGAGGCTCCGCGGCGGGATGGGGTCCCGCGGGAGTTAAGGGCTTCGTTCCTGGACGGGCCACCCTTTTCACCCTGGAGACCCATGGGGCGTTCATGGAGCTCAGCGTGCTTGGAAGCGCCGCCGCCGGCGTGCCGGAGCCGGGGAACGCCGGCAGCGGGTACCTCGTGCAGGCGGGCGGGGACGCGATCATGCTGGATTGCGGGAACGGGGTGCTGGGGAACCTGCTCCGCCACGTGGACGATCACGACGCGGTGGACGCGGTGTGCATGAGCCACCTGCACATGGACCACGCGCTGGACCTCCTGCCCCTCGCGCTCCGGTTCAAGTTCTACGACGCGGTGCTTCCGGTGCACGGGCCCGCGCGCCTCGCGGAGCTCCTGGAGGCGTGGTTCCCGCTCTTCAGCGACAACCCCCAAGCGTACCTGGATGCCCTGGCACCCCACGCGTGGGAGCCGCGGGAAGCCCGGGAGGTGGCGGGGTTCCGCGTGACGCCGGTGCCGGTGGAGCACGGGCCGGAGGCGTACGCGCTGCGTGTGGAGCGCGACGGGTCCACGCTCTGCTACAGCGGCGACACCACACGGTGCGAGGGCCTCGTGGAGGCGGCCCGCGGCGCGGACGTGCTCCTCTGCGAGGCGGCGATCCCGCCGGGGGTGGACTGGGAGGACGCCCGCGAGAGCCACATGACGCCCACCGAGGCTGGGGAGGTGGCGAGGGAGGCGGAGGTGGGGGAGCTGGTGCTCACGCACCTCCTCTACGATGCGGACCGCGGCCCCATCCTGGAGGCGGCGCGGGACGCCTTCGGGGGGAGGGTGAGCCTCGCGGAGCCGAACCGGACGTTGCGGGTGAGGGCGGGGTAGGGGGGGGGCGGTGTCTGCTGGGCCTCCACACATGTGACCTATAGGCGACTATAGGTGGCTATAGGTCCGCAGTTGGCCCGGGTATCTCCCCGCCACCCGCCCCCAGCGAGCGGGGAGAGTACGATACGGGACCCCGCTCGCCGTACACCCCACCCCGGCCGCCCCGGTCCGCCGCCCCTTGGTGCTCAGGGGATGGGAGGTGGAAGGTGGTGGCTCTGGTCTGGGGGGGCACTTCCGGTGACCTCCGGGTAAGGTTCTTGTTGGAGCCCCTCCCTCCCCCCGATGGGATGACCCTCCTCGAGACGGCCGATCGCATCGCGGAGCGCCTCCGCTCCGTGGACCACGTGCACGTGGTGAGCCACATCGACGCCGACGGGCTCGCAAGCGGCGCCGTCGCCGTGGAGGCGCTGGAGCGCGCGGGCATCCCCCACAGCATCGAGTTCGTGAAGACCCTCACCGAGGACGCCACCCGACGCATCGCCGG
>CAZDGP010000172.1:0-2003 GCA_964505085.1 uncultured Thermoplasmatales archaeon
CACGCCCCCCACCACCCGTCCCCCGCCCCAACCTACAAACGCAAGGTCCGCTCTTTACGTACTTGGTATGTCCGCGAACGAGCGCGCCCCCAAGGCGCCGGAGGGTGCTGTCGGGTCCTTGGATGAGCTCCTGACCCCGGCGTTCCTGGAGGAGCACACGGGGTTCACGACCCTGGACGACCTCCTGTCGGCGTCGGATCTCGTGGAGGACCCGGCGGCGGTGGAGATCGACGACGATGTGCTCCAGTCGGGGGACTGGAACGCGTGGGTGGCGGAGAACACGAAGTTCCTGGACTGGGACGAGCTCGTGGCGCGAGCGGTGGTGGACCGCTTCGGCGACAAGATCGTGACCCAGTACCGCGGCGGGCCGTGAGGGCGCCGGGCATCCGCGGGAAGGGCGCCAGCGAGCTCGCAGGGAACGCACGCCAGCCTCGGGCTTGGGTGCGAAGCCTTTTCACCCAGCGCCTCCCTGGTTGGGGCCATGATGGAGCACCGGAACAAGGTCTTCCGCGACCAGGATGTGCGCCTGGACGGGAACGCCTTCGTGGAGTGCCGGTTCGAGGGGTGCAACCTCATCTACGGGGGGGACGGGGCCGTGGGGCTCCAGGGGTGCACCTTCGACAAGGTGGAGTGGGAGTTCGTGGGGGAGGCCGCCAACACGCTGGCGTTCCTCAAGAGCCTCTACCACCACTTCGGGCAGGGGGGTCAGGACCTCGTGGAGAACATCTTCGAGCAGATCAAGGCCCCGCCCACGAACTGACCCGTCCACGTCCGCACGGGACCGCCCCGGGCACCTGGGGAACAAGGGCACACAGGGGACAAGGGGACGTGGTGCCGGGGACGCGGGCGCCCAAGGCAGGGTTGCCCCGAGCAAGGGGGGCTTGAACCATGGGGACCACACGAGGGGGTGGAGCAAGCGACCGTGGACACCCAGGACCCCCCTATCCGGCTCGTGGTGGAGCTCGACGACGTCGAGGTGGACGTGCGCGTGGACCAGCGGCTCCGCTACCTGGCGGAGCACATGGGCATGGATCGCGCCCGCGTAGCGGAGCGCATCCTGGAGATGGTGTTCCGGGACGACCTGGGGTGGGAGGACATCGAGTACGTGCGCACCCTCACCGACCCTGCCGTCGCCCCCAGCGACGGCGATGACCTCCTGGCGGGCCTGGCGGCGCTGGACGTGTACGAGGGTGAGCTTGACGAGGCCTGACCCGGTGTTGATGGGAACTTCTCCCCGGGTTGCAGAAGGGTAAGGGTTATCTTGGGGGTGCTCCATAAGGGGGTCTATGCCGACCGGTACGGTGCGATTCTTCCATGACGGGAAGGGCTACGGCTTCATCGAGACAGACGCTTCGGACGACGACGTGTTCTTCCACATGGACGATGTGGAGGGCGGAGACCTGGTCGAGGGGACCGAGGTCGAGTTCGAGATCGGACAGGGAGACAAGGGTCCTCGCGCTACGGACATCACCCGCCTCTGAGCGCTGACGACCCGCCCCGCGGGCGTTCCTTCCTCCCCAGACCCCTTCTATCCTAACCTCTACCACGAACGCGTGTCCACCACGCGGTCCGCCGCGTCCCCGAACCCCCACTCCCCGGGGTGCCATGGTTCCCTGGTGGATGGGCTTCCACCTTGTTGGGAACAGTGGACATCCTGACCGGCCCGAAGGTTCAAGTGCACCGGTCACCCAACCCTAGTCCACGCCCCCCTGCGACGGGAGGTACCCACCGTGGCCAACACCGTTCCCAAGGAATGCCCAGCCCCCGGGTGCAACGCGACCTTCTTCGACGCCCGGGACCAGCAGGAGCGCCTCACAACGCTCAAGCAGCACCTCTACCGCGACCACATGGACGAGATGCCCCGCGAGGACCTCGCGAAGATCGTGGACGCTCTCCCCAGCATGGACGAGCTCCAGGCTCCCGCCCCCGGCAGCGCAGGGGGCGGCACCCACGCACCCTCCGGTTGGGGATCGCAGGACGAGCTCACGCCGCCTGGGTTCTGA
>CAZDGP010000173.1:0-1997 GCA_964505085.1 uncultured Thermoplasmatales archaeon
GGGCATCCGGCGTAAGTGCAACGTCAGGTCGTTCGACGCGGGACCGAACTATGGAGATGCGGTGTCCGAGGGTCGCTGATCCTCACGCCGCCTCCGCAACGCCCGCGCCGCCCGCCACGCCTCCAGGTCGCGGCGGTACCGTTCCATCTCCGCCGCCGTCGGGTCCTCAGGCTTCTCGGGTTTCGGAGGGAGGGGGCGTTCGTCATCTCGGTCCGACATGGGCATCCTCTGATCCCACGAGGGCTCTACCCGCATGTTAGGTTACCGATGGACCGTTCGACGATGCCTCCATCGAGGTGCTTGCGTTCGACGTGTTGGGAGAAACCTCGAATAGGCCCCGGCCCGTAACCGAGCTCGAGACGCCTCCATGACCACCCCCACGGCCGGAACCGGCGCCACCCGCCACCGCCCGGGCCCGGAGGAGACCGCATGGTAAGCAACGCCGACATCCAGAACGTCCGCAAGGGCCTCGAGACCGCCCTCTACCACGTCCTCATCCAAACGCTCCAGGCGGTGCCTCACGGCGTGGACCGCGACGCGCTGCTTGCGCACCTCCAGGGCAAGGACGAGATCACGACGCGGGGCGAGGCCCTGCCTCACGCAGGCGCCTTAGCGTTCATGAAGCTGCGCGCGTTCACCCGCGCCCTCGACGTCCTCACCGCCCACGACATCGTGGAGGTGACCACCAGCGACGACGGCTCCCTGTGGGTCGAGCCCACGTCCGGCCTCCTCGACCACGAGCACACCCGCGTCCCCGACGGCTTCCTCGACATGCTCCACGGGCACCGCGACCTCCCCCTCCGCGACGACGAGCAGGACCTCTTCGAGTCCCTGCGCCAGCTCCGCCTCACCATCGCCCGCGAGGAGGACGTACCCGCCTACGTCATCGCCCACGACCGCACCCTCAAGGAGCTTGCCAGGCGGCGGCCTACGACGCCGGAATCGATGCGTGCCGTCCACGGCATCGGGCCCAAGTTCATGGAGGAGTACGGGGGGCGGTTCCTGGCGCGGTTCGCGGCCGGGGGATCCTTCTCCAGCGAGCGGTGACCTGGGGCATCCTACAGTTGGCTGAGCCTCCACGCGAGGCCCGGGTGCGTTGCCAACGCCTCCCGCCGGGCCTGTTGGTCCGCTGCCACGAGGTCGGCGAACGCGAGGGTGTCGCCGCCGACGATGCGCTCCCGGAGTGCCTCCTCGCGTGACGTGGGCGTGGTGAAGTCCGGGGGCCTCGTGAGGGCTTGCGCGGTGTCCTTGATCTCTTGGAGCGATGGGGCGTCGTGACCCTCCCGAAGCACGTCCTGGAGGATCGTGGGATCGTAGGGAACGTCGAGCTCCACGGGGTAGCTCAGGCGGTACCAGCGGGCTTCGCCGTCGCTTAGCAGCGCGTACGCGAGGTAGGCCTCGCGGGCGCCCGGTTCCCTGTGCCACCCGAGCTCGAGGAGCTTGTGCATGTCGAAGAGGTCGCGGGGGTGGGCGCGGTAGGCGACGGCGTTGAGCTTCTGCGCGAGGAGTTCCCCCGGGGCGACCACGGGGAAGGTGAGGTCGGTGGCGTGGAAGAGCTCGGGGCCCGTGGCGGGGGTGGGGGGTTGGAGGGTGGTGCGGTTGAGGAGGTCGAGGTCGACCTTGATGTTGTCCTGTTGTCCGAGGGTGTTCTCGTAGTGGGCGAGGAGCGTGACGCCGGCGCCATCCTGCGTCTGCCGCTTCCTCCGCACGTGGTACGCGAGGTCCCTGAGCGTGTCCTCCACCGCGGTGACGATCCGGGTTCGCTCGGGCGTGCCGGGAGCGGCCTCGGGGTGGCCGGTGACCATGAGGTCGATGTCCACGCTGAGGCGTGGCACCGTGGGCTGGTGGAGCACGTGGAGGGCGGTTCCGCCCTTGAGCGTGAACCGGTCCCGTGTGGTGCGGCGGGCCTGGAGCTCCCGGAGCACGCCCAGGAGACGGTGCACCTTCTCCGCCGTCTGTTGCTGGAACCCCTCGTCCATGGCGTTGGTGAGGGCGCC
>CAZDGP010000174.1:0-1903 GCA_964505085.1 uncultured Thermoplasmatales archaeon
ACGAGGTCCTCGTCGAGCTCCTCCGGCAGGTTGATGATGTCGATGGCGTCGAAGGGGCACTTGTTCACGCAGATGCCGCAGCCGATGCAGAGCTCCTCGCTGATGACGGCCTTCCCGTCCTTCTCCCGGGGCTTGATGCAATCCGTCTTGCCCTGGCGCACCACGGGGCAGAAAGTGATGCACTCGTAGTTGCACTTCTTCGGTTGGCAGCGGTCCTCGTCCACGACGGCGATGCGCATAGCTGGAGCCTTGAGGCCCCGTAAGCCGGGTTCGTTTAAAAGGGTTTGGGGGTGGGGGGCCTGGGAACGGGGGTCAGTAGGGTTCGATGTCGAGGTTCGGGACGCGGTGGAAGTGCTGGTCCCGACTTACCACAGGTGCAGCTCGTGTGAGAGCTGCGGCCGCCACCTGCAGGTCGAAGCGACCGATGGGGTTCCCCTCCAGCTCGAGCTCCGCATCCAAACGCCCTGCAAGTCTCGCTTCGTCCGGGCTCATGGGGAGAGCAGGGAGCGTGCGCTCGAGTTCCCGCAACCGCTCCCGCTCGCGTGCTGGGTCCGATGTCTTCCCCGCTCCGTAGTACAGTTCGTGAACCACGGGCGTGGGAAGGAGGATCGTGCCGGACGAGCTGGTGATCTCCCCAAGCTTCTCGGCAGCCTTCCGACGGCCTCGCAGGAGGTCCACGACGAAGGTGGTGTCAGCGATCCTCATCGTCGCCCCAGATCCGCTCGTACCGCTCCTTGCGCTCACGTTCGGCCCGCTCCCGCCCCTCTCGGATGGCCCGCATGTACTCCTCCGCCGTCTCGTCGTCCATGGTCCCCGCGAGCTCCTTCAGGAGGTGCGCCCCCGTGAGGCGCCGGACGACGTCGCTGAAGGTCTCGCCCTCCCGCTTCACCGCCTTCAGGCGCTCGTAGGCGTCGTCGGTGAGGCCCACGGTCTTCGTCATCACGTTGTGTTGGGACACAACGAAGCATAAGGGTTCGGGTACTTGGGGTGTGTCCGAGAGCGTCGAACGGTGGGTCCCGAAGTTCGATCACCGGCTCGCCGACTCGAGCAACCGCGCCACGGCGTCCACGTACCGTGTCGCGGCGTCCACGGCCCAGACGGCGTCATCACGCTCTGGGGGCTCCATCACGCCGTAATCGCCCTCTAGGCGGAGGTCGAGCAGGCGCGCGAGCAGGCTCGCCATCTCCTCGTCCAGACGGTCCGTGCGAACGAACAGGCGGCCCACCTCCTGGATGGTGCCACGATGGGTCCGGGCCTCGACCCCCTCGGTGGCCAGGAGTCCCTGGGCCGCGTGGAACGCCCCGTAGTACGCCTCGTGCACGGCGGCGGGGAAGAGCTCCACGTCCAACGCCCGGCGGGCATCCTGCAGCTTCCGCCGGGCAAGCTCCAGGCGTTCCCCAGCAGCCGCGTCCACGTCAGGCAACGAGCGTCTCCCCCTCGAGGACATCCCGGTAGAACGACGTGTGGTGCTGGGGGAACCTGGCGTACTCGGCCGGCGTGAACACCATGGTGCTCACCACCGGGCCGCCCCGGCGCATCACCGCGCCCAGGATGGGTCCCAGGGCCTCCCGCACCTGGCGCTTGTCCTCCGCCACCACCACGAGGTCCACGTCGCTTCCAGGTCCCGCCTCACCCCGTGCCACGCTTCCGTAGAGGACCACGCGGTGCACGCGCTCGTTGAGCTCCTCCCGGAGGCGACGGGCCACGAAATCGGCAGCCTCGCGATGGTCCACGCTCTCCGTTATGCCGGGAGGTAGCCTAAAGGTTGGCGGTTCGAGCCTCTCGAACCCCCGACGGAGCGACCCGAGACTGGGGCCCGAGGCCACCGCATGCCAAGGAACCGCCCCCCCTCACCCACTCAACGTGAACAACGCGTCATCGCCCTCCACGTCGAAGAGCCCCA
>CAZDGP010000175.1:0-1875 GCA_964505085.1 uncultured Thermoplasmatales archaeon
CCGGACGCGGAAGCGCCTGGTGGTCTTCGACATGGACAGCACCATCGTGGACGGGGAGGTCATCGACGAGCTGGCGCGGGTGGCCGGCGTGGAGGACCGGGTGGCGCGGATCACGGAGCGTGCCATGGAGGGGGAGCTGGACTTCGAGGAGGCGCTGCGGGAGCGCGTGCGCCTCCTGGAGGGGTTGGAGGTGGAGGAGATGGAGCGCATCGCGGAGACGCTGAAGCTCACGCCGGGGACGGTGGACCTCCTCACGACGCTGAAGGGCATGGGGTACAAGCTCGCGCTCATCAGCGGCGGGTTCACGTTCTTCACGGACCACCTGAAGCGGAAGCTGGGGTTCGACCACACCTTCGCCAACGAGCTCGTCATCGAGGACGGGCACCTCACGGGGGAGGTGCGGGAGCCCATCATCGACGCGGAGCGGAAGGCGGAGATCGTGGAGATGCTGGCGGAGAAGGAGGGCCTCCGGCGGGAGGAGGTGGTGGCCATCGGTGACGGCGCCAACGACCAGATCATGATCCGGAACGCGGGCTTGGGCATCGCCTTCAACGCGAAGGACATCCTGAAGCGCCAGGCCGACGGCGCCCTCACGAAGGACAACCTCCGGGGGCTCCTCTACGCCCTGGGCGCCACCCAGCGGGACCTGGAGCGCGTGGAGCCGCCTGAGGACGAGACGTGACCCTCCGCTGAACCCTCCTCTCAAGCCGCTCCAGGGGAGGAGGCTCGGGGCGGCCGGGGTGGGGTGTACGGCGAACTCGTCCCTCCCTGTCTCCGGAGTTCGCCGGGGGCGGGTGGCGGGCGTGTTCCGAGCCCCCTGGACCCCAAGGCAGCCCCACGACCGCCGACGACCTATAGCCACCTATAGGCAACTATAGGTCAAGAGGTGGACACCCCAAGTTGCCAGCTACCGCGACCACCGCACCACCTCCCACCCCTGCAGGACCTGCTGGGTGCCGCCGAGGTCGCTGAGGTCCACGATCTCCGTGGCCAGGGGGCGGTGGGCGAAGTCCGCCCCCACGTTCCGGGCGAGGCGCGCCGCCGGCACCTGGAGCTCCTCGGGGAGCCGCAGCGCGTAGATGAGGTCGGCGCGGCGGTAGATGCTGAACGTGGGGTCCAGGAGGTCGTCCACCCGAGCCACCAGGGGGGTGGGGGCGGCCTCCACGGCGGGGTCCACGTCCGTCACCACGACCTCGGCGCCGGGGCAGGCCTCGTGGAAGGCCTGGGCCACCTCGAAGCGGGAGCCTGCCGCCACCTCCACGATGCGTCGGGCGCCGCGATGCCGCTCAAGGAGGGGTCTCGGGATCACGTGGGCGGGAACGGGGACCACGGCCTTGAGGCTTGTGCCCCGGGGGTGCGTCCCGGGACCCCATGCGCCGGGCGCCCCATGGAAACGCTTTAGGGCCGGGTCCGCTTACGTGGGCTCCGGATGCTGAGGGTCCGGAACTTCGAGCCCGACGACCTGTACGAGGTGGTGCACCTCGCCAACAGGGCGCTGGACGAATCCTACGACGGGGGGCTGTTCCTCCAGCTGGGGGACCTCTACCCCGACGGGTTCATCGTGGCCGAGGAGATCGGGCCGAAGCTCACGGCGCCCCGCGACGATGAGGAGGAGGGCTCCATCGTGGGCTTCATCCTGGGCGTGGTGGAGCGCGCCTACGAGGCGCGGGTCCTCATCCTGGCGGTGCGGGACGAGCACCGCCGCCGGGGCATCGGCACGCGGCTCCTGCGCCTCTTCCTCGAGCGCTTCGCCCAGAACGGGATCCGCCGCGTGAACCTCGAGGTCAGGGTCTCCAACAAGGCCGCCATCCGCTTCTACGAGGACATGGGCTTCGACCGGCAGAAGGTCATCGAGTCCTACTACCAGGATGGGGA
>CAZDGP010000176.1:0-1873 GCA_964505085.1 uncultured Thermoplasmatales archaeon
CGGGCGCTCACCGTGGGCATGCTGAGCGGGTGGCTTATGCCGGCCCACTGGAACCGCTCCAGGGCGGTGTCGCTCATGGCCCGGGCGCTGATGTGGATGCCGGGGTTGATGCTGCGAGCCTCCAACGCCACCTGGATGGTGACATCATCGTCGTCCAGGGCGAGCACGAGGGTGTCGGCCTCGTCCACGCCAGCCTCCCGGAGCACATCCAGGTCCGTGGCATCCCCCTGCACGAGGTTGGGGACATCCTGCTCCTGGAGGTCCACCACGGTGACGTCCGCGCCCGCGTCCTGGAGGCGGTCGTGGGCTTCGGATCCCACGTCGCCGAGGCCCACGAGGACCACGTTGCCATCCGCGCCGTCGCTTGCGAGCTGGGCCAGGTGGTTCACGTCCTCCTCCTCCCCCACGGCGATGATGGCGGTGCCGAAGACCTCCGCGTCGGGGTCCGGGTTGAGGTGGAGGCGCTCGCCGCGCCAGAGCCCCACGATGAGGGCGTCGGTGTGTTGACCGACGTCACCTACGAGCATCTCGCTCACCTGGGAGCCCTCCGTGATGTAGAAGACGCTGGGGTTGAGCTCGCGGATGCATTCGGCCCCGTCCTCGATGTGGATCGGAGGCGGCCACTCGGCGGGGGTGGGGATGGCGAGGGTCCAGTCCACGAGGCCACGGCCCATGGCCACCTTGGGGCTCACCACGGCGTCGGCGCCGGCCAGCACGGGGAAGCGGGCCTTGGCCAAGCGTTCCACGAGGCTCACGATGGGGACATCGGTGCGGCTGCGAGCAGCGAGGATCGCCCCGATGTTGGTGGCGTCGTCGTCGGCGGTGAGCAAGCCGTTGGCGTGGTCGATGTTGGCAGCCTCGAGGGTGGCGGGCTCCTGAGCCTCACCCTGCACGACGTCGAACCCCTCGTCGTGGAGGCGGAGGGCCCGGTCCTCGTCCTCCACCACCAGCACGAAGGGTTCGCCCCTCTCCTGGAGGTTCGCCACGAGGTCCTCCACCAGCGCGTTGTACTCGGTGATGATGAGGTGGTTCCGGTTCGTCGTGCGCCGGGGGGGTTCGGGGTTGAGGCGCTCGTCCATCCATCGCGTGATGAGGCTCACGCCGATGAGGAAGATGAGGGTGACCCCCACCACCATGAGGGCGATGACGAGGAGCGTGGTCCATGGGGACTCGTAGCCCGTGGCGGGGACGAAGTCCCCGTAGCCCACGGTGGTGATCGTCTCCACCACGAACTGGAGCGCCTGGAGCCACGTGATGTCCTGCTTCTCGAAGGTCTCGAAGAAGAGCTTCGTGAGGACGGTGCCCCCGAGCGTGATGATGCCTAGGAGCACCATGGACGCGCGCAGGAGGCGGCGGAGGCGGTCCGACCCCTTCATGCGATGGGGGAGGGCGCTCCCGGGGTTTAGGCGTTCCGTTCCTCCACGGACCCATCACCGCCGGTCCTGGCGCGTGAGCTCCTCGAGGTTCGAGCGCACGTCCGCCAGGAGCTCGAGCGCGTGCTCGATGTGCCGGAGCTTCTCCTGGGGTTCGTCGCTCTCGCTTGCCCACTGGATGGCGGTGACAACGTCGTCCAGGCTCTTGTTCACGCTCATGTTGAGCGCGTCACCGTAGAGGGGTCCTGAATCGGCCCGGGTTCGTCGTTTTCCACCTGCCGAACCCGGGCCGGTCCCGTCGGACTCACCCCGGTCTCGTCGGTCCCCACCTGCCGAACCCGGGCCGGTCCCCCCGGACTCACCCCGGTCTCGTCGGTCCCCACCTGCCGAACCCGGGCCGGTCCCCCCGGACTCACCCCGGTCGGACGCGTCACGGTCGCCTTCACGGTCGCGGTCGGGATGCATCAGCTGCCACCCTCCCGGACGTTCCGGATATCCTG
>CAZDGP010000177.1:0-1872 GCA_964505085.1 uncultured Thermoplasmatales archaeon
CCACGTGATCTCCTCGCGGTCCATGGCCTCCTGGAGCTCCTCGTCGTCCTCCCCGGAGCGGAAGGACGCGATGCGTTGCCGCATGCTTTCGGTGGCCATGGAACCATTCACGGTGGCGACGGTTGCAACCACAGGGGTCACAGCCGGCGCGCAACCTGCCTCCTGCGCCCAAGCGAACCTAGGACCTTATGAAGGTTTGCGTGCCCCCGGGCGTCGGTGTCAGGCGCCGTCGAGCTCCTCCACCGTGGTACCCCCCGCAAGCAGGTCCTCCACCACGCTCACGATCTCCTCCCGGTCCACCCGCACCTGCTCGGTGGAGTCCCGGTCCCGGATCGTCACCGTGCCCTCCTCCAGGGTCTCGTGGTCCACGGTGACGCAGAAGGGCGTCCCCACCTCGTCCATGCGCGCGTACCGGCGCCCGATGTTCCCCCCGTCATCGTAGTTCGCGAGCAGCCCCGCCTCCCGAAGCTCCCCGTGGATGGCCTGCGCCTCGTCGGGGAGCCCGTCCTTCGTGAGGAGCGGGAACACCGCCACGGGGTAGGGCGCGAGATGCGGCGGGAGCCGGAGCACGCTCCAGTCCCGCGCGCCACCGGCCTCGCTACCGCTCGGCTCGAAGTGCGTTTCAAGGATGGCGAAGAGGATGCGGTCCGCACCGTAGCTGGGCTCCACCACGTGGGGCACGAAGCTCTCCCCCGTCACGGTCTCGGTGGTGTGCTCCACGGTGAAGCCCTCCGGCGGCACCTCCACCTCCTCCCCGTCCACGGTGACGGTGACGGCCTCGCCCTCCGTGACGGTGGTGGGGTCCAGCGCCTCCAACGCCGCCATGACGTCCTTCGCCTGCCCGCGGAAGACGGGCCCGAGCTTCGCGGGGTCCGGCACCACGCGATGCACCTCCACCTCCCGGGCCTCGTCGAAGCGGCGCCGCGCCCGCAGCTCCTGCCCGCTGACCTCCTCGTGGCTTCGGAGGTCGTAGTCGGTGCGGTCGGCCACACCCACGATCTCCACCCACCCGTACCTGGGGGACTCGTACTCGGCGTCCCACGTGTCCTCGCTGTAGTGCGCCATCTCGTTCCCGTGGTGCTGGCGGAACCGCACCACGTCCCGCGTGAGGCCGCAGGCGTCGAGGAACTCCTGGGTGCGCACGAGGAAGTACCCCACGGCCTCGTTCCCCACGATGCCCTCGTCCACGGCCTCCGCCGCCGTCATCGTCACCTCCTCGTCCCGGTCCCGGGGCAGGAGCCGCAGGGGCGTCTCCTTCACCTCGGGCCACCGGGGCCAGGACTTCTCCTGCGGGTCGAAGAACACCTCGGCCTCCATCTGGTGGAACTCCCGCATACGGATCACACCCTGCCGGGGGCTGATCTCGTTCCGGTACGCGTTCCCGATCTGCACCCCGCCCACCGGGAGCTTCTCCCGGTTCTGGCGGTAGATCCACGGGAACGCCATGAAGATGCCCTGCGCCGTCTCCGGCCGCAGGTACCCCTGGCGCCCCCGCCCGGGCCCGATGGTGGTGGGGAACATGAGGTTGAAGTGGTACGGTTCCCCCAGGGGCCCACCGCAGGTGGGGCACCGCACCTCGAGCTTCCGGAGCGCGGCCTCCACCCCGTCGAGGTCGAGGCTCTCGGTGTCCTCGTGGCCCGCATCCTCCAGGAGGTGGTCGGCGCGGTGGCTCGCGGAGCACTCCCCGCACTCCACCAGGGGGTCGGCGAAGCGGTCCACGTGACCGCTGGCCTTGAAGACGGCCTCCGGCGAGACCGTGGGCGTCTCCACCTCCAGCATCCCCTCCTCCAGCACGTAGAGCTCCCGCCAGAGGCCCTCCACGTTCCGCTTGAGGCGCGTGCCCAGGGGCCCGTACTCGTAGAACCCCGCCAC
>CAZDGP010000178.1:0-1803 GCA_964505085.1 uncultured Thermoplasmatales archaeon
CCAGGGATGTCCCACCCCTTGGGTCCAAGGAGTTTGATCCTCTCCCCCGGTCTCTATCTTGCTTCCCTTCTAAGGCCAGCGTGGCGTGAGCCCGCCCTGCGCCTCACGTTGCTCGCGGTCGCTGGACGCGGCACTGACAGGGGTTACCCCACGCCTCATGGGGACCGCGCCAGGTCCTCGTGTCGGGGTTCGGGGAAGAGCTCCCACGTCTCGAGCTCCACGTCGAGGGAGGTCCGGTCCTCCATGTAGGCGATGGCGTGCGGGAGGTTGGCGACCCCGTTGGTCCCGCGCTCGAGCGTCTCCTCGCTGACGAAGGTGTGGAAGGAGCTCACGGTTCCGAAGGCGGCGCCGTCCCCGCGGAGGACGGGGCTCCCGGAGTCGCCGGGGACCCCGGGGGTGACGGGGACGATCTCGGTCTGGCGCGGGCTGGTGGTGCGGACGATGCCGCGCTGGGGATCCAGGGGGTTGACCCCGGCGTTGTCACCGTCGCGGTTGTCCGTGTTCCCGAAGAGGAGCACCTGGGACCCGGCGTCGGGAGGGGTCCCCAGTTCGGTGGGGCCGCCCCAGAACATCGTGGCGGGGTGGACCCGGTCGCGGGCATCATCGGGGAGCCGCACGAGGGCGAAGTCGTTGTAGACCTGCGGATGGTCGCTGAACCGGAGCTGCGGGCACGTGACGGTCTCCTCGATCATCCCCCAACTGCAGTACACCAGCGTGCCCTCCACCGTCCCGCCGTGGAGGTTCAGAGGGACCTTGTCCCCCAGCTCGTCCCCGTACACCCCGTGGGAGATCCACCCCAGGTAGAGGTCACCATCGCGGGGGTCGGAGAAGATGAAGTTCGCGGTGCCGTCCTCGAACTTCACGCCGGGTCGGATGTCCGCCTCCGCCAGGGGCGCCCAGCTCCGGTTGGTGGCGCCCGTCGTCGTGGCGGAGGTCCCGTTGAATGGTGGGGCCTCCCAGGAGGGCGCGACCTCCAGCGTGAGCGTGGCGTTGAAGCT
This sequence comes from uncultured Thermoplasmatales archaeon, assembly GCA_964505085.1. Taxonomy (GTDB): domain Archaea; phylum Thermoplasmatota; class SW-10-69-26; order JACQPN01; family CAZDGP01; genus CAZDGP01. The sequence continues at coordinate 999 of CAZDGP010000178.1, forward strand.
GGTCCCGCCCTGGGGGCGGGTGGAGTCGGGTCGGTAACGCTCCACGTTGAGGTTCCACCGGTCCCACGAGGACCTTGCGAGGGTCCGGAGGCCGCAGGACTCCTCGGGGGAGCTGGTGAGGCCCGACCCCAAGATGGAGTTGCAGTACACGACGTCGGAGGTGCGGACCGCGAGGTCGAGGTTGCTGGCGTCGTCCCACTGGAGGCTCGCGTTCACCCACAGGGGGACCCCGGCGGGCACGTCGAAGGACCGCGTCCGCTCGTACGACCCGTTCCCGTCGGTGCCCGGGAGCGGGGCGGGGAAGCGCCCGCTCCAGCTGAAGACCACGCGGGTGGGCGTGCGCTCGAGGGCCGTCGCACCCTCCATCGAGAGGTTCGCCGGCAACCGGGGGCCGGGCTCCTCCTCAGGCGGCTCGGAGCCCGTTCCGTTGGCAGGAGCCCCATCGTCCTCCTCGGTTCCATCGTCCCCGGAGGTCCCGTTAGGCTCCGGAGGAGGCGATCCAGCGGATCCTGCCTCCGGCTGCGCCCCCGTCTCGGCGGGGTCCACGGGCTCGTCCTGACCCAAGCACCCCGCGAGGAGGAGCGGCGCCAGGACCACGAGGAGCGCGACGGGCACGAGCCAGCGGATGGACGCGGGCATCCCCGGAGGAGTTCGGGGGTGGTTTCAAAAGGGTTGTGGCAACGCTCTTGAACGGTGCGGGGGCGGGTGTGGATCGAGGTGTTGGCGGGGAAGGAAGCTCCTCCAACCCCGACACCCTACAACTCAACATCCCGCGCGCTAAGTCCCGCCTGACCGAGGGAGAGCT
>CAZDGP010000179.1:0-1770 GCA_964505085.1 uncultured Thermoplasmatales archaeon
CGGTGCTCCTGGTGGCGTCGTGGCCGTGGTTGTTCCTCGTGAACCTCCCCATCGCGGCGGGTTTGGTGGTGGCGAGCTGGCGCCTGGTGCCGGCGACGCGCCGCGTGGAGGGGGTGCCCTTCGATGTGGCGGGGACGGTGGTGCTGGGGGTCATGATGGCGGCGCTCACGGTGGGTGTGAGCCAGGTGGGGTCGGGTGTGGGGTTGGGTCGGCTCGTGAGCCCGGGGGTGTGGCCGTTCCTGGCGGTGGCGGGCGTGCTCGTGCCGGTGTTCCGGTGGGTGGAGGCGCGGGCGGAGGAGCCGGTGCTGAACCTGGGCTTGTTCCGTTCGCGGCAGATCCTCATCGCGGCGGGGCTCGCGGTGGGGGCGGGCGTGGGGGAGGCGGCGGTGGTGTTCGTGCCGGACCTCCTGGTGGCGGCCTTCGGTGTGGCGAGCAGCACCGCGAGCTTCATGCTGGTGCCCTTGGTCATCGCCATGGCCATCGGGAGCCCCGTCTTCGGGGGGTTGCTGGACCGCGTGGGGTCCCGCGTGGTGGTGCTTGCGGGCATGAGCTTCATGACGGTGGGGCTCGTGGCCGTGGGCACGCTGCCGGTGACGCTGCCGCTGTACTACGTGGGCGGGAGCCTCGTGGGGTTGGGTCTCGCGAGCTTGCTGGGGGCGACGCTGAGGTACATCTTCCTGAACGAGGCGCCGGAGCGGGACCGGGCGTCGGCGCAGGGCGCGCTCAGCATCTTCATCAGCGTGGGGCAGCTCGTGGGTGGGGCGGCGGTGGGCGCCATCGCCACCACGCGCGGCGGCGGGGTCCCGGGGTACCAGGATGCGTTCCTGATGGTGGGTCTCGCCATGCTCCTCCTCACGCTGGCGTCGCTGGGGCTGAAGCAGCAGGCTGCAGAGAAGCGGAGCATGGCCCAAGCCGACCTATAGTTACCTATAGGGGCCTATAGGGGCCTATAGGTCCATGTAGGTGCCTCTTCGGCAAGGTGGAAGTAGGGGCGGAGGTGCCGGGCGGCGGGGCGGGGTGTACAGCCGAGCGAAGCGAGGCTTGGGGCGGGTGGTGGGGAAGCTCCGAGCCCGGCCGGTGGATCGAGGGGGCGGAGGGAGAAGGCGGTCGCTACAACCGCTTGTGCACGGCCTCGAGGCTCTCCTGCGCGGCCTCCGCCAGGGCGCAGACGGTGGCATCGTCGCCGAAGCGGGGCAGGAGCAGGGCCTCGGGTTGCGCGATGCTCACGCGGGTGGTGGCCTCGTCCACCTGCTCCAGCGTGACGTTGCAGGGCATGAGGAGGCCCACGTCGCGGTTGCTTCGGAGCGCTTGGTTGGCCATGGGCGGGTTGCAGGCGCCAAGGATCTCGTAGCGGGGGAAGTCGGTGATGCCGAGCTTCTCCTCGAGCTTCTGGTGGACGGGGATCTCCGTGAGGATGCCGAACCCCTCCTCCTTGAGCTCGCTCTCCACGCGGGTGCGGGCCTCGTCGAAGGGCAGGTCCAGGTCCTTGGTCCAGCCGAGGGTGAGCTCGGGGGCGTCGGCTGTAGGGGTCGATGGGGAGGTCACGGGGTTCACCTGGCTCTCCAGGGACGGGGTGGGGGATAAGGGTTAGGCTCCGGCAGGGGCGGTGGTGTGGCGGAGCCATCGTCCACCCACGCGGTTGCTCCAGGCGACGATGGCGGCGACGGGCACCGTGAGGGCGAGGCTCGCGAGGGCGGCGGTGGCGGGGGGGAGGTGGGGGAAGACGCGGCCGGCGATCCACGCGAAGGCCACGGGCGTGAAGCTCCCGCC
>CAZDGP010000180.1:0-1764 GCA_964505085.1 uncultured Thermoplasmatales archaeon
TCCGTGAAGTGCCCGTCCATCTGCAGGAGCTGGACGTGCCCGTTCTTGGGGCTGTAGGCCACGGGCAGGTCCGTCTGCCCGAAGTTGTCCTCCTCCCGGTTCACGTCGAGGACCACCTTGTCCTCCACCTTCCCCGCGGCGCAGGAGGCCACCATGCCCCGCATGGGGATGCCGGCGTCCGCCAGCGCCACGCTGGCGGCGGTGAGGCCCGCGCACCGCGTGCCCGCCTCCGCCTCCAGGATCTCGATGAAGCAGTCGATGGCGGTGCCGGGGAACCGGTGCGTGAGCACCATAGGTTCGAAGGCCTCGCTCGTGATCTTGCTGATCTCCTTGCTCCGCCGGTCCGGCCCGGGGCGCTTGCGGTCGCTCACGCTGAAGGCCGCCATGTTGTACCGGCACCGCACCGTGGCCTTCGAGGGGTCCATGAGGTGGCGCGGGTGCATCTCCCGCGGCCCGTACACGGCCGCGAGCACCTTGTTGCCGCCCCACGTCAGGTACGCGGAGCCATCCGCTCGCTTGAGCACCCCGGCCTCGATGCTGATGGGCCGGAGCTCGTCCGGACGGCGCCCGTCAGCACGGAGACCGTCCTCGTCGATGAAAGTCATCCCTTCAGGTTTCTTTCCCATGGTATCACGTGGTGGTTCACTCCACCGTTCTATCGTCGCTGGACGCTGCGGGACCGTGCGGGGACCATCCCTCCGGCTTCAACCGCTCCGCAGCCTCCTGTCGCAGGGCATCGTAGTCCCCGCTCTCCTTCTGCTCGTCCAACCACGCCTGCAGGCGCTCCGTGAGCCCCCGCGTGTGCGCCTCCTCCTCGATGCGGCGAAGCGCCGCCAGGGCCAGCGCGATGTCCTGGGGCTCGCCATCGATCCAGATGCGGCCGTTCTGCCCCACGAACATGCGGGTCTCGGTCTCCTCCTTCAACAAGCGCACCATGCTGCCCTTGCGGCCGATGATGCGGGCCACCTTGCTCGGCTCCACGTCCACGGTGACGCCACCGTTGAGCTTGCGGCACTGCTGGTCCTTCATCGTCACCTGGACCTTGCCCATCTCGTCGACCTGGTACACCTTGAAGAGCACCGTGTCGCCGTTCTTCAGGTACTTGCTCGTCTCTCCGTACTCCACTCGCCAGGGCACGTCGGTCACGTGCATCCCCACGTCGCTGGGGGCGCGGATGTCGATGTACCAGTTGGTGGCCATCGTCTCCACGACGGTGCCGATGACGAGGTCCCCGCGCTGGGGATCGTAGCGACCGGAGAGGGCGATGACCTCCACCTCGTCGTCCCCGGACATCAGGGTCCCGAGGCGCTCGGCGTAGATCTTCCCGTCCTCCCGGTACGTGTTCCGGCCGGGTTCCTTCGACCCGCTGTCATCCAGCAGGTCCCCAGGCACCACGATCCGGCGGGTGCTTGCGTTGCTCATTGAGTTTCACTCTCGATTGAGGATCTTCGTTTCCACGTTTCCGTGGGTGCGTTCGTTCAGCTTGTCGTAGAAGTCCGCCTGGCGGCCGGCGGGGATCTGCACGACCCCCACCCAGGAACCATCGTTCTGCCATTCCTCCCGCTGGAGGTCACCGTACTGCCGTACGAACCCGTACGTCTTGCCGGCGAGCTCCGCGGGGATCTGGACCGCCACGGTGATGGTCTCGAACTTGAGGGGGATGAGGGGTCGAAGCGCCTCCACGACCTCCTTGAACTGCTCCTCCTCGCTCTTGAAGGGGTCGATGTGGAGGTTCGCCTCCTCCATGGCGTTCTCGATGCGCTT
>CAZDGP010000181.1:0-1758 GCA_964505085.1 uncultured Thermoplasmatales archaeon
TACTCGAACCGGGGACGCTGCGCGCTTCGCGCTTGGGCCGCCCGCTCCGGTACGGGACGCTTCGCTTACCCGTACTCGTACTTACGGCCGCGCCGCTTCGCGCCACGGTCTAAATCTGAGCATGTGCAACGCCTGCGGCGTTACCCATACTCATATTTCACACCGAACGTCCCCCGAGGGTTGTCCCACTCCACGGACCCGGGGGTGCACACGATATCACAGGTTCCACATTCGACGCAGTCCTCGTACTGGAACTCCATGATGCCATCGACGAGGGTGAAGCAGCCTGCGGGGCAGGCGTACATGCACATGAAGTGCGGGCAGGTCTCGCAGATGTCCTGGTCGATGGTGATGTGGGCGTGCTCCTCGCTGTCGAAGTTGTACGTGGTGGTGCCGAGGCGGCCCTTCAGGTCCATGACGTCGTCGCTGAGCTCTTGGTCGCTCATATCGTGCGTGCCCCCTTGAACATGGTCTTGGCGAGGCTGAACTTGCCCACGCCCTGCTTCTTCATCTCGTCCAGCGCGATCTCCCGCACCTTCTCCTTGGTTTGACCGTCCTGCTCGATGAGGCGCTGGAAGACGCTGGTGGCGAGCTGCGGGATGACGGTGTGGATGTTGTCGTCCCACACGAACTCGTCCATCCCTTCGAACTTCTCGAAGTCCTTCCAGATGTAACTTTGCTCTAGGCGGGCCTCGTACGCGTTGAGGGTGGCGTGGCTGAAGTCGCCCTTCTTCTTCGCCTCGATGACGGTGTCGGCGGCGAGGATGCCGCTCTTCACCGCGTAGTTCATGCCCTGGATGACGAGGCCGTTGCTGTAGCAGAACCCGGCGGCGTCCCCAACGACGAGGAAGCCGTCGCCGTAGAGCTGCGGTGCGATGTCGAGGCCGCCCTCGGGCACGAGGTGGGCGCCGTACTCCACCATCTTGCCACCCTCCAGGAGCGGGGCGACGCTGGGGTGGAGGCGGAACTGCTCCATGACCTCGTGGGCGTACGTGCCCTTCTCCCAGATGCTGTCGATGTTGATGACGACGCCGAGGCTCACGGTCTCGCGGTTCGTGTAGAGGAACCCGCCGGCCTTCCCCTTGTCCCCGAGCCACCCGCACACGTACTCGTTGGCCAGGCCCTCCTCCGCGTTCACGTTGAAGCGCTCCTGGATCGTCTCCTCGCCCAGGTGCACGATCTCCTTCACGCCGAGGACGTAGCGGTCCCGGGGGAGCTTCCCCCGGAGCCCCATGTCCATGGTGAGTCGGCTGTTGGCGCCGTCGGCGATGATGACGCAGTCGGCCTCGAGGACGTCGCCGGCTTGCTCGATGCCCACGACCTTGCCGTCCTCCTCGGCGATGTGCTCGACGTTCACGCCTTCGACGACCATGCCGCCGGCTTCCTCCACCTGGTTCGCGAACCACTTGTCGAAGCGGGCGCGGAGCACCGCGTACCCGGGGTGGTCCTGCTTCCAGTCGCCGGCGTTGAGCTCGATCTTGAGCCCGCTGTCGTCGGTGAGCATCTGCACGCCCTTGCGCGTGATGGGGCGTTCCACGGGCGCCTCCTCGGCCCAGTCCTCGCCGAAGAGCTCCGCGAAGTCGTCACCCCAGATGACGCCGCCGCTCAGGTTCTTGCTCCCGATGGGTTTGGCACGGTCCACGAGGAGCACGTTCAGCCCCTCCTTCGCCATCCGGTACGCTGCCGCGTTGCCGGCCATGCCGGCGCCCACGACGATGCAGTCCATCTTGTCCATCATGGTCGTCACCGCCCGGGCAG
>CAZDGP010000182.1:0-1684 GCA_964505085.1 uncultured Thermoplasmatales archaeon
GCGGTGATGGTGGCACGGCGCAGCCGCGCCCCGGGAAGGCGGGGGAAGGAGCGGTGGGGGCGCCGAAGGCCCCCCGCCTGGAGCCGGAGGTTCGCCGCCCGGGGATGGTGAGCGGTGGCGAACCTGGGAGGGCGGTGATGGTGGCACGGCGCAGCCGCGCCCCGGGAAGGCGGGGGAAGGAGCGGTTGGGACGCTGTGGACGCGTGGAGGGAAAGGAAAGGGACAGGGTCGGGGGGTGGGAACACCCCGACCCCGCCGTGTGCCGGGCACCGAGCACGGTGCCGGGCGTGCCACAGCGGTTCGTTAACGGAAGGGGCAGATGCGGCGACGTGCCTGGACTAAAGGACGAAGTCGATGCCCATCTCGCCCTGGCTGCGGGAGCTCTCGTCCTCCCGCTCGTCGGGGCCGAGGATCTGCTTCGACTGCACGCCGGTGATGACGAGCATCACGCGGATGGTCTTGTCCAGGGCGGGGTTCACGTTGCTCCCCCAGATGATGCGGGCGTCGGGGTTGAGGCGGGCGTTGATGTGGCCCACCACCTCCTCGGCCTCCTGGAGGGACATGTCGTTGCCGCCGACGACGTTCACGAGGCACCCGTGGGCGCCGCTCACGTCCACGTCGAGCAGGGGGCTGTTGAGGGCCTCCTTCACGGCCTCGGTGCTCCGCTGGTTCCCGTCGGACTCGCCCAGGCCGATCATGGCGACGCCGCCCTTCTTCATGATGGTGCGGAGGTCGGCGAAGTCCAGGTTCACGAGGCCGGGCTTCGTGATCATCTCGGTGATGCCCCGGATGCTGCGCACCAGGAGCTCGTCCGCCACCTTGAAGGCGGCGTTGAGGGGGAGGCGGGGCACGACCTCCAGGAGCTTGTCGTTGGGGATGACGATGGTGGTGTCGGCGTGCTCGCGGAGGCGCTTGAGGCCGGCCTCAGCGTTCTCCATGCGCACCGCACCCTCCACCTTGAAGGGGAGGGTGGCCACGGCGATGGTGAGGGCGCCCAGGTCCCGGGCGATCTTCGCCACCACGGGGAGGCTGCCGGTGCCGGTGCCGCCGCCGAGGCCGCAGGTGACGAACACCATGTCGGCACCCTCGAGGCTCTTGCGGAGCTCCTGCTCGCTCTCCTTGGCGGCCTCCTCCCCGATGTGGGGGAGGCTGCCGGCGCCGAGGCCGCGGGTGAGGTTGCGGCCCAGCAGGATCTTGTTGGGGACGTTCGACGTGAGCAGGTGCTGGGCGTCGGTGTTGCAGGCGATGAGCTCGCAGGTGTCCAGGTCGGATTCCGCCAGGCGCTGGATGGTGTTGGTGCCGGCGCCTCCGCATCCCACGACCTTGATGCGGGTCTTGAGGTTCGCCAGGACGTTCTCGAGCTCTTGGTCTGTGGAAGGGTCTGTACGGTTGGAAGGGCTGCCGTCGGCGGGTGCGGGGTCGACGCTGGCCCCGTTCTGGGGGCCCTCGTCCGCCCGCTCGATGGCATCCTCGATGATGGACTTCATGGGCGGTCCTCCTAGTGAGCGTGCACTGTGGGGCGCGGTGGTTCCGCGCGGTGCATCCCGGTACTTCAACCCCCCCCGCACAAGATAAAGGTTTGGCACGATGTACCTGCGGTGCCCTCCGGGGGCGCGGCTTCGCCGTGCCACCTACGGGCACCGCGCCTTGGGCACCTCGGGGCACCCCGCGGCTGCGATCCGGG
>CAZDGP010000183.1:0-1639 GCA_964505085.1 uncultured Thermoplasmatales archaeon
GGGGATGCGAGGGCTCGTGGTCTACGAGGACCCGTTCGCACTGTGAGGTGGGGGCGGATGGGTGGAGGGGGTGTTGGGGGTCCCGTGGATCAGGCGTTGGCCTTGGTGCGGGTGCCGGCCTGACCCTTCTTACCCTGGAACTTCGCGGCGTCGAGGTCGAGGTCGAAGTCCTCGTCCTTGGCGTCCTCGACGTCGAAGCTCTCGCCCAGGTCGAACTCGACCTCGGCGTCCTCGTCCTTCTTCTGCTTCTTCTTCAGCTTCCGTTCTGGCATCGTTATCACCTGGTCCCGGTTACCTGCTGTTGCTCCGACGGCCTGCGGGCTTGCGCGGTGCGGCGTCGTCCTCGTCGGCGGGCACCTCGCCCGGTCCGTCGAGGAGCGTGCCCAGTTCGGCGTCGTCCTCGTCGGTCCCGAAGAGGAGCTCGGCTTCGGCTTCCCGGCGGACGACCTCCTGGAGGGCGTTCTTCACCGCGTACCGCATGAAGTCGGATCGGCTCTGGAACATGCCGCGTTCCACGAGCGTGTCCACGCGGTCGGCGTCGGCGGGTGGCAGGCGCACGGTGTGGACCTTGGACGTCATGTTGTGTTCCGTCCGTGTTCGCTCCGTATACGCCTTGTGAGCCGATACCACATAAAGCTTGCGTCGGCAGGCGTCTCCTATCCGGTGAACTGGAGGGAACACGTCTTATCATCACGCAACGGCCACGTTCTCCGTCGCACGTGGCACGACCGGGCCGCTCCGTCGGCCTGCATCCATCTCCCCCCCGCGACCGCGAACTTCAAGAGGTTCCCCCAACTACAGACCCCCATGCCCGGCTCCGGTCCCTTCGACGCGATCCGAGAGATCGACATCAACGGTTCCACCTACAAGTACGCGGACCTCACGGTGCTGGAGGACGAGGGCCTCGTGGAGCTCTCCAAGGTCCCGGTGAGCATCCGGGTCCTCCTCGAGTCCGTGCTCCGCCACACCGACGGCGACGAGGTCACCGAGGAGGACATCCGCAAGGCCGCCTCCTGGACCCCCGACGTCCCCGACGTGGAGATCCCCTTCCAACCCAGCCGCGTGGTCCTCCAGGACCTCACCGGCGTCCCCGCCGTGGTGGACCTCGCCGCCCTGCGCTCCGCCGCGGAGCGCGCCGGCAAGGACCCCGACATCGTCGAACCGGAGGTACCCTGCGACCTCGTCATCGACCACAGCGTCCAGGTGGACTTCTACGGATCCTCCGAAGCCTACGAGCGCAACGTGGAGCTCGAGTACGAACGCAACGGCGAACGGTACCGCGCCCTCAAGTGGGCCCAGCAGGCCTTCGACGCCTTCCGCGTGGTCCCCCCCGGCACCGGCATCGTGCACCAGGTGAACCTCGAGCACCTCGGGCAGGTCGTCCACGCGCGCGAGTTCCGCGGTGACGACTGGCTCATCCCCGACACACTCGTGGGCACCGACAGCCACACCCCCATGATCGGCGGCATCGGCGTCGTCGGATGGGGCGTCGGCGGCATCGAGGCCGAGGCCGCCATGCTCGGCCAACCCATCACCATGAAGCTCCCCGAGGTCGTGGGCGTGAAGCTCACGGGCGAGCTCCCGGAGGGCGCCACCGCCACGGACCTCGTGCTCCACATCACCGAGCTCCTCCGAGGCG
>CAZDGP010000184.1:0-1617 GCA_964505085.1 uncultured Thermoplasmatales archaeon
TCCTCGACCGGGTCCCGTGGCCGACCTCGTCGGCCCCGAGACGCCGGCCGGCACTCGCTGCGCTCATGGTGCTGATGCTCCTCACGGTACCCTTCGCCGGGTGCCTCGGCTCATCCCCCAGCTCCGATGGTGGGGATGCGAGCACCGACGACGGCTCCGACGACATGAGCACCATGACCACGTACGTGAAGGACGCGCCCACGGACGAGTTCAGCGAGGTGTGGGTGACCTTCGACCGCGTGCGCGTGCACTACGCGGGGAACCTCAGCGCCGTGAACACCACGGACCTCAACGTCACGGAGGAGGGCTGGATCACGGTGGTGAACGAGTGCCGGAGCGTGGACCTCCTGGCCTTCAACGCCAGCGACGCCCGGGCCTTCCTGGGTGAGGAGGAGGTGCCCCACGGGCAGTACAACCAGATCCGCATCCAGGTCACCGACGCCTACGGCGTGGACGCCGACACCGGCGAGAACGTGACGATCACGCCGAACGCCAACGAGACGAAGGTCCTGCACACGTTCCGGGTGGACGCGAACCACAGCGTGACGCGCGTGGTCATCGACCTGGACCTCGACCTGGGCCTGAAGAAGACCGGTAGCGAGCAGTCGCCCCAGGGCGTGACCTGGCGGCTCATCCCCGTCATCGGCTTCGTGGACGTGGAGCACACGGACCACGACGACCGCGCCGACCACATGGGCGGCGAGGACGCCGGGGACGAGGCGGATGGCTCCTCCAGCGACGGGAACACCACCGAGGGTGACGAGGCCTCCGGGAACGAGACCGGGAACGCCACCGCCTACGCGAAGGACGCGCCCACGGACGAGTTCGACGAGATCTGGCTCACCTTCACCATGGTGGAGGTGCACCGGGCCGGCACGAGCGATGGGAACTCCACGGGTTACAACGCCACCGACGGGAACGGGACCGATGACGGGGAGTGGGTGACCCTCGTGGACAGCACCCGGAGCGTGAACCTCCTGAACTTCAGCGAGGACGGCGCCAAGGCCTTCCTGGGTGACGGGGAGCTCCAGACGGGTCGCTACACGCAGATCCGCATCCACGTGAGCGAGGCCTGGGGCATGGACAACGGCACCCGGGAGAACTTCACCATGGGCAACACCTCCGCCAAGGTGGTGCAGAGCTTCGAGGTGACGGCGAACGCGACCACGCAGATCGTCATCGACGTGGACCTCGACCGGAGCCTCGTCAAGACGGGTAGTGAGCAGTCCCCCGAGGATGCGAGCTGGCGCCTGACACCGGTCATCGGCCACGTGGTGACGGACCACGTGGACCACGATGCTCGGGAGGACGTGCCTGACGAGGCGGAGGCCTGACGCCGCAGGGACGCGTCCGCGGCTCCCACCCCTTCTCCCTCCTTCTCCCTTCTTCTCACCGATCCTTCCCTCACCCCACGGGTCCATCAGCTGCGGCGCCGGAGGAGCGCCGCGGCGGTGAGGCCGGAGGCGAGCACGAGGAGAGGTGTGATGGCATCCACGTTCACGGTGGAGGCTCCGGGGAGGGCTCCGGCGGTGCCGGCGGGTGCCTCCAGGCTCCCCAGGAGGGCCGTGGTCCGGGCGCCCGTGCGGTCCACCGCGTGGACGCTGGCGCCCTCGCCGA
>CAZDGP010000185.1:0-1614 GCA_964505085.1 uncultured Thermoplasmatales archaeon
AGGCGCCCCGGAAGCGCGCGTCCTTCCAGGTGGTGTCGCGGGGAAGCGACGAGGACGAGGATGGGGACGACGAGGACGGTTCCGCCTCCGGCGCCTAGGGCCTAGGCTCCGCTGGTTGTCTCGGAGCGGTGTGCCGGGGGCCGGGGAGACGGCAAGGTTCCTCGGACTCGGATCACGGCAGGAGGGAGCCCGCGCTCCCGGCGGGCACGAGGACGACGCGGGTGCCCCACGAGGCCTCCCGCGCTCCCTCGGTGAGCCCATGGTGGAGAGCGATGACGGCGTGAGCCTCCAGCTCGCCAGCCACCTCGTGGAGCGCCTGCACCGTGGGCGGGTCCACGTGCTCCAGGGTGCGGATGAGGAGCCGCTTGCCCCCGGGGCCCTGCCGGTGGGCGGCGAGGTCGAAGCTGTGGCCCCCGTGCTCGATGCTCTCCAGCACCTCGTACCCGGCATCCCGCAGGCGCTGGGCGGCGGCACGGGCCGCGGGGGGGATGGGGGCGCGGGTGCTCATCTCCGCACCGTCGTCCTTGTCCCCTGGGCTCGTGTCGGGTGCTGGAGGCTCGGCCTCGGGGGTGGGCGGGGTGTCCCGGGGCGCCTCGATGTCGGCCGCTTCGGCGTCGTCGGAGGCGGGCTCGGGTTCCGGGGGTTCGCGCTTCGGGGGTGTGTGGTCGATGACGTCGAGGAACGCCCGTCGGCTCAGGCGCTCGGCGTCGTCCTCGGCCACCACGTAGAAGGCACGGATCTCGTCGCCCTTGGGGGTGTCGAGGACGGGCACGACCTCGTCGCGGATGGCGGCGACGTCGTCAGGTGTGGTGTCGGCCACGGTTGCGCGGGGGATGCGGACGCCCAACCGGAGGTGGTGACGGGTCTCCTGATGTCGGAAGACGGTGTAATCGTAGGGCCCCTGGAGGCGCTTCCGGAGGTGGGTCTCCACGGCCTCGTCCTCGCCCATGCGCTCCCGGACGAGGTCCCGGAGCGTCACGGGTTCCACCCGGAGCACGCGCTCGTCCCCCACGAGGAGGACGTCGTGGACGTGCTGGAGGTCGGTCTCGTCCACGCTGAAGCTCATGGCCTCGAGGTGCACCGCGGGGTCGGGTCGGTCCGCGGGCACGCGGGCGAGGAGGAACTGGCGCCCGTCCTCCCGGTGGTACGTGAAGCCGTGGTCCCTGGGCAGGGAGGCTCGGGCTTGGGAGAGGACGTCCAGGGGGACAGGCGGGTCCCCCGGCTTGATCATGGGGCTCATGTGCATCCCACGTGTTGGAACGGGTCCCTCGGGTTATAAGGGTGTTGCCACGTGCGCGGGGAGGTGGCTGCGGGCGGCCGGGGGCGGGGTGTAGGCGAAGGCCGGCAGCGGGGGAGGTGGCTGCGGGCGGCCGGGGCGGGGTGTACAGCGAGCGGAGCCTCCTATCGTACTCCGCCCGCTCGCTGGGGGCGGGCGGTGGGGAAGTGTCGACCTGGGAGGGGGAGGTGGCTGCGGGCGTGGTGCCCAAGGCGCGGCGGGTGGCGGGCGTCACGCTGCCGGGGGGAAGGGTGGCCAGGGCTAAGCCCCCCGGAGCAGCCTCACCTACTTCCCCACGTCGAGGAGGGCCACGTGCTCGAGGACGAGGTCCCCCCAGC
>CAZDGP010000186.1:0-1582 GCA_964505085.1 uncultured Thermoplasmatales archaeon
TCCCCGGCGCCCCGATCGTCCACGAGATCGACGCTCTCAGGGGCTTCGTTGGCGTTCACGCTGATGGAGGACCCGGGGGTGGCGGTGACGCTCCAGGCCGATTGGACGCCGGTGGCGTCCACGGTCACGTTGTCATCGCCATCGCCGAGCGTGTCCCGGAGGTCGAGGGTCACCGCGTCCGCCGCCGCGGCCTCGACGAGGCCCCCGGTGGGATCCCCGAGGCCGTCCCCGGTCCAGCTCACGCTGTGGGGGGTGGTGTCCCGGGTGAGGCTCCACGCGGCAGGACCGTTCTCGACGCTCGCTCGAGCGCCGTAGCTGTCGGTCCCGTTCACATCCACGAAGGTCACTTGCGCGTTCCCCGGGGTGCTGGCGTTCCACCGGACGCCGTGGGTTCCGTTCTCCACCGTCACGGTGGCGCCGCCGGTGCCCTCGAGGGCGGGCGCGGTGAGGTTCATGCTCACGGTGCGACCCTTCGCGACCGTCTTGCCCTCCTCCGTGATCTCCACGGGGATGACGCTCGCGTGGAACGCCGGAGCCGGACCATCGCTCGTGGAAGCCACAACATCCATGGCCGGCGCTTCATCCCGGATATGGGCGGCGCGGAGGCCCACGCTCGCGGCATCGGGGAGGCTCCCGTTGGGGGAGACTGCGAGCACCGTGACGTGGGGGGTGTCGGGGTGCTGGAGGAACGCCGCCACCGTCTCCACGCTGCCTGCCTCGCCCAAGCGCTCCACCTGGAGGTGGGGCGCGTGCTCGGTGCGCCCCGGCACGAGGTGCAGGGGCAAGGTGTTGTCCCGGTTCCTGACGGTGACGCGCAGCTCGTCCTCCCCGTCACCGTCCACGTCCACATCCTCGGGGGTGCCCGTGGGCACGTTCTCCACGAGCACCCACGCGGTGCCGTTGTGGACGGCGAGGTCGGCGTGGGTGCTGTCCACCGCCTCCACCAGGGGCACGCCCGCGGCCTCCTCGATGTCCTGCACGGCACCGTAGAGACCGCTCCCCACGAGAGGATGCTCCACGGGCGTGGTGAGGTTCCGCAGGAACTCCGGCAGGAACGACCGCGGCCCCGTAACGCTTAGGTTCTTCACGACGGAGGTGGCGTCGCCCCGCGTGGCGTTCACCGCGTCGGCGGTGGAGTTCGTCACGTCCCCAAGCTGGTTGGGGAGGTCCGAGAGGGTGGCGCTGGTGTTCGCGTGGATACCCCGCGTGGTGGTGGCGGTGGCGGTCACGCCGGTCATGACCTCGGTGCCGATACCCGCAACGCGAGGGATGGCCTCGTTCTGCAGCTTCGCCACCACGGGGTCCGTGAGCGCATGCACGAGGCAGCGGCCGTGCATCTTGGCGTCGGCCTGCAAACGCACACGCCGCTCCTCCACGTCATCCATGTTCTCGGGAGGATCCGGGGGGAGGCGCGTCTCCCGATCCACCGTGGTGCGGGTCGCGTCGAGGCACCCCGCGACGGCGCCGGGGTCCACGAGGCTGAACGCCTCCCGCGCCACCTCCCGCACGGGCTCGTTCAGGGGCGTTCCGCGGGTGGTGACGTTGAGGCCAGCCTCCACCTGCTCCCGGGTGTACTCGTAGG
>CAZDGP010000187.1:0-1547 GCA_964505085.1 uncultured Thermoplasmatales archaeon
GAGCTCCTCCGGTGCCACTCCGCCGGCTTCGCCGGATGTCGTGGCACCGGGTCCTACGGACTCCGGCGCGGGCACTTCGCCTTCGTCCTCTTCGGCGACGACGTCGGTGGAGGCTTCTGGCTCCTCGGGGACCTCAGCGGCCACATCCGCATCGCCTGCGTCTCCTTCGGCTTCGCCGAGCGTCGACGCAGCCGGTCCTGCGGACTCGCCAGGCGCAACGGTCTCGCTCTCGTCCAGGACACCGGGAGACCCGTCGTCCTCGTCGTCAGCGAACTCGTCCTCGTCCCGGGCAAGCGCCTCCTTCAGCTGGCGCTGGCTCGCCTTGTACCCCGGCGTCTCCGGGACGTAGGCACCTCCGGCGAACTTGTGGTCGCACTTGCGGCACCGCCAGATACCGGCGGATTCGCGCTTCACCTTCTTGTACCCGCACTGGGGGCACCGGTGCTTCTGCCGCTGACGCGTCTCGATCTCGCGGACGCGTCGGCGGATGCGGACACCGTAACGTGCGCCGAAGCGGCCCACGCTGTTCGACTTCTTCTTCTTCGCCATGAGGGGGACCTCCAGGGTGGGACTCAGATGGTGCGGCCGGCGGCCTTCACCACGAGATCCCGGATATCGCGCGCCTTATCCCGGCTCCTCTTTATAATACTTTTCACCTCTTCGGGGGTGAACCCCCCGATGAGGCCCTTCTGCATCGCCGTGAGGTCATCGTTCTCGTCGTAGCTCACGGTGAGGCGGGGACCGCCCACCTTGTCCTCCACGAGGCCGGGGTCCATCACGATCTCGTCCCCGAGCTTCATGGACGTGACGCTCACGGGCAGGTGGTTCACCGGGATGGGCACGTCCTCCCCGAGGTCGTGGGCCTCGTTGGGCACGGTGCCCGACAGGGCCGCCGCCAACGCCCCCATGGCGCAGGCGTCGAAGAGGTTCCCATCGTAGTCGATGATGTGCATGTCGAAGAAGCAGATCCACACCTTCTCCCCGGGCTCGATGCAGAGCTCCTCGAGGTCCAGCGTGTCCGTCTCACGGATGCCGCGGTCCACCACACGGGCGAGCTCCGTCGCCTCCGGACCCGGCGGCCCCGACTCGAACTCGGGGCTCGCCATGGGGATGAGCTCCGCCGCCGTGGTCATGACACCGCTGTTGGGCGAGTCGCTGTAGGGGTCGCCCACCTGCATGCTGATGCCCACGACGACATCGGTGTCCCCGAGCTTCACGCGGGCGCTTCCCGCGGACTGCTCGATGAAGTCCACCTGGATGTCGATGGGCCGGTACTCGTCGAAGTCGCGGCCGTCGAAGCGGCGACCCTCGCTGATCTGCTTGAGGATGTAATCCCGCTTGAGCTCGCTTACGACGCTGTCCTCTCCACCCATGTCAATCCTCCTCCTCGTCGGCTTCGCTTTCCCATCGTCGCACCAGGGCCTGCTGCTGGATCTCGTGGATCTCCTTGCAGGCTTCGATGGCCATGTCCAGGGCCTCCTCGAACTCCGAATCCGTGAAGTGCCCGTCCATCTGCAGGAGCTGGACGTGCCCGTTCTTGGGGCTGT
>CAZDGP010000188.1:0-1529 GCA_964505085.1 uncultured Thermoplasmatales archaeon
CCGGACGGCGTCCAGGGCGTTCTGCACGGCCTCCCGCAGCCCCGCGAGGGGGTTCTCGTGGAACCTGCGGCTCAGGGTCTGGACCATGCTGGAGACGTCGACGTTCAGCTCGCTGGGAAGATCGTCCGGGTCCATGGGCTCCAGGAGGTTGGAGGGGGGTCCTCGGTTATAGGCTTGTGGACCCGCGCCGCCGCGGAGCTTAGAGGCCCAGGGCCGACCGGAGCCCCGCGTAGTCCCGGGCGATGGCGTCGGGCTTGTACCCCACGTCGCTCCAGCTCGCGGGGTCCTCCAGCCCCACGGCGTTGAACCACACCGCCTGCCACCCGAGGGCCTTCGCGGGGATGTCGTACTCCAGGCCGTCGCCGATCATGAGGCACCGCGCGGGGTCCACGCCGGCGGCCTCGCAGGCGCGCTGGAAGATGCGCTTGTGGGGCTTGTGGTGCCCCACCTCACCGCTTACGAAGGTGAGGTCCTCGGGCACGTGCTCGGGGACGCCGAGCCCCTGGAGCTTCCGGCGCTGGAGGGCGCCGGGCCCGTTGGTGATGATGCCCACGGTGTGGGTGCGGGCCACCTCCTCCAGGGTCTCCATGGCCCCGGGGAAGGGCGACATGGTGGCGAAGCGGTGGGCCACGTGGTGGGCGTGGAGCTCCTTCCCCGTGAGGGGCAGAGAGTGGCCGTCCGGGTGGGAACCGTCGTGGCCGTCGCCGTGGAGGTGGTGGAGGATGCGGTCGAAGAGCTGCACCTGGAACCCGTCGGGGTCGTTGCAGAAGGCCTCCCACCCCCACACGTCGTCGAAGAGGGTGCGGGACTCCGCCCAGTAGAGGTCCGAGAGCTCCCCAGGCGTCGAGGGCAGGAGGTCACCGTGGCTCTCCTGGAGGTGGGCGAGGGCCCGCTCCATGTCCGCCTCCAGGGGGTAGAGCGTGTTGTCCACGTCGAAGAAGACCGCGTCCACGCGCTCCAGGAGTCCCATCACGTGGCCGTAGGGGGCCCCTGGGTCTTGGTTCTACCGTCGATGCGGGGGGTTGGGCAAGGACCGTACAAGGACCTGGTTAGCACCTGTTCAACAACGGGTTATAACCCCCTTCCGCAGAGGGTAGTGTCGAGGTCGTTGCCCAATGGTCGCCGATGGTGTTGCTCTCGAAACCGAAACCCTCTCCCCCAACGCTCCCCAGGAACGCATCTCGAGCCTCTCCTACGCTCTCGAGCACACGTTCGACATGCACGAGGACGACGCCCAAGCCATCGCCCAGGTGGTGGCCGAGGTCTTCGGCCGCGCCAGCGAGGTGGACGACGACACCCTCGACCCCGAGGTGCGCAGCATCTTCTACACCCTCGAGGCGAAGAAGCTCCTCACCTTCCGCCGCGAGACGTACCAGTCCGAGAACGGTCAGACCCTCCGCGCGTACTACTGGCGCGTCCGCGACGACGAGATCAAGCGCGTGGCCGACGCCGCCAGCGAGGACCAGCAGGAGCCCGGCATCTACGACCAGCTCCCCCAGGACGCGTGGGCCCGCAGCAACACGTGAACG